>RXIX01000062.1 GCA_003989075.1 Candidatus Competibacteraceae bacterium | reverse complement strand
CACCTTGCCGGCCATGCTCTCCTTGTGAATCAAGCTGTTCATCACTAGCAGCGAATCACCGGCAACCAATCGATTCGCCCAGCCGCGTTCATGGCGGTAAAAGTCGATGGCGTCACGGAGGGGTAGATTCTCGAATGGGGCATCAAACAGGCCAGGCTGAATAGCCCGCATCTTGCCAGTTTCCGCGCCGCTGTCCCTTATCCCTGCCCCTCTGTTTGACATCGCCTTGCGCACAGCAGAGAGGATACTGGCCGGATCGATGCGCTCATGCACATGCAGACTGACCGTATCCACCTCGAAACTGGTGCGCTCAGCCTTACCCGCCCAATTCAAATACGGCGCTTGCAGACGCCTCAATTCTTCCAGCGCACACCGCATATGCTCAGTATCACCACTGGCCAGCGCATCATCGATAAGGGTTTCCACCCGGCTGCGCTGCGAATCGAACTGCAAACGAGGATCGAGGTGCGGATCAAACGCCCAACGGGTTTTGCCCGCTTCCGGATCAGTGGCCGGCGTGACCATGCCAACCTCTGGATTATTCTTGCGCCTATCCTGGTGGCGGTAGGAGATGATCTGGAGCGCTTCATCGGTTGCCCGCTTCGTGGCCGGCGGCGTTGTCTTGAGCGTGGCCGGAATCGCCACCTTGGCCGGAACGGGCTCCGTTGCGGGAGCAACTTGATGAACCAGCGAGAAATCCTCAGTGGTCGCTTTAGCCAAGCGCACGGAACCGCCGCGCCCCTGCCCCTTCAGCAACGATCCATCAGCGATCAGATCAGCATGTGCCTGCCAGTAATCGGCTTCGCTCACGCTCAACCCATCCGCCTGAAGCCGGGCTTCCGCCTCCCTGCGCAGTGCAGCGTTACCAATGGAACTGCCATCACTGGGAACGAGTGAAAGCAGGGCCGCCTTCAGGCATTGATTCAAATCAGACATCAGAATCTCCTAAATTCTTATTTTATGAATTTTTTACAATATAAAACATAATGCTAAAAATTAGTTTCATTCAGTTTTATGACGCTCCACAACCCAAACACGATACCCTCGACCCCCGTCACAAGAGCACTGACCGCCTTTTGCGCATGATCCTGGCCAATTTTAGCAGGACACAGCATGCAACCAACAAAGAGCTGCATCCATTGCATGACTGACTTCAATGCAATTGACCCGCTCAGACTACGCGCCACCGGACTACAATTACAGATGGCCTTGCACAGACGATGCCCAGGTTTCCAGTCCGCCGGGAGAGCTTCAACCCATGCACACCGATATCATCCAGCACGCGCACGCCGCCGACGGTCACCTGCTCACCCAGGGTCGCTACAGCACCTTCCTCACCGCTGCCGGCACCGGCTACGCCGCCTGGAACGGCCAAGCCCTGACCCGCTGGAGCGCCGATCCCACCGAGGACAGCGACGGCTTCTTCATCTACCTGCGCGACGAAGATAGCGGTGCAGTCTGGTCACTCGGCACCATGCCCGCGCCCGGTGCATCTGCCCGCTACGGCTATCGCTTCGCCCACGGACTGAGCGAACTGAGCTGCCTGCATGACGGCATCGACGCCCGCCTGGAGCTGTGCCTGGCCCCGGATACCGAACTGGAACTGCGCCGCATCACCCTGCACAACACCAGCGCCACACCCCGGCGCATCGCCCTGACCAGCTATGCCGAACTGGCGCTCAACCACTGGGCCGCCGATGCTGCTCATCCCGCCTTTTCCAAACTGTTCGTACAGACCGAATGGAACGCACCGGCACGGGCACTGCTGGCGCGGCGGCGACCCCGCTCGCCGGGCGAAGCACCCTGCTGGCTGGTCCATGCCCTGGCCGGCGAAATCAATAGCGATCCCCCCCAGTACGAAACCGACCGCGCACGCTTCCTCGGACGTGGCTACAGCCGGGCATTGCCCCGGGCACTGACGACAGCGGAGACCTTGACCGGTACGGTTGGCAACGTCCTCGATCCGATCATCAGCCTGCGCCGGGTTCTGACCCTGCAACCGGGCGCCAGCGCACAACTCTGCTTCCTGCTCGGTGCCGCCGCCGACCGCGATACCGCCCTGGATCTGGCCACCCGCTATGCCGCACCGGCCATGGTCATCACCGCCTTTCAGGTCGCCACTGCCCAGGGCGACTTCAGCAGCAGCGGCCAGCGGCTCACCGAAGCGCGCGCGCCAATACCGCCCGCACCGGCATTGCCGCCGCCAGCGGGCGATGATCTGCAATTCTGGAACGGCTATGGCGGCTTCAGCGCTGATGGCCGCGAATACCGCATCCGCCTGCAAACCGATGCCCAGGGCCGCCTCGGCCTGCCGCCGCAACCCTGGACCCACGTGGTCGCCAATCCGCATTTCGGCTTTCTGGCCAGCGAAACCGGCGCCGGCTGCACCTGGAGCCAGAACAGCCGCGAGAACCGCCTGACCCCGTGGTACAACGATCCACTGCTCGATCCACATGGCGAGGCACTGTACCTGCGCGACGAGGACAGCGGCGAGTTCTGGTCGCTCACGCCCGGCCCAGCACCGCGCCCCGGATGCTTTGAAATCGGCTACGGTTTTGGCTATTGCCGCTATCGCCAGCATGATCCGCGCCTGAACCAGGAACTCTGGCTGTTCGTGCCACGCACCGACCCGCTCAAACTGGCCTGGGTGCGCCTGCACAACCCCAGCGACCGACCGCGCCGGCTGGCCCTGTTTGCCTATGCGCGGCTGGTGCTCGGCGTGCTGCCCGGCGAACAGGCCAGCGCCCTGCGGGTCGAACGCGATCCGCTGAGCGGCGCACTGCTGGCCGAAAATCACAATCGCGAGTTCGCCGGACGCATCGCCTTTGCCGCCCTGGCCATGCCCGAGCACACGCCGGTGCATGTCAGCGCTGACCGCGCCGAGTTCATCGGCCTGCACGGCAGTCCGGCACAGCCGGCGGCGCTGCGGCCCGGCCACGATCTCAGCGGTCACCTGGGCAGCGCACCCGATCCCTGCCTGGCCCTGCAGGCCAATCTGGTGCTGGCAGCGGGCGCCACGATTGAGGCCACCTTCCTGCTCGGCGAGACCGAGGGCCGCGACGAAGCGCGCGCTCTGGTCGAGCATTACCGGGCCAAGGGCGCGGCAGCAGCGGCGTTGCACGCGGCACAAAGCTTCTGGCAGAACTGGCTGGACCGGGTACGTATTCATACCCCGGCACCGGATCTGGACCTGATGGTCAACGGCTGGGCTGCCTACCAAACACTCGCCTGCCGGTTGTGGGCGCGCAGTGCGTTCTACCAGTCCGGCGGTGCCTTTGGCTTTCGCGACCAGTTGCAGGATGCCGCAGCACTGCTCTACTACGACCCGCAACTGACCCGCCAGCAACTGCTGCTGCATGCCGCCCACCAGTTTGTCGAGGGCGATGTGCTGCACTGGTGGCACCCACCGCTCAGCCAGGGCATCCGCACCCGCTTCAGCGATGACCTGCTATGGCTGCCCTACCTGGCCGCCTTCTATGCGCATGCCACCGGTGACTGGAGCCTGTTTGGCGAACCAGTGCCCTTTCTGCGCGCGCGCGCGCTGGCCGAGGGCGAGGACGAGGCGTTTCTGCAGCCGGAACCAGCCGATGAGAGCGCCAGTTTCTATGAGCACTGCTGCCGGGCGCTGGATCGCTCGCTGACCCAGGGCGCGCACGGCCTGCCGCTCATGGGCAGCGGCGATTGGAACGATGGCATGAACCGGGTGGGCCGCGAGGGGCGCGGTGAGAGCGTCTGGCTGGGCTTTTTCCTGTACACGATTCTCGGCGCTTTCGTGCCGATCTGCGGCCAGCACGGCGATCCGAACCGGGCACGGCGCTACGCGGCTTTTCGCCGCCATCTGGCCAAGGCGCTCAATGAACAGGGCTGGGATGGCGCCTGGTATCGCCGCGCCTGGTATGACAATGGCGCAGTGCTTGGCTCAGCAGCCAGTGACGAATGCCGGATCGATGCCCTGGCGCAGGCCTGGGCGGTGCTTTCGCAGGCCGCGCCGCTGGCCCGCGCCGAGGCCGCGCTGGATGCGGTTGAGGAGCATCTGATCGCTGAGGACGATGGGCTGATCCGGCTATTGACACCGCCCTTTGTCGATACCCCACACGATCCGGGCTATATCAAGGGCTACGTGGCCGGGGTGCGCGAAAACGGTGGCCAGTACACCCACGCCGCGCTGTGGGTGGTGCAGGCGCTGGCCATGCTCGGTCGGCGCGAACGGGCCGCACCACTGCTGGCCATGCTCGGCCCGGTGCGCCACAGCCTGGACCCGGCAGCAGTAGCCCGCTATCAGGTCGAGCCTTATGTGATCGCTGCCGATATTTATGGCGTGGCGCCGCATGTCGGGCGCGGCGGCTGGACCTGGTATACCGGTTCGGCGGGCTGGCTGCTGCGCGTAGCGCTGGAATCGATGCTCGGCCTGCACCGGGTCGATGGCACCGATCTGCGCCTGCGGCCCTGCATTCCCGACTCCTGGCCGGGCTTCAGCCTGCGCTATCGGCTGCCGGAGGGCGATGCGAGCTATGCCATTACCGTGGACAATCCCGAAAGCTGCACCGCCCGGGTGG
This sequence comes from Candidatus Competibacteraceae bacterium, assembly GCA_003989075.1. Taxonomy (GTDB): domain Bacteria; phylum Pseudomonadota; class Gammaproteobacteria; order Competibacterales; family Competibacteraceae; genus RXIX01. The sequence goes on along the minus strand of RXIX01000062.1, from coordinate 12,499 downwards.
TGGCGGTGATGATCGATGGCCAGCCCGGCATGATCGCAGCCGGCGCAGCCTGCATCCCGCTGTTCCACGATGGCCGCCTGCACCGGGTGACGGTGACCCTGGGCACAGGTGATGCCGGGACGGATTCCGGGGTTCAGGATCCAGTCCAGGCGTGATGGTCTGATCCAGCGGCAGGCATGCCTGCTGCCAGGGCCCGCATCGGGGTGCGTCTGTGCATCCTGCAGTAGCCTATGTGCGCAGCGAATGCGAAAATCGCTGCCCGCTCCACGTCTGCCGCTGTACCGGCAGCGCCCGGCTGATGCCACTGCACGCCCATGCCACCAACAGCCATACCGATCAAGCAGTCCCATGCCTTTGTTGTCCACAGGTTCTCCGAGTTGGTCAGCTATCTGCTGGACAGGAAAGCCACGTCGACCCTGCCGACTCTGACCGCGCTACCGAAACTCGAAAATCCGAACGATGCAGCGATCCCCATACTCGATCCGAGCAGTCGCACCCTGCGCCTGGGCGAAATCCTCGAACAGCGTGGCATCGTCAGCGATGAAGACTTGCATCTGGCACTGGCGGAAAAGCTCAAGCTGCCGTTCGTGTATCTGGCCGATTTCGATATTGACAGCCAGGCTCTGAGCTACCTGCCGGAAGAACTGGCCCGGCAATATCGGCTTCTGCCGATTGCCCTGCTGGACGGCAAGCGCATCGTCGTGGCCATGGACGACCCCACCGACAATGACGCGATTCAGACCCTGGCTTTCGTCACCGGCAAGCCTATCGAAATCGTCATCGCCGCGCGCAGCGATATCCTGGTTGCCATTGACCGCTACTACCGGAACGACATCAGCGAAAGCAGCACCCAGTCGATCAATGCGCTCTTCGAGCCCGAAAGTCCGTCCGTTCAGGAACTGGAGCGGCAACTGGCCGAGCGCCTGAGCCAGCAAAAGCCCATCGTCCGCTTCGTCAATCATCTGCTCAAGAGCGGGATTCGCCGCCGGGCCTCGGATATCCACATCCGCCCGACCGAGGAAGGCGCCAATCTGATTTTTCGCATCGACGGCACCCTGGTGGACATCTCCTGCTTCAACAAGACTACCGCGCGCGGCGTGATCAGCCGCCTGAAGATCCTCGGCGGCATGAACATCGCTATCAAGCGCCTGCCCCAGGACGGGCAAAGCCGCATCATCTGCGATGGCAACACCGTCGATCTACGCTTGTCCATCATGCCCACCGTCGAGGGCGAAAGCGTCGCCATCCGCATCCTCAATAAGCAGGCCAATCTGAAGAACCTCGATGACATCGGCTTTCGCCCACATGAACTGAATCTCTGCCGGGAACTGATCCAGCGCAGCAGCGGCATGATTCTGGTGACCGGACCGACCGGCGGCGGCAAATCAACCACGCTGTATTGCATGCTGCAGGAGATCATCCAGCAGAATGTCTCCGTAATCACCGTTGAGGATCCGGTTGAATACCGCGTCCCCGGCATCGAGCAGGTCCAGGTCAATACGGCGGCCGGCCTGACCTTCGCCCGGGTGCTGCGCAACGTGCTGCGCCACGATCCGGATGTGGTCATGATCGGCGAGATCCGCGACCGCGAAACCGCACAGATCGCCGTTGAAAGCGCCCTGACCGGGCATCTGGTGCTGAGCACGCTGCACACCAACAGCGCCGCCGCAACCGTGACCCGCCTGCTGGAAATGGGCATCGAGCCCTATCTGATCAACGCCACGCTGCTCGGCGTGGTCAACCAGCGTCTGGTGCGCCTGAACTGCCCCGACTGCCTGGTTGAGGAACCCCCGCAGGAAGCGCTGCACCGCAGCCTGGGCCTGAGTGCCGCGGAAACGTTCTATCATGGCGGCGGCTGCTCCCACTGCAATGACCTGGGCTTTCACGGGCGCATGGCGGTCTACGAGTTCCTGCAGGTCACTCCACCCCTGCGCCAGTGCATCCTGCAGGCGGTCGACACCGACAAGCTCTGGGCCCAGGCGATCCAGGATGGCATGCGTCCCCTGACCCAGAACGCCCTTGACGCAGCACGCCAGCGCCTGATCCCCCTCTCCGAGGTGTATCGCGTCCGTATGGAGTGAGCGCGACACGGACGGACCGTAGCGCTATAATTCCCGACCTCTTCGCTCAGAATACGCGGCCGTGCGCCGCCCGGATGTTCATGCAGACCGCTACTCCGCTGTTTTCCTATCGCAAATACTGGGCCGCGCGGTTTGGCGTTGCGCCCTTCCTGCCGATGTCGCGCGCCGAGATGGATACGCTGGGCTGGGATTGCTGCGACGTCATCCTGGTCACCGGCGATGCCTATGTCGATCACCCCAGTTTTGGCATGGCGATCATTGGCCGCCTGCTGGAAGCGCAGGGGTTTCGGGTGGGCATTCTCGCCCAGCCCGACTGGACCTCCGCCGAACCGTTTCGCGCCCTGGGCCGGCCGGCGCTGTTCTTTGGCGTCACCGCCGGCAATATGGATTCGATGGTCAACCGCTACACCTCGGATCGGCGGCTGCGCCACAACGACGCCTACACCCCCAATGACGAAGGCGGCAAACGCCCGGACCGCGCAGTGATCGTCTACAGCCAGCGCTGTCGCGAAGCCTATCCCGACGCGCCGATCATCATCGGCGGCATCGAGGCCTCGCTGCGCCGCATCGCCCATTACGACTACTGGTCGGATACGGTGCGCCGCTCGGTGCTGCTGGATGCAAAAGCGGATCTGCTGCTGTACGGCAATGCCGAGCGCGCCCTGGTCGCGCTGGCGCATCGCGTCGCCGCTGGCGAGCATCCCCGTGATATGCACGATCTGCGCGGCACCGCGTTCGTGGTCAGGGGCCTGCCGGAAGGCTGGCTGGAAATCGACTCCAGCGAGATCGACTCACCGGGGCCGGTCCAGCCGCATCCCGATCCCTATGCCGCCACGCCGGCCAATCCTCTCCCTCAGCCGTTCTCGCAGGATGCGCAAGGTTCCACAACTGCCCCGCCGGTAGCGCTGCTGCCACGCCGCAGCGTGCGCCACGATCGCGCCAGGACCGTGATCCGCCTGCCCGCCTATGAACAGGTCAAGCATGACCCGGTGCTGTACGCGCACGCCTCGCGCCTGCTGCATCTGGAAACCAACCCCGGCAATGCCCGCGCCCTGATCCAGCGTCATGGCGATCGCGAACTGTGGCTGAATCCACCGCCGCTGCCGCTGAGCACGGCGGAAATGGACAAGGTCTTTGGCCTGCCCTATGCCCGCGCGCCGCATCCGGCCTATGGCAACGCGCGCATTCCGGCCTGGGAGATGATCCGCTTCTCGGTGAACATCATGCGCGGCTGCTTTGGCGGCTGTACCTTCTGTTCGATCACCGAGCATGAAGGCCGCATCATCCAGTCGCGTTCACAGGCCTCGATCCTGCGCGAAATCGAAGAGATCCGCGACAAGACACCCGGCTTCACCGGAGTCATTTCCGATCTTGGCGGGCCGACCGCCAACATGTACCGCATTGCCTGCAAGTCGCCCGACATCGAGCGGAGCTGCCGCAAGCTGTCCTGCGTCTACCCGGATATTTGTTCAAATCTCAACACCGATCATTCGGCGCTGATCGAGCTTTATCGCAAGGCGCGTGAACTGCCCGGGGTGAAAAAGGTGCTGATCGCCTCCGGGGTGCGCTATGACCTGGCAGTGCGCGATCCGGCCTATGTGCGCGAACTGGTGACCCATCACGTCGGCGGCTATCTGAAGATCGCCCCGGAACACACTGAGGCCGGGCCGCTGTCGAAAATGATGAAGCCGGGCATGGGCGCCTATGAGCGCTTCAAGGAACTGTTCGAGAACTACTCAAAGGAAGCCGGCAAGGAACAGTACCTGATTCCCTACTTCATCGCCGCCCATCCCGGTACTACCGATGAAGACATGCTCAACCTGGCCCTGTGGCTGAAACGGAACGGCTTCCGCGCCGATCAGGTGCAAGCCTTTCTGCCCAGCCCGATGGCGCTGGCCACCGCCATGTACCACAGCGGGCGCAATCCGCTCAAGGGCATCCACCGCGACCGCGGTGACCTGGTGTTTTCCGCCCGGGGCCTTAAGCAGCGGCGCCTGCACAAGGCGTTTCTACGCTATCACGATGCCGAAAACTGGCCGCTGCTGCGCGAGGCGCTCAAGCGCATGGGCCGCGCCGAACTGATCGGCAACGGCAAGCGCCACCTGATTCCCCTCTGGCAGCCGGCCGGCACCGGACTGGGTGGTGGCGAGGGCACGCGCGCCGGGCGCAAGCACGGTCCGCAAACCATTCTGACCCAGCACAGCGGCCTGCCACCGCGCGCCGATGGCTCGCGCATCGCCCGCGCACAGCCGGCACCGAAACAGGCGAGCCAACCAGCCGTGGAACGCCGGCCACCACGCGCCTTTACCCAGGGCAGTCCCTGCGGCAGCGGCAAGCGCCGGCCACCGCGTTGATGCCCCGGCCTTTGCGACCGACTGCGCCCTGGTTCTGGTTCTGGTGCTGAGCCTGGCGCCGTACCGGTCGGCCATGATGCAAACTGCCACCGCAGCGCGCGCGGATTCGCCAGCGACGCCACAATGAGGAGCTGAACGCATGCAGGAACTGCAACGCCTACTGACCGTGATGGCGCGGCTGCGCGATCCGGACACCGGCTGTCCCTGGGACCGACAACAGACCTATGCCAGTCTGGTGCCGCACACCCTGGAAGAAGCCTACGAGGTCGCCGACGCCATCGCCCGCGAGGACTGGGCCGAACTGCGCGAAGAACTCGGCGACCTGCTGTTCCAGATCGTGTTCTACGCTCAGATCGCCGGCGAGGAAGGCCGCTTTGATTTCGCCGCCATCGCTGACGCCATCACCGAGAAGATGACCCGTCGCCATCCGCACGTCTTTAGCGATGCCTGTTACGCCAGCGCCGAAGCACAGACCGCCGCCTGGGAACAGATCAAGGCCAGCGAGAAGAGCAGCGTACCGGCCGGCGTGCTGGACGGCGTGCCGCTGGCGCTGCCGGCGCTGAGTCGCGCGGTCAAGCTGCAAAGGAAAGCTGCGCGGGTCGGTTTCGATTGGGGCACGCTGGCGCCGGTGCTGGCCAAGATTGAGGAGGAACTTGGCGAGATTCGCGCTGAGATCGCCGCCGCTGCACCACCGGAACGGCTGGCCGATGAGCTCGGCGATGTGCTGTTCGCAGTCGCCAATCTGGCCCGGCATCTGAAAATCGATCCCGAGGCAGCGCTGCGCGGCACCAACGCCAAGTTCGAGCGCCGCTTCCGTCAGGTCGAACACGGGCTGGCCGAACGTGGCCGCACGCCCGCTGAATCGACGCTGGCGGAAATGGATGCGCTGTGGGAACAGGCCAAGGCTGCTGAGCGCGCCCAGCAGGCCGGCGCCGATTTGCCAGCAATTCCCCTACAACGTTAATCTATATGCAGGACGGTTCCCCTTCGGGGGATGAAAAGGGAACGCGAAGCGCACCGGCGTAACGGAGCGGATTCGCGGCTGATCCCGCAACTGTGAGCGGCGAGCCGGCGTTCAAACAAGGCCACTGGGCAACTGGGAAGGCTGAACGCACGGTGATGACCCGCCAGCCAGGAGACCTGCCGTCTCAGTCATCGCCTAGCCGCCGGACGGGTATTTCCGGCGGGACGGTCCACCGTTTGGCGATGCGGGAAACCGAGCGCTCGCCAGCGGCAGGCCCGGCGATCCCGCCGCGTGCGGGCTCGTCCACGTCCTTTGAGACTCCTGGTCTCGCCCTGGTGCGATCGCGTGTTTTCCAGCGGACGAAGAACCGGCAACGGTTCATTCTCTCCATGAATCAGGACGCGCATTCGCCAACATGAACACCTACCACCCGCACCTGCTCCGCACCCTGCCGACCCTGGCCAGCGCCCTGCTGGCAGCGCTGACCGCGCCCGCTGTGCTCGCCCAGGACGAACTGCCTGAACTGGTGGTCACCGCCACCCGCGTCCCCACACCGATCGAACAGGTCGGCAGCGCCATCAGCGTGATCAGCGCTGAGGAACTGCAGCAGCGGCAGATTCGCGTGGTCGCCGATGCCCTGCGCGACGTACCCGGCGCCACGGTCAATCACAGCGGTGGCGCGGGCGGCATCACCGAGGTCTATCTGCGCGGCGCCCAGGCCAACCAGACTCTGGTGCTGATCGACGGCGTCGAGGTCAACAACCCCGACGGCGGCGCGTTTGATTTCAGCAGCCTGCTCAACCTGGAAATCGAGCGCATCGAAGTGCTGCGCGGCCCGCAAAGCGTGCTCTGGGGCAGCGCGGCCATCGGTGGCGTAATCAACATCATCACCCGGCGCGCCGAGCGCACGCTGCAGGCCAGCGCCCAGCTCGAAGGCGGCAGCTTCGCCACCTGGCAGGGCAGCGCCAGCCTTGGCAGCAGTGGCGACAACTACGATGCCCTGCTCAGCGGCACCTGGCTGAATACCGATGGCTGGTCCTCGGGCAGCGCATGGCGCGGCAACAGCGAGGACGATGGCGCACGGGTCGGCACCGTGCAGTTCAAGGGCAACCTGCGGCCAAGCAACGATCTGAAACTGAACCTGATCGAGCGCTATACCGACAGCCGCAACGATTTCGACGCCTTCTTCGGTGGCGACGTGCGACCGGTCACCGACAGCGACGAATACGCCGACAATCGCCAGAACCTGGTGCGCCTGCAGGGCAAATACACCCTGCTCGATGGCGCCTGGCAACACCTGCTCGGCATCGGTCGCTATGACCTGGACGGCAAGACCTACAGCTTCGGGATGGAGACCTTTGACGGCAGCACTTCATCCAATCAGATCGACTACCAGAGCAACTACTTTCTCAACAGCGCCGGCGCCGCGCACACCTTCACCTTCCTGATCAAGGACAAGGAAGATGAAGCCACCAACAGCTATTTCGCCAGCAACTCGATCCACAACACCGGCGTCGGCTTCAACTATGGCCTCGGTCTCGATGAACAGCTGTTCCTGACCGCCGGCATCCGCCGCGATTTCAACGACCGCTTCGCCGATGCCAATACCTATCGCCTGACCGCTGCCTACCGCTGGCCGGATATCGGTGGTCGCCTGCATGGCAGCTACGGCACTGCGGTCAAGAACCCGACCCTGATCGAACTGTACGGCTTTTCCGGCGATTTCCAGGGCAATCCCAACCTGCAGCCGGAAGAAAGCACCGGCTACGATATCGGCTGGGAACAGAACCTGCTGGATCGCCGGCTGCGCTTCGACCTGACCCTGTTCAATAACCAGATCGACAACATCATCGTCGGCGCCGGGCGCTCGGTGATCAACCTGCCCGGCGAAAGCACCAGTCGCGGCGTCGAACTGAGCGCCAATGCCACGCTCAGCGAGGATCTGAGTGCGACGCTCGCCTACACCTACACCGACACTGAGGATCCGCAGGGTGAGGAACTGATCCGCCGGCCGCGCAATCAGGCCAGCCTCAACCTCAATTACAGCGCCTTCGAGCAGCGCGCCAATTTCAATCTGGCGGTGCAGTACAGCGGCTCGTCCACTGATCTGGCCTTCGATCCCATCACTTTCATCAGCTACCCGGTAACGCTGCCCAGCTACACCGTGGTCAATCTGGCGGCGCGCTATCAGGTCGACAAGCAGTGGCAGCTCTACGGGCGGGTCGACAACCTGTTCAACGAGGAATACGAGCAGGTGCTCGGCTACTCCGGCACCGAGCGCGGGGTGTATGTCGGCGCCCGCTACCAGTTCTAGGACGCGGCGCGGCATGGCAACGCGATGCCGGTACTGGACGGGTCTGCTGCTGGCGACCTTGAGCCTGGCCCTGACGCCGGGCCTGGCGACGGCAGCGCTGCCCCGGGCGGCGTCGCTGACCCTGTGCGCCGACCAGTACCTGCTGGGACTGGCGGCACCGGACCAGATTGTGGCCGTGTCCGCCGATGCCCGCGATCCGCGCCAGTCGCTGTTCGCCGCCGAGGCCGCCGCTTATCCGGCACATCGCGGTTCCAGCGAGGAACTGATCGCACTGCGCGCCGAAGTGGTGCTGACCGATCGCTGGATGCCGCTGCAGACCGCCGCGCGCCTCGACCGGCTTGGGGTGCGGGTGGTGTCGATCCCGCTGCCCAACACCTGGGACGACATCGCCAGCGCCACGCGCAGCATCGCCGCTGCGCTGGGTCGCCCGGAACAGGGTGAATTGCGCGTCGCCGAGATGCAGGCGCGGCTGGCAGCGCTGGCGGTGAAAAATGCCCAACGGCACGGGCCGGAACCGCTGGCCGCCTATTTCCTGCCCGATGGCGCCAGCGCCGGCAGCGGTACCTTCATCGATACCGTGCTGCAGGCCGCCGGAACGCGTAATCAGGCCACGGAGCTGGGTCTGCGCGGCTGGGGCGGGCTGGATCTGGAGCGGCTGGTCGATGTCCGCCCGGATCTGCTGGTGCTGGGCTTTTTCGATCAGGGCGGTGAGAGCCGGCGCATGGCCTTCGCCCGGCATCCGGTGTTCCGCCGCCTGCTGGCGCAGCGCCCAGTGATTGCCGTGCCGGATCGCTACTGGAGCTGCAGCGGCTGGTTTCTGGCCGAAGCCGCGACCTATATCGCCGCGCATCTGCCCGCGGACCCCGACCCTCTCCCGACTGGAGCGGACATCGGAAAACCATGAGTCACATTGCAACCCAGGATCGGGATCAGGACCGGCGCATCATCACCGGACTGGCAGCGCTGACGCTGCTGCTGGCGCTGGCCGGTCTGCTGCTGGGCTCATTACCGCTCAGTCCGTGGCAGGTACTGAGCGGGCTGTTCGGCGGTGATGAACGCTTGGCGGTGATCGTGTTCGATATCCGTCTGCCCCGGGTGCTGCTCGGGTTGCTGGTCGGCGCGGCGCTGGGCCTGAGCGGTGCGGCGCTGCAGGGCCTGCTGCGCAATCCCTTGGCCGAGCCGGGCATTCTCGGTGTGTCAGCCAGCGCCGGGCTGGGTGCGGTGCTGGCGCTGTACTTTGGTCTGGCGCAGATATCGGCCTGGGCGCTGCCGCTGTGTGCGCTGAGCGGGGCGCTGCTGGCGACCTTGAGCCTGGCCCTGCTGGCGACGCGCGATCCGAGTCCGCTGGGCCTGATTCTGGCCGGGGTAGCGGTTTCCAGTCTGGCGGTGGCCTTGACCTCACTGGCGCTGAACCTGGCGCCCAATCCGCTGGCGCTGAGCGAGATGGTGCTGTGGCTGCTCGGTTCGCTGCGTGACCGTGGCCTGGAGGATGTGACCCTGGCGGCACCGTTCATCATCAGCGGCGTCCTGCTGCTGCTGAGCACGGGGCGCGGTCTGGATGCGCTGACTTTGGGCGAGGAGGCCGCGCAAAGCCTCGGCATCGGTCTCAATGGCCTGCGCGCCCGAGTGATCGGCGGTACGGCGCTGGCGGTAGGTGCAGCTACGGCGGCGACCGGTGCGATTGGCTTCATCGGCCTGATTGCGCCGCATCTGCTGCGGCCCTGGCTGGGCTATCAACCGGGACGGCTGCTGCTGCCGAGTGCGCTGACCGGGGCAGTGCTGCTGCTGGCGGCGGATCTGCTGGTGCGCCTGCTGCCGACCCGGCAGGAATTGATGCTGGGCGTCGTCACCGCGCTGCTCGGTGCACCGTTCTTCCTGCATCTGCTGCTGCGCGGACGGCGGAGCCTGTCTTGACATCCTCCCCGCCGTAAACGATGGGGATTCCTGACTTCACAATCAGGGTTTTCTGTTTCGCTGAGGTTGCCCATGGGAGTATCGAGCTTGGTTTTCGCAGTTCCCCCCGAAGGGGATTTTACGAGTGTTCCACACTCAATCGCATACCCCCACAGGTCTGACACCTCTCCACAGACTTTACATTCCGCCAGCCCGGCGGTAGGTCTTCAATAGGAGACATCGTTGATTTTGTCGAAAAGAGCGACGCCTAAACAGTCCCTGCGGAGGGAACTGCCGCGCCGTCCGCTATCCCTCCCCGGCATGAATGCCAGGATTTCCTGCGGAAAATCCTGATGAACCTGCTGCTGGAAGCGGACCGGATTCGCGTCACGCTGGACGAGCGGATGGTGGTGGATGGCGTCTCGCTGCACGTCGCCGCTGGGCAACTGCTGGCGCTGATCGGGCCAAATGGCGCTGGCAAGACCACCTTGCTTGCGGCGCTGGCCGGGCTGCGCCCGCATCAGGGCACGGTGCGTCTGCTCGGACGCCCCCGGGATGCGTTATCGGGTCGTGAGCGCGCCCGCACCCTCGCCTACCTGCCACAGGGCCATCTGGCGCATTGGCCCTTGACCGTGCGCCGGCTGGTCGAGCTGGGCCGGTTGCCCCATCTGGCACCGTGGCGGGCACCGGTCGCCGCGGACCGGCTGGCGGTGACCGAGGCGCTGCAGCGCGCCGATCTCGTCGATCTCGCCGAGCGGCCCTTTGACACCCTGTCCGGTGGCGAACGGGCGCGGGTGATGCTGGCGCGGGTGCTGGCGGTGGAAGCGCCGCTGGTACTGGCCGATGAGCCGGTGGCGGCGCTGGATCCCTATCACCAGTTGCGGGTCATGGAATTGCTGCGCGATTACGCCGATGGCGGTGCGGCGCTGATCGTGGTGCTGCATGATCTGAGCCTGGCGGCGCGCTTCTGCGATGAGCTGCTGCTGCTGCATGAGGGCCGGCTGCTGGCGCGTGGTCCCGCCGAGCAGGTGCTGTCAACCGCGCATCTGGCCGAAGCCTACCGGGTGACAGCGCTGCGCGGCGCGCATGAAGGCCAGCATTATGTGCTGCCCTGGCGACGGCTGGCCCGTGCGACGGAGGCCGCCGATGGTGCCTGAGCCGCTATCCGGGTCTGGCGAGCTGCAACGGCTGGCGGGTGCCGCGCTGCTGGCTCTGTGCACGCATCTGGGCCTGGCGCATCTGCCACTGAACTGGCGGCCACCGGCATCACCTCCGGCCACCGTGATCCGCATCAACCTGATGGCGCCAGAACCCGCGCCGTCTGTGCCCGCACCCGCTGCTACGGCTGCTGCTACGGTAGCCGCCGCACCATCTCCACCGGCCGCGCCACTGCAAGCGATCAAGGCACCGGAATCCCGGCCGATACCGCCGGCAACACCCGCCAGCAAACCGCCGCCCAGCAAACCGCGCCCCGTGGTGAAAGCCCGTCCGCCCCAGCCACCGCCACCAGAGCGCCTCGCCCAGACAAAGCCGATCCCGCCCGCACCCAAACCGGTCCAGCCCAAGCCCAGCCGGCGCGCAGTGCCACCCCCCGAGGCAAATCCCGCGCCCAGTCCGAATCTGGAACCGCGCTCGCTATCGACAGCAGCGGCAGCCACATCTGCGTCCGCACCCGTTGCCGCATCGTCCAGCAGTGCAGGCACCGGGACAGGTAGCGGCAGCGGCACAAATCTCCCGGCAGGCAACAGCACAAGCGGCACCGGTATCGCCGGCGCCGGTGCGGCAGCAGTACCCATAGCCGCGCTGCAACCCCTGCCCGGCAACCCGCCGCCGCGTTATCCGCCACTGGCGCGCGAACGCGGCTACGAAGGCCGGGTGCTGCTGCGCCTGACGGTCAATCCCGCCGGCCAGGTGGAAACCGTCAGCGTCGCCCACAGCAGCGGCCATGAAATGCTCGATGAGGAAGCGCGGCGCACCGTGGCCCGCTGGCGCTTTCGCCCGCCGGCCGCGGAACGGCTGGCCGTAGCGCAGGTGCCAATCGTATTCCGCCTGCACGATTGAGCGACGCGCCGTATACACTTGGGGCATGTTCACCGCCCTGCGGAAGGCTGCGCCCATGTCAAACCCGCCCTGCTTATTCTGCAAACTGCCGGCTGCGGACATCGTTCATCACAGTGAACATCTGCGCGCGATTCGCGACCGCTTCCCGATCTCGCCGGGACATACCCTGCTGCTGCCGCGCCGGCATGTCGTGTCGCTGTTTGATCTGAACATCGTCGAATGGGTCGAACTGGGCCTATTGCTGAATGAAGTACGCGCGGCGCTGCTGGCGGAACTGCAACCGGACGGCTTTAACATCGGCATCAACGATGGCGTGGCCGCCGGGCAGACCGTGATGCACCTGCATGTGCATCTGGTGCCACGCTACCACGGCGATTCACCCGACCCGCGCGGCGGCGTGCGCTGGATCCTGCCCGAGCAGGCGCGCTATTGGTGAGCGCACCCCGCACCGACCCGCTGATTTTCCGGGCAACAAAAAAGGCCCGGATCATGTAATCCGGGCCCTGAGAGACTGGTGGGCGGAAGGCTATCCAACTGTTTATGCAACTCACTGAATTAGAACTGATTGGTGCGGTGAACAAAAAAAATAGCTGCCCCGAAAGTTGCCCCGAAATTTTCATCAGAAATTTTCATCAGATGTTGCGCGAGATACCCCGTCCTTTAGGGCGGGGAGGGATAGCGCGGAACGCGAAGCGTTCCCCTCTTCTCGCTCTCCTGTTAGGTCAGCTATCAGAGTTGAATGGGTGCAGGCTTTACACCTGCTGGGTCGTGAGACTCTGCCCCGTAAAGGGCCTGGTGACGGAAGCCTTGCGGCTTCGCTCCCCTCGCCCAT
>RXIX01000061.1 GCA_003989075.1 Candidatus Competibacteraceae bacterium | reverse complement strand
TGCCGGCGGTCAAGGTCTACGAGGATGAGCGCACGCTGGCCTTCATGGACATTCGACCGGCCAGTCCCGGGCATCTGCTGGTGATTTCCAAGGCCCATGCCGTCGATCTGTTGCAGATCGCCGAGGAGGATCTATGGGCGGTGACGCAGGTCACGCAGCGTCTGGCCCGGGCCGCGCGGCAGGCGTTCGCCGCCGATGGCCTGCGCATCAGCCAGTTCAACGGCAGCGCCGCCGGGCAGACCGTGTTCCATTACCACGTCCATGTGGTGCCGATGTGGCAGGGCCAGCGCGCCGCTGCGCATGGCCGCGAGGTGGTCGCGCCCGAGCAGCTCGAAGCGCAGGCCGCACAGTTGCGGGCGGCGCTGCAGGATACTGTCTAGGTCGATGCATACCTGCTGCTGGGCGGATCATGGCGGCTTACAGGGACAATAATTGCCGCCATTGATTGCAGAAATACTCGTAAAAATACTTTTCCTGATTTCTCTTCTTTTTTGACCGCGCCCGGTGGCTGCGGCTCGCCGGGCATATCGGTTTTTCGATCATCCTGCTGGGCATGATATAAAAATGGCCATTGAATTCCCCGCCATTTGACTCCCATAAATGATCGTACGTTGAATAATGTTCCTTTGGGTCATTATGCACGCATGCCGAGCATTGCCAGTGCGAGGATATTCCGGCAATCGACTCCATTTTTAATACTGTTGCCAGTGCCTGTATGGCAATGATCAGTATGTTGGCGGGTAGAACTTCGTTGTTGAGCTTTACCGCCTGTCTGGTGTGACGTGCAGTGCCTTGGGCGCCTTGTGAACCGCCGATGAGTATGGAGCGGGTATCACGAATCCCAACGCTGTATCCCGTGGTTATGGTGAAGGTCATTTTGTGCAGGCTGTATCCATTGATTTGATATTGAAGCAGAAATTCACCTTCTGGTGCATGCTTGTCAGGCGTTTTCAAAACGATTGCATGCACAAGATCATGATCTTGATCGTGGTTTTCCCAGATTGTTGCGCCAGTAAGGATGTTGTTCTGGAAAAATGCATTGGCAAAATGGTTTTTGACGACAGTATAGTGAGTGATCTGTATATCCAGCTTTTGTGTTGATGACAGGTGTGTTGCAAGATATCGTGGGTGTTGTGAAAGAAATTTGTAAAGGATAATGCTGATATCGCTTCTTTGTGTGAGCAGGAAATTCAGGGCTTTAAAAATACTGTCATTGACATCTTTTTTTTGTCTGAGCAGGAAGTCGAAGCCGCTGTTTTTTATGGTTTCATTTAGTATGATTATTCTCTTTATGTTGATAATCAAGATACAAAACGCTGCAATTTTTAGGGGTATCTGTTTTTCCGAATAGAAAAATTTTGGCGTTTCCAGTTTTTTTATTATGGTGCTGGAAATGTTCATATTGATCGATGATGTTTCTTGTTGTGGAATGGAATGGCGGGATGGCGAAAAAGAATCGGACGATGCCGGGTAGGGGCAACTATCGATTTTGTCTGGATTCGTCATACCCGCAAAAGCCGGCATTCCGTCTGCTGTGCAGCGGATCGCTGGATTCCCGCATGCGCAGGTATGACGAAAACTGACTGAGATTGATTACTTGCGCGCACCCCGGCGCAGGATGATATCCACCCGCCGGTTCATCTGCTGGCCTTGTGGCGTGGCGTTGCTGGCGATCGGGTCCTGCTCGCCGCGCCCTTCGGTCAGCAGGCGGCGACTGCTCACGCCCTGGCTGCTCAGGAACGCGGCCACGCTATCGGCGCGGCGCAGCGACAGATCGAGGTTGTAACTGTCCGAGCCCGCGCTATCGGTATGGCCGACGATGCGCGCCTCGGTGCGCGGGTAGCGTTCCATCAGGCGGGCCACTTCGCGCAGGGTCGGGGCAAAGCCGGGGCTGATATTGGCGCTGTCATAAGCGAACATCACTTCGCTGGGCAGGCGCAGGCGCAGGCTGCCATCGGGCAGGCGCTCGACACGCATACCCATGCGACGGTATTCCGGGGTGATGATGCGCTCGATTTCCTGCTGGGCGCGGCCCATGCCGCCGCCACTGTCCTCGTCGGTATAAGCGGCTGGTGGCGCGGCGCTGGCGAGCGGAGCAAAGGCACCGGTGGTCAGAACGGTCAGGGCCAGCAAGCCGGCGGAGGCAAAACGCGACAGATGCATGGTGAGAACTCCTGGGTTGCCAAAATGGATCGGTTGGGGATGCCCGTAGGGTATGGAGCCTAAGTTATAGCGTGCCTGAACGCATGCGCCAGCCGGCCATGTCGATTATCCACATCCCGGCGCCGCCGCACCCAGACCAGTTAGTATCTCCAACTGCAACAGCGGCGCGGCTTGTTCCGGGTGCAGTCCATGCGGCAGCACGCCAAGCAGCGGCGCATCCAGGCGCGTGCGCAGGCTGTCGAGATTCTCGGCGATGCGGCTCATGTCTGGATCAATGCAGTTCGCCACCCAGCCGGCCAGCAGCAGGCCGCGCCGCATGATGGCCTCAGCGGTGAGCAGAGCATGATTCAGGCAGCCCAGACGCATGCCCACTACCAGCACCACCGGCAGCCGCAGTGCCTGCGCCAGATCCGCCGTGTCCCAGTCCATGCCCAGCGGTACCCGAAAGCCGCCAACCCCTTCCACCCAAAGCAGATCAGCCGCCCGCTGCAACTGCGCAAAGGCATCCAGAATCGGCGCCAGTGCAATCGGCCGGCCGGCTTCGGCAGCGGCGATATGTGGCGCAATGGGCGGCGTGTACAGGAAAGGGTTGACCAGCGTCGTGGGCATCAGCACTGAGCTGGCGGCCTGCAACTGGGTGACATCCGTGTTGTGGCCATCGGTTTCAACACCGGCGGCAACCGGTTTCATGCCCAGCGCGCGCCAACCCCGCTGGCGGCTGGCATGGAGCAGGGCGCAGGTGACATGGGTCTTGCCAACGCCGGTATCGGTACCGGTGATGAAGAAAGCCTGTTGCAGGGTCATGGCGTCAAATTCTCAGCGGGTTGCGATCAGCCACACCGCGTCATAGCTCAGTGGCAGGCCCCCGGCCTCGCGCAGCGTCTCATAGCGGGCACTGATGGTCTGCCAGGCGGAGCGGCTCAGCGGCATCGGCCGGCGCTGTTCAACCTCGCGGGCCCCGACCGCCTTGACACTGCCAAGCAGGCTGCGCAGATCGGGATAATGGCGGCGCACCGCCTGCCGTTCCCACACCCGCACCGTCCAGCCCCCGGCGCGACAGTCGGCTAAAAGCTGTTCGGCGGGCGTGATGCTCAGCACATGGTCATAGCCATCGACGGCGGCGAAGGCATGGCGCAGCTCGGGAAAATTGTCGGCGCCGAGCGTGGCTATCGCCAGCGTGCCGCCCGGACGCAGGACCCGCGCCGCTTCACTCAGGCAGCGCTGCGGCACGTTCCATTGCCAGGCCAGGCTCGACCAGTACAGATCGCAGCTTTGCCCGGCCAGCGGCAGCGCTTCGAGATCAGCACAGAGCAGCGCGGCCCTATGGCCATGGGCACGCGCCACCGCCAGCATCGCCGGGGCAAAGTCGAGCAGTGTCAGCGCTGCATTCGGCCAGCGCCGGCGCAATTCCAGTGCTCCGTAACCGGTGCCGCAGCCGGCATCGAGGATATGGGCGGGTTGCAGAGTCCGTCCGGCATGGTCCAGGCAGACACCCAGACGGTCGCAGATCGTGCGCTGCACCGCAGCCGCCGCGTCGTAGCTCAGCGCCGCCTGATCGAAAGACCGGCGCACCCGCTGCTTGGCCGGCTGCGCGGTGATCGGCTCAGGCATCGCACGCCTCGCCGCTATCGCCGGCATTTGCCGCCCGTTCGCGCAGTGCGCTGATCAGTTCGTCGATCTGAGCGAAACTGTGGGCGGCGGACAGCGACACGCGCAGGCGGGCGCTGCCCACGGGCACCGTTGGTGGGCGGATCGCCGGTACCCATAGATCGCGGGCGAACAGGGCCTCGGCCAGGTGCAGCACTGCGGCATTGCCCCCGACCAGCAGCGGCTGGATTGCGGTCGGCGACGGCAGCAGCGGCCACGGCAATCCGGCCAGCCCGGTGCGCAAACGGCCAATCAGGCGCTGCAGATGGGCGCGGCGCGCATCGCCAGCAGCAATCAGCTCCAGACTGGTGAGCAGCGCGGCGGCAATGACTGGACTGGACGCGGTAGTGAAGATGTAGGGCCGCGCCCGCTGTGCCAGCCAGGCAATCACCCGCCTGTCACCGGCGACAAAGGCGCCCGATACGCCAGCGGCCTTGCCCAGCGTGCCCATCAGGATCAAGCGTGGTGATGGCGGCAGCCCGAAATGGGCGAGACTGCCGCGCCCGCCGGGACCGAGCACGCCAAAGCCGTGGGCATCATCGATCACCAGCCAGGCATCGAAGCGCTCGGCCAGCTCGAACAGCTCCGGCAGCGGCGCCAGATCGCCATCCATGCTGAATACCGCGTCGGTAAGGATCAGCTTGCGCCGGGCGCTGCTGCGCGCCAGCCGCGCGGCCAGATGTTCGAGATCGCCATGCGGATAGCGGATATGCTCGGCGCGCGCCAGTTGCGCGGCATCGATCAGCGAGGCGTGGTTGAGCTTGTCGGCAAAGACCGCATCGTTGCGCTCCAGCAGCGCCGGCACGATCGCCAGATTGGCCATGTAGCCGGTGCTGAAATACAGCGCCTGCTCGAAGCCGGTGAACGCCGCCAGCCGCTCTTCCAGCTCGGCATGCGGGCGCAGGTGGCCGCTGACCACATGCGAGGCGCCACTGCCAACGCCCCAGCGTGCCGCAGCCTCCTGAACAGCGGTGATCAGCGCCGGATGATTGGCCAGCCCCAGATAGTCATTGCTGCAAAAGGCGGTCAGGCGGCGCCCCTCGATCAGTGCCTCGGGACCACAGGGCGTATCGAGCACGCGGCGGCGGCGCAGCAGGCCTGCAGTGGTCAGTTGTTCCAGTCCGGTTTCCAGTTCGTCCCAAATCATGTCAGTGCCGCATCCAGGGCCGCGACCGTGCGCTCGGCGAGCAGTTCGGCGTCACTGTCACTGAGAATATAGGGCGGCATCAGGTACAGGGTGTTGCCCAGCGGGCGCAGCAGCAGTTCGCGGCGCAGGGCTTCACGGAACAGGCGCAGGCGAAAATCCGCGGCATCGGTGGCAATATCCACCGCCCAGATCATGCCGCGCTGGCGGAAATGCCGGGCCTGGGGATGGGTGGCCAGGGGTCTCAGCAGGGCGGTGAAGCGGTCGGCGAATGCCCGGTTGCGGGTCAATACATCCTCCTCGGCGAAGATGTCCAGTGTGGCCAGAGCCGCCCGGCAGGCCAGCGGATTGCCGGTGTAGGAATGCGAATGCAGAAAGCCGCGCGTGATCTGCTCGTCATAGAACTGCGCGTATACGGCATCGGTGGTCAGCACCACTGACAGCGGCAGATAGCCACCGGTCAGGCCCTTGGACAGGCATAGAAAATCCGGGCGGATGCCGGCCTGCTCATGGGCGAACAGGGTGCCGGTGCGGCCAAAGCCCACCATGATTTCGTCGGCGATCAGGTGCACCTGATAGCGGTCGCACAGGGCGCGGGCCTGACGCAGATACTCGGGGTCGTACATGAGCATGCCGCCGGCGCCCTGCACCAGCGGTTCGACGATCAGGGCGGCAATCGCGTCGTGTCCGGTTTCCAGCACTGCGGCCAGTGCCGCCGCCGCGCGCTGGGCGACATCGGTGGCAGTTTCGCCCGGTGCGGCCTGGCGGGCCTCGGGTGAGGGCAGCGGAGTGGCCTGACGCAGCAGCGGCGCGTAGACATCCTTGTACAGCCCGACATCGCCGACGCCCAGAGTACCGAGGGTCTCGCCATGATAGCTGCCGGCCAGACAGAGAAAGCGGTTCTTTTGCGGCTGGCCGGCGTTATGCCAGGCGTGAAAGGACATCTTCAGGGCGATTTCCACCGCCGACGAGCCATCCGAGGCATAGAAGGCATGGCCAAGCGCGCCATCAGTCAGCGCCGAAAGCCGCTCGGACAGCTCGACCACCGGCGCATGGGTAAAACCGGCCAGAATCACCTGTTCCAGGCATTCAAGCTGTGCGTGGATGGCGGCATTGATGCGCGGGTTGGCATGGCCGAACAGGTTGACCCACCAGGAGCTGATGGCATCCAGATAGCGCTGGCCGTCAAAGTCATACAGCCATGCGCCCGCACCGCGCGCGATCGGCACCAGCGGCAGGGCGCCGCTGTCGTGCAGCTTCATCTGCGTGCAGGGATGCCAGACCGCCGCGCGGCTGCGCTCAAGCCAGTGGGCGTTATTCATGTTCAACCTGCTTCAACCTGCTGTGTCTTGACGCGATTGATTGGGCAACGGTGGCGGGGAGCTGTTCACATGGAGCCGGCGCGATGCCGGCTCCGCGCCGGGGTTAGACGCCGTGCAGACTGAGTTTGGCGAACAGCGCCTGATCGCGTTCCAGGCCCGGGTTGGTGGTGGTCAGCAACTGGTCGCCGTAGAAGATCGAATTGGCGCCGGCCAGGAAGCACAGCGCCTGCTCGGCTTCGCTCATCTGCTCGCGGCCGGCGGACAGGCGCACATAACTGCCCGGCATGCTGATACGTGCGGCGGCGATGGTGCGGACGAACTCGAAGATATCGACCGCCGTGCGCTCGGCCAGCGGTGTGCCGGGGATTGGGACCAGATTGTTGATCGGCACCGATTCTGGCGGTGGATCCAGGCTGGCCAGCTTGGCGATCAGGCCGGCGCGATGGCGGCGGGTTTCGCCCATGCCGACGATGCCACCGCTGCACACTTTCAGACCGGCGGCGCGCACGCTTTTCAGGGTATCGAGCCGATCCTGATAGGTGTGGGTGGTGACGATATCGCCGTAGAACTCCGGCGCAGTGTCAAGGTTATGGTTGTAGTAATCCAGACCGGCAGCCTTCAACTGCTCGGCCTGACCGTCCTTGAGGATACCCAGGGTAACGCAGGTTTCCAGGCCCAGCGCCTTGACCGCCTTGACCATTTCAGCGACGGCGGCCATGTCCTTTTCCTTCGGGCCGCGCCAGGCTGCGCCCATGCAGAAGCGCCCGGAGCCCTGTTCCTTGGCGGCACGCGCGGCGGCCAGTACTTCCTCGGTAGACAGCAGGCGCTGCGTTTCCAGGCCGGTCTGGTAACGCTTGGATTGCGAGCAGTAGCTGCAATCCTCGGAGCAGTTGCCGGTCTTGATTGACAGCAGGGTGGAGCGCTGGATGGCGTTGGGATCGAAGTTCTCGCGCAGGGTCTGCTGGGCCCGGAACATCAGGTCAGCAAAGGGCAGTTCAAACAGGGCCAGTACCGCGTCCACGCTCCATGCCGCCTTGGCAGCGGGCGGGGCGATGGGCGGGGCGCTCTGGGGAACGGGAATCGGGTGGTTCATGGTGGGCATTCTCACGGATGGATCGCGGCGCTAAAGATAACATCGCCGGCCCGGAAAACGAAAACCACGCCTTGTCAATGTGCTTAGCTGCGGCATTCGATCTTGAGGACGAAATCGCGTGCCTCGGCGGCAATGTCGGCAGCGGTGCGCGTGCTTCGCGAGGGTCGGCCCTGGCAGTCCACGCCGGCCGCGTCCAGAAAAGCCCGCGCCAGCGCTGCCTTGAGGGCGAAATTGACGTTCTGCGGCATATCGCCGGTGATTTCATGAATGCGCGCCGCGTTCAGCTTGGCGGTGACCACGCCGACTACGGTGCCGTCGCCATCGAGCAGCGGCCCGCCGCTGTTGCCGGACTGGGTTGGCGCAGTGAATTGCAGGGATCGGGTGTCATCGCCGGGGCCAATCAGCGAGCTGATATTACCGGTGGTGACCTGTGGTCCGGAACCGAGCAGACCACCCAACGGATAGCCAACTACCAGCACGGTTTCGCCGAGACGCGCCTGCGGTCCATCGCGAAACGTAGCCACGCCGCCGAGCGGTGCCTCAGCGCGCAGCAGGGCCAGATCATTGGTCGGATCGCTGAACACCGGCTCCAGCCGGCAGCGCTGGCGCGGTGAGCGGGCCATGATCTCACGGGCGCCGTCGATCACATGATGGTTGGTGAGCACATAGCCATCGGCATGGACGCAGAAACCGGTGCCGCTGAAGCTGCTGTCCGTTGGGCGTTCGCGCGTGCCCGGCGCGGCCGGCGCTTCGGTGACGGGCAGGCGCAGGCCAAAATGCGCGGCCAGTGCCGGCAGGCCCGCAGCAAAGCCCTGGCCGACGGCGCGGAATTTCCAGTGCCCCTGACGCCGATACAGCTCGGCCAGAATCATCGCCGTTTCGCCGCGCGTGCTCGGCGGCAGTGGAAACAGCAGCCGGGGCGTGCCCGCAGCATCGCCAAGCCAGGCGCGAATGCTGCTGAATACGCCAAAGGTGGTGCCGGGCGCGCTTCCAGGCCGCACCGCCAGCAGCAGGGCGATGCGGGCGATATCCGCCGGTACCGTGTGCAGGTTGATGCGGAATTCGCCCGGTGGTGTAGCGAACAGCACCGAGCCATCACTGGAACGGGGCTGCTCGGCGCTGATCAGATCAGCCAGATCACGCGCCTGGCCGTTGCTGTCCAGCAGCAGCGCGCCAATTTGTGTGCGGGCGGTGAAGTCGTCATGCGGCTCACCGGTGACACCGACGGTGATCTGATGACCGTCAATCGGGCGATTATGTCCTGCTTGCAGTTCCTGCATGGTGCGTACTCGTGTCCTCACTCATTGCGCCGGCGCGAGCGGCAGCAGCTCGGCGAAATCGTGAATCGCCGGGAATTCGCCGCGTGGCTTGGGCGGCTGGGCGGAATCCGGGCGCAGCACCGACAGCAGATGCGCAATGCCGTGAGCCTGCGCGCTGCGCAGAATGTCCAGATTATCATCCACCAGCAGCGTGGTGGCGGGCTCGAAGGGTTCCAGCAGGGCCAGGCAGGGCCAGAAGGCGGCCTGTTCCTTGACCAGACCCAGATCATGGGCGCAGACGATGGCATCGAAATGCCCGGCCAGCCGGGTTTTCTCCATCTTCAGCGCCAGGCTGTCCTGATGGGCATTGGTCACCAGCACCACCCGCTTGCCAGCGGCGCGCAGTGCATCGAGAAATTCCAGCACATGCGGATGCACAGCGATCAGGTGCTCGATCTCGCGCTTGAGGGTGACGATATCCAGCGCCAGTTCCCGGCTCCAGTAGTCCAGGCAATACCAGTCCAGCGTGCCTTCCACCGCCCGGGTGCGCTTGATCACCTCGGTGCGGGCCGTGGCCAGCGGCAGGCCATGGCGCGTGGCATAGCGCTGCGGGACCAGTTCCATCCAGAAATAATTGTCAAAGCGCAGGTCAAGCAGGGTGCCATCCATATCCAGCAGGACGGTACGGATATCCGACCAGGGCAACGTCAGGGTCATGAGCGCAGGCTCCGCCGGCAAACGGCTTGGGTTTGGATTGTGTAGAATTAAAGCAAATCGCGCGGTATTCGCGCGCTAACCGATCCGCGAGGTGTTTTGCGTCATGCCCGACGCTCCCGACATCGACTTGTCCGCTCTGGTGGAGCCGGTGCAGGTCATCGCCCGAGAAGCAGGGCGCCGGATCCTGGACGTATACGCTGCGGGATTCAGCGTCACCGCCAAGGCCGATCAGAGCCCGGTCACCGAAGCCGACATTGCCGCGCATGGCTGCATTGTACGCGGGCTGGCTGAGCTGACTCCGGGGATTCCGGTTCTGTCCGAGGAGGCGCCTGATTTTGGTTTCGCCGAGCGCAGCACCTGGGATTGGCTGTGGCTGGTCGACCCGCTGGATGGCACCCGCGAATTCATCAAGCGCAGCGACCAGTTTTCGGTCAACATCGCCCTGATTCATCGCCATGAGGCCGTGCTCGGGCTGGTGCTGTCACCGGTCGAAGGGGTGTTCCATTATGCCTGGCGCGCGGGCGGTGCCTGGAAACAGGTGAGCCACCAGGCGGCGCCGGTGCCGATCCAGACTCAGCGGCCCGGCCTATGGCCGCCACGCGTGGTCAGCAGTCAGGGTTCCTGCCGCAACCGGCGCCTGCAGGAGTATCTCGGCCAACTGGGCGCCTATCACCATCAGTGCCTGGGCAGCGCCCTGAAAGCCTGCCTGATCGCCGAGGGTGGCGCCGATCTGTATCCACGTTTTGGCCCGACCGGCGAATGGGACACCGCAGCTTCGCAAATCATTCTGGAGGAGGCCGGCGGGCGCCTGACCGATTTGCAGTTGCGGCCGCTGCGCTACAACGCCCGCCCGGTGCTGATTAATCCCGATTTTCTTGCCTTTGGCGATACCAGCCACGACTGGTCGCAGTACCTGCCGCACCGTCATCATGGCCGGCCGGCATCCCTGTCCAATTCCTGAGCATGATCTAACCGATCCAGAAGACCGAGATTTCTCGGATTGCGAGTTTTGCCATGCCTTATGAACGCTATCGTCGCGACCTGCAACGCGAAGGTTTCCAGCATGATCCGGCCCAGGAACAGGCCGTGCGTGCCCTGCAGAAGGTTTACGATCAGTTGATGGCCCCGCCTGAAGCCGCTGCCGGGCGCCGGACCGGTCTATTGGCCCGGTTGGCTGGCCGTGACAAGCCGGCAACACCAGCCAATCGCCCGGTGCGCGGCCTGTATCTATGGGGCGGCGTAGGCCGGGGCAAGACCTATCTGGTGGATACCTTCGTCGATGCCCTGCCGCTGGCGCGCAAGCAGCGCATTCATTTCCACAGCTTCATGCGTGCGGTGCATGAGGAACTGAACTATCTGAAGAATCAGCAGGATCCATTGCGGGTTGTTGCCCGGCGCTTTGCCGAAAAGGCGCAGGTGATCTGCCTGGATGAATTTTTTGTCGCCGATATCACCGATGCCATGCTGCTCTATGGTCTGCTCAAGGAGCTGTTCGCCAATGGCGTGACTCTGATCACCACGTCCAACATTCCGCCCGACGATCTGTATAAGAATGGCCTGCAACGCGCGCGCTTTCTGCCGGCGATTGAATTGCTCAAGCAGTATCTGGATGTGCTGAATGTCGATGGTGGTGTTGATTATCGGCTGCGCTATTTGGAAAAGGTGGCGATTTATTATGTGCCGCTGGACGAGCGCGCCGATCGGGGTCTGGAAGAAGCCTTCACGCACATTGCACCCGAGCCGGGCCACCGCGGTGGTGATCTGGAAATCGAGGGCCGTTTTATTCCCACCCTGCGCGAGGCTGATGGCATTGTCTGGTTCAATTTCCGGGCGATTTGCGATGGGCCGCGCGGCACTACGGATTACATTGAAATCGCCCGCTGTTATCACACCGTGCTGATTTCAAATATTCCGGTGATGGATTGGCAGATGGAAAATCAGGCGCGACGTTTCATCAATCTGGTTGATGAATTCTATGATCGGGGTGTCAAGTTGATTCTGTCTGCGGCGGCGCCACCGCTGACTCTGTATAAGGGTGAGCGACTCAAGTTTGAATTTCAGCGTACTGTCAGCCGCTTGCAGGAAATGCAGTCCCGGCAATATCTGGAGCGGCCGCATTTGCCGTAGGCAGTGCAGATAGCCTGTGCAGCGTAATCCGGCTGTTGCGTCAGGATGCCGGGTTACGCTGTACCTGTTGCGGTTTTTTTATTGATGTGCGCATACGAAACGGTCTGCATCCAGAGTGGATTCTCCGTCCCAGCGATAGGCGACCAGTGGATCGCCTTTGGCGGCGCTGTAATCCACGCAGGCAGCGTAGGGAGTCTGCGGCATCGGTTTACCGCTCATCCAGTAGTGACCGAAAAAAACCGGTTTGCTCGGGTCGCAGGGTGAGCGTGAATCCTGCTTGAGAGGCACAGCCGGCAGTTTTTCACGGTCCTCCCTAGGCATCAGGGCCAGCTCCTGATAGGTCGAACCGGCAGGCTCCCACCAGCGTATGCGCACATTTCGCCTTTCGTAACCGTCCTTGTCGCGGAAGGAATGACCATCGGGCAGTTGCACTTCAAGTCCCTTGGTCAGCCCCTCAATGGTTCGGAAAGCCATATGACCTTTGCGACTGGCTGCAATCATCAGTTCCCGGGTCAGGGTCAGGTCGGCATTCAGGTGTGGACGCAGTTCTTCCATATAGCCCGCGTGCCAGCAGGCGTGCACCACCCGCACACCGGGCAGGTCCAGCCAGAGTGGCAGCGTCATAAACCAGTTCACGATTTCCAGATGCAGTTCGGGTTTATCCTGTACTTCCCGCAGGAACGCACTGTGCTGGATATGATTCTTTTCCCCAACCTTGCCTTGGCGGGGACGCAGATATTCGCCTGGCTGTGCGGGATCCGGGGTATGCCAGGCGATCGCGTTGAACTCGTGGTTGCCCATCACGGCCAGAGCCGCGCCTGATTCCACCATGCGCCGGACGGTCATGACCGTATCGATTTGTCGCGGCCCGCGATCAATAAAATCCCCGACAAAAATTGCCTGACGTTCAGGATGGCGGTAAGTACCGCTGTTTTTGGCATAACCCAATTGCTTCAACAGCGCTTCGAGCTGGTCGAACTGTCCGTGGATGTCGCCAATAATGTCATAGGCCATGGTGATTTTCCCGCTTGGTTGTATGTTGGGCAAAGAACATTCAACGAAAAAGGCAGCATGATGTGGACTGTTAGGGTTTGTATTGCCTTAATGGACAGTAAAGACGCCACTTCTTTTTGCTTTTTCCAGGATTGTTTCAGCTTGTGCTTTGTCTGGATAAATAATTCCTTCATGGCGAATCTGTGAGTAAACGATAAAATGGAAATAGGGGACAAGGGCAAATGTAGCGACTAGATAGATCGCGGAAAATATCGCAAGAAATTTGAAATTCCGTTCAAGAACATGATTTTTATATTGCTTGATCGGGAGCAGTTGCAGAACGATAATTACTGTCGAAATGGTCGCGAGATTGGAATAAATATGGTAGCGAAAAACCATGGACTGAGATAAACCAAAATTTATTCTACTCATTGCAGTAATGATAGATGTTAAAATGACAAATACATTAAACCAGATGAAAATATTGCCATCAAAATGGATTTTTTTATAAAATCCGTAACCAGTGATTGCCCATATAAGAGAGCCGACAGCTAGTGTTGGGACTAATGATAAAGTGGTTAAAACTGGATAGTGACTTCCTCCTACACCAAACGCTGATCCGGTAAATGAAAGTGCGAAGATAAGGATTTTACCAGGGTTATGGAGTGTATCCAGCGGGTTTGAATGAATGTCGGGCACTAGATAATCTTGAAAATAAATGAAAACGACTAGTAGTCCTATTGTAGTCATTATGCAAGAATCACGATAGCGTTTTTGGCTTATTAAATAGAGTATAGCTATAAACGGCATCAGTATTCCGTTTCCTTGTGTAAAGACAGTAAGTACGCAAATCAAGATTGCCAGAATGTAATGGATAAAGTCATCCGTCGATAATAAGCTTAATGTCAATAACGCAAGCATTATCACCAGGTAGTTTGAAATTGCAGCCATTGACCAAAGCATGCTTTCGGCAGAACCAAATTGGAAAATCATGCAGGCATAAAAAATAAATAAATAATATCGCTGTTTAAAATTTTGTGGTGAATGTTTTATAAAAATATAGAAAGTACCAAGATGGAAGATATTTCCGATCAGAATCAGGCGTTGAAAATTGATTTCATTGAAAAGCCAATAGTCAAGCAGGTAGACAAGTTTTGTCGTAATAATTATATGTTCGTTATGTTGTGTGTAGAGAAGTTTTAGGCTTGCTGTTAGATCAGAAGACGTCACTATATTGGTGACAAATTCAAGCAGTGCAAAGTCATCGCTGATCGGAAAGTTGTAGGAAAATATGATGACGATTGTGTAGTAGAAACCTATTATGGCGGCAATTATCCAAGTCGTCTTCCAGTAATTGCCTTGTGAACTTGCATTGGACATGGTCCCTCCTTGAATCTCGCAAGTCTGGATAATAGTCTAAGAAAAAATGAGAACCGCCTAACTTTGATCTAAGTGGGCGACAACGGTAGCTACCCCAAACGAGGCCCGACTCATCACATCGAGCGCTTCAACAACACCCTGCGCCAACGCCTGGGCCGCTTTGTTCGTAAAACACTGTCCTTCTCCAAATCCCTTCAAATGCATGAGAGCGTCATCCAACTCTTCTTGCATCAGTACAATTTAACCTGCTCTCCTTAGTGAGCCACTACCGGCGAGAATGAGATGAAGCCCAACTGCCGCATGCCGCAAAATATTCGGTTGAGCGAATAGTGAGGCGGCGGCGCCCCGTACTTGCCAAGCGAATGGCCGAAGTTGTACAATTAAGTGTACATGTACAAAGGGGCCCTCTAATGGATGCGATCACCTACAGCGCTGCACGAGCGAACTTGGCTAAGACAATGGATCGTGTTTGCGATGATCATGAGCCGGTAATCATTACTCGCAACGGTGAGCAGTCCGTTGTCATGCTTTCACTTGAAGACTACAAGGCACTTGAGGAGACTGCGTTCCTTCTGCGAAGCCCAGCAAATGCGAAGCGGCTTCTATCATCTGTTGCACAGCTTACTGCAGGACAAGGGACTGAGCGAGAGCTGCCGCAATGAAGTTGATCTTCTCAGACGAAGCTTGGGATGACTACTTGTACTGGCAGAAGCAAGACCGAAAGATGATGGAGCGAATCAATCAGTTGATTCAGGAAGTTAAACGTGAGCCGTTCTCGGGACTGGGCAAGCCTGAGCCATTGAAGCATGCGTTGTCTGGATTTTGGTCACGAAGAACCACTGACGAACACCGCGTGGTCTATCGAGTCGAGGGGGATGCTTTGCTTCTTGCTCAGTTGCGTTACCACTATTGAATTCCGACGCCTAACGCAGAGCTAACCGGCGCCCGCGCGAGCAGCAACCACGAAGTGAGCCGGCATTCGGGCATTCGGGCGTCCGGGTTGAGCACCTTGTTGGGCCAACGCCTGCCAAGGCCGCCAACGCCCGCACTCGTGGCGACGCTTGCCTTTTCATGCCGCAGAGTGCGAATGAAATGGGTGGCGGTTTGTTCGTTTGTGCGGCATTTGCATGAATAAAAAGTTCTAAAGTTCTCGAATTGGCGGTGCCCAACGTTTGAATTTACCGGACTGCGCGGCTTTTCGCGCAGGTCCGGTGGAATGATGGGTTGGGCCGATACTTCTTAGCAGGCAGGGTTTTCTTTTCGACGAGCTTCCAGTTGCCTTTTTCATCGACGCGCAACGTAAAACGTACTTTGATAGACGGGCAGCAGTTGGGATCCTCTGGCCCGTACTCCATTCCTTCCAGGATTAGCGAGTCGCGGGTATTGCCGACGATGCGCTCTACGCCACGAACGGGAGACTCGAATTGGATTGCAGGTGAGGACTGAAGGGGATCAACGACGTAAGAATCGCCGGTACTGAATAACCACTTGATCTGCAAAGGTCTGAACTTAATCAGGAGCCGACATGGCGGGGCTACAATCCACCTTGGGGGACCAACTCCACAGAAACCATCGAAGAGCCCTCTTCTAAAATTCATGGCATTGAGCCTACCTCACTTCAGAACTTGACCCTTCTCGGAAAATGGCAGCCGGACACCCACAAGTCCCCCCAAGTTGACTGTTTTCATTTCCAGCCCAATCACTTCAAGCATCGATTCCATTTCTTGTGCTTCAGTCGGCGAAACAACAATAATTGAGCCTTCCGGCATTTCATTGAGACGACCGATGATCTCGCTATCCAAAGTTGATGGTCTCGAAAAAGCGTGTCGCTGAGTGAGGAATCGCCAGATTAAGGGATGTTCAATAAAAAGATATCCTTCCGGCACGACAAGGGAGCGTAATAACTCCGCGTCTGCCCTACCTTGATTTCCTGCGGAGAAATTATTAAATCTAACCTCCCCTCTCATTGGTAATGCCGGAGTCCCTGATTTTTCCCAATTAATCATCGCGTTCGTAACGCCATCCAATCCTTTTAGGGCCAACATAAACACCAACGAAAGCGAGACTAAACCCACTGATAAGAAGATCACCCTTGACGCGGCGATAGCCGGAAAAATCGCTAACCCCAAAACTATTATTGGAACTGTCGGTGCAATAAGCCGGACATCTATCTGATCAAACGAAGTATACGTTCTCATTACCACCAAAGCGCCCAAATACAACATTGCAACAGAACCCAGAATCAAAATGTACTTCAGACGAAGGCCTAATTGGCTCTCTCCGGCCCATGAACTCCTTGCAGCAACAATCCCAGACAGAACTGCCCCGGCCAACACGATCCCGAGGCCAATACCTATCAACGAAGTTGGGAATATGGTCGCAAATGCCTCCGCCATGTGCTGCAAATTGTCTCCCAGACTGAGCGACGAAGGCGAACGAGTACCACCCGAAATATTTCCTGTAACCTGATAATTGTCAGCAAGAAACAGCGCAACCAACACAGCATAGGCCAATAGACCTGAGAAGATTATGATTCTATCAGAACGATCCCTGTTGCTCAGGGCATAGATCAGTGGGAATAGCAGAATCATCGACACGCCGATATATCGCGTTAAGACCAGCGCTAGACTCAATACAACAAATAGTCCAATCAAAATTGATTTTCGTAACACCTTGTCACTACGTAAACGAAGATATCGGAAAATCACCAACACCATGCCCAAAAGAATTGGAATAAATAGCGTTTCACTCCATACGTAGGTGTAAACAAGCACCATTGAAAGAGTAAGCATTGCGAGTGTCGCGATCAACAACGATACAAGCCAATCGACCTCCCCTGCACGAAGGATAAGCAAAATGAGAATGCCCGAAAGTAAGAGTAAGATCCCAGATAAAAACCGAACGCGCTCCACATCGAATGGGGTTGTTATAAGCACTGACAGCAAAGCAGGGTACGCGGGCGGCCATAGTCGTTGGGGCGAGTAACTGTTCGTTCCAGTAGCATCAAAGGATAAGTTCGTCGTGACTAATCCCTGCCCGTGCTTGAAGTTGAAACCGATATCAAGGTAAGAAATCGAATCGGGCGAAGTTGCACTTCCGTAGGGTGTAAGCGCTCGGATCAGAAAAACCGCTACCAGCGCAAGAGCCACGATAGAAACGATGTGGAATCCTAGATCGGATTTTATGTCGGTCACTGTACGCTGCCTTATATGTAATTTCGGGTAGTGGTTCAAATTTGGATGTTATAGACTGAAAGGATCAAGCTGATCCACGAAAGGTACGATCATGGTAACCCTCACCTTATGCTGTCCGTACTGTGCGAGTGACCGGCTCATCCGGTACG
>RXIX01000060.1 GCA_003989075.1 Candidatus Competibacteraceae bacterium | reverse complement strand
CTCTGATAGCTGACCTAACAGGAGAGCGAGAAGAGGGGAACGCTTCGCGTTCCGCGCTATCCCTCCCCGCCCTAAAGGATGGGGTATCTCGCGCAACATCTGATGAAACCGTACCTGATTGTTGTCGAAGAACCGGCATCCGGCGCGTTGCGCAATGTCGCCGTGATCCGCGCCGAGAACGAGCAGCAGGCGGAAAGCGGCGCGCGGCGCCTGTTTCCCAGCCTGCCTGAGCAGGATCTATGTCTGTACGATATTCACGAACTGAATCGCGATTACCCCGACGGCTGGGTTTTTGCCGAATGAAGCCCATTCCGGCCGGCCTGCTGGGGCGCGTGGTCTCTGAACGGAGGGTGGAACGTGGATCCACACGGTGATGACCGTGGCGGCGCCGATGCGGAACCGGCCAGCGCGCAGGGCGCCGAAGATGCGCCCGTCGAGCTGTGGAGTGCCCGGGATCAGGTTGCGCATGAGCAGACGCTGTGGGCTATCGATGCCGACATGGCCGCGCTGCACATGCGCTGCGCGGCGCTGCGCCAGCAGATCGAGCCGCTATGGGAGCGGTTTTTGACGCTGAGCCTGGAGCAGATCCTGGCGCATCAGATGCGCACTTTCCTGGAGCCGCTGGTTGATGCCGTGCAGGAAGTCAATGTTGCGCTGGTCGCGGCCGATTGCGAGCTGGATCGGCTGCGCCGGCGCATCAGCGAGCAACAGCGCCTGCTGGATGAGTGGGTGACGCAACTGGAGCCCTTGGCGCACCGCACATCGACCCAGAGCTATCTGGGCATGATGCTGGCGCGGGTGGAACGGCTGGAGTCGGCGCTGTATGGCGGTAGTCCGCTGGCGGCCGAGCAACTGGCCATTGACCTGCGCTATCTGCGCATCCGCCTGCGCACCACGCGCGCGGCGCTCGA
Organism: Candidatus Competibacteraceae bacterium; assembly: GCA_003989075.1. GTDB lineage: Bacteria > Pseudomonadota > Gammaproteobacteria > Competibacterales > Competibacteraceae > RXIX01. Next base: position 16,628 of record RXIX01000060.1, on the reverse strand, counting down.
AGCCGCCAATGACAATGCACAACTGCGCGGCCTGGCAGCAGCCACCGCCGCGCGCCTGCCTGAAGCGGAGAGCCTGAAGACGGAAGTGGCAGCCCTGATGGCACGCGGCGAGTGCCTGAGTGAGCTGTGCCGCTACTGGCTGATGTATCTGCAGATTACCGGCATCGCCGACGGGGACTGAGCAGTCCCACCCCGCCGGCGCGCTGCTGTCAACAGGTCTACACGGGTCGGGAATCCCCGCCGTTCATGGCGGGGGGAATATCAGAGCACCCGCGCGCTTAGCACGCCCTGCACGGCGGCAATCTGCGCGACCACCTCGGGTGCCACCGCACCATCGGTATCCACCACGGTGCAGGCGATTTCGCCCCGTGACTTGTTGAGCATGTCGAGGATATTGATGCCGGCGGTGGAAATCGCGTTGGAAATCCGCTCAATCATATGCGGCACGTTGGCATTGACGATGACCAGACGCGGCCCGCCGTTGCGCGGCATGGCGACTTCGGGAAAGTTCACCGAGTTATGCACCGTGCCGTTTTCCAGGTAATCGCGCACTTGATCGGCGACCATGATCGCGCAGTTATCCTCGGCCTCGCCGGTGGAGGCGCCCAGATGCGGCAGCATGATGACGCGCGGATGGTCTTTCAGGCGGTTGGTGGGAAAGTCGCAGACGTAGGCTTTCAGCTTGCCAGCCTGCAGGGCATCGTGCAGCGCCTCTTCATCCACGACGCCTTCGCGCGAGAAGTTGAGCAGGGTCAGGCCCGGCTTGGCATTCTTGAGCAATTGCGCGTTGATGAGATGCCGGGTGGCGTCGTTCAGCGGCACATGCAGGGTGATGAAGTCGGCCTGCGCCGCCATCTCGTTGACGCTCAGTACCTGCTCGACCTGCGAGGACAACTGCCAGGCATTGCTGACCGTGATGTGCGGATCGTAACCGATCACGCGCATGCCCAGCGCCCGCGCCGCGTTGGCGACCTTGACGCCGATCGCGCCCAGGCCGATCACGCCCAGGGTGCGGTTGGGCAGTTCAAAACCGACGAATTGCTTCTTGCCGGACTCAACCTGCTTGGACAGTTCCGCATCGCTGCCCTGCAGCTTGCGGGCATAGTCCCAGGCCGGGCAGATATTGCGCGCCGCCAGCAGCATGCCGGCCAGCACCAGTTCCTTGACTGCGTTGGCGTTGGCGCCGGGTGCGTTGAACACGCAGATACCCCGAGCGGTCATCTGCGCGACAGGAATGTTGTTAACCCCGGCCCCGGCGCGCCCGATCGCCTTCAGGCTGGCCGGCACCGGCCAGTCGTGCATGCTGTAGGAGCGCAGCAGCACGGCGTCGGGATTCTGGATTTCCGAGGCGATCTCATAGCGGTCGCGGGGCAGACGCTCCAGACCGGAAACACTGATGTTGTTCAGGGTGAGAATCTTGTACATGACGGGGCAACCTGTTTCCTGAAAAGGAACACCCCGGACGCGCCCGCCCGGGGTTAAAGACAAGACATGGAGCGAGCAGCGGGTTAAGCGTGACGCTTCTGGAAATCGGCCATGAAGTCAACCAGCGCCTGCACGCCTTCCAGCGGCATGGCGTTGTAGATGCTGGCGCGCATGCCGCCGACCGAGCGGTGCCCGGCCAGCGTGACCAGCCCGGCGGCCTTGGCCTCGGCCAGGAAGGGCTTGTCCAGCGCCGCATCGGGCAGGGTAAAGGGCACGTTCATCCACGAGCGGTAGGCCGGATCGACCGGATTCCTGTAGAAACCGGATTCATCAATGGCCTTGTACAACAGCCCGGCCTTGGCCTGGTTGCGCGCGGCAATGGCGCTCAGGCCGCCCTGCGCCTTCATCCATTGGAACACCAACCCGGCGATGTACCAGGCATAGGTCGGCGGGGTGTTGTACATCGAGCCTTCCTTGGCCATGACCGCGTAGTCGAGCATGGTCGGGGTGCCAGCTACGGTTTGGCCGAGCAGGTCCTCGCGTACGATGACCAGGGTCAGGCCCGCTGGTCCGATGTTCTTCTGCGCGCCGGCATAGATCAGCCCAAAGCGGCTGACATCCACCGGCCGCGACAGCAGAGTCGAGGAGAAATCCGCGACCAGCGGCACGTCTACATCGGGCACCGTGTGCAGTTCGACACCGCCGATGGTCTCGTTGGGCGTGTAGTGCAGATAGGCGGCCTCGGCATCACATTTCCAGGTCTCGCGCGCCGGCACGGTGGTGAAGTTGACCGCTTCGGAACTGGCAACGACGTTGACCTGGGCGAACTTCTTGGCCTCGGAAATTGCCTTCTTCGACCACATGCCGGTATTGAGGTAATCGGCCTTGGTCTTGCCGCGCAGCAGGTTCAAGGGGATCGCCGCGAACTGGCTGGACGCGCCGCCCTGCAGGAACAGGACCTTGTAATTCGCCGGGATGGCGAGCAGTTCGCGCAGATCAGCCTCGGCCTGTTCGGCGATGGCGACGAATTCCTTGCCGCGATGGCTCATTTCCATCACGGACATGCCGGAACCGCGCCAGTCGAGCATCTCGGCCTTGGCCTGTTCCAGAACTGCCTCGGGCAATTGGGCGGGACCCGCGCTGAAATTGTAGGGACGTGGCATTCAGTTAATCCTCGTTCAAGTCGTGCGGCTGGCCGGGACGGGCGCGGTACCCGCGTGCGCCAGCGGGGCGGAAATCCGCAAAATAAAAAATGCACCGCAGCAAAAAATGCGGTGCATTTTATACCAGATCAGGCCCGTATTGCGCTGCATCAGCGGTGCAGGCAGCGGCTACAGCATGTTCAGCTCCAGTTTGGCGCGCATCGACATCCGTTCCGGGGTCCACGGTGGCTCCCAGACCAGCTCGACCTTGACCGACTCCACACCACCATGATGGCGGACGGCGTTTTCCACCCATTCCGGCATCGAGCCGGCCACCGGGCAGCCGGGCGCCGTCAGGGTCATGTGCACCTCGGCGTGGTTATTCAGGGCATCGAGGTTCAGTTCGTAGATCAGGCCCAGTTCGTAAATATCCACTGGAATTTCCGGATCGTAGACGGTCTTCAGCGCGGCGATGACCCGCGCCTCCATCTCGTCGACGTCGGGCACGGCAAGGGGTTCGGCGGTCGCGGTCATGGCAGCTCTCCTGACAGATAGCGGGATTTATTCGGTGGCGACCGGCTGTTGATGCTCCTGCAGCGCCGCGCGCACCGCGTGCCAGGCCAGCGTGGCGCATTTGACCCGGCTGGGATAATCGCGCACCCCGGCCAGCACGCCGAGCTTGCCCAGGCCCTTGGGGCAGTCGCATTCACCGGTGACCACGTTATGGAAGGCCTCGAACAGGTGCTCGACCTCAACGACCGATTTGCCCTTGAGGGCTTCGGTCATCAGTGAAGCGGACGCGCTGGAAATAGCGCAGCCAGCGCCCTGAAAGGCGATGTCCTTGATCACACCGTCCTGCACATCCAGGAACACGCTGACCCGGTCACCACAGAGCGGATTGACGCCGTCGGCATGGTGGGTTGCCTGGTCGATAATACGGAAATTGCGGGGGCGCTTGTTGTGGTCCAGGATCACTTCCTGGTAGAGATCGCGCAGATCGCTCATGCGAATAACTCCTTGACTTTGCAGAGAGCTTTGATCAGGGCATCCACCTCATCGCGGGTGTTGTACACCGCGAATGAGGCGCGCGCGGTCGCCGGTACGCCGTAGCGCTGCATCACCGGCTGGGCGCAGTGATGACCGGCCCGGATGGCGACGCCCTCGCGGTCGAGGATGGTGCCGATGTCGTGGGGATGAATGCCGCGCAGGGTGAACGCCACCAGCGCCGCCTTGTCGCGCGCCGTGCCCATGATGTTCAGGCCGGGAATTCCGCTGAGCTGGGCGGTGGCGTATTCGAGCAGGGCGTGTTCGTGGGCGGCGACCGCGTCCAGGCCGATCGTGTTCAGCCAGTCCAGCGCCGCGCCCAGGCCGATCACCCCGGCGATGTTGGGCGTGCCGGCTTCGAACTTATTGGGCAGGTCGGCGTACTCGGTTTTCTCGAAAGTCACCAGGCGGATCATGTCACCGCCACCCTGATAGGGCGGCATGGCCTCCAGCAGCGCCTTCTTGCCATACAGCACACCTACGCCGCTTGGGCCATAGATCTTGTGACTGGAGAAGGCGTAGAAGTCGCAATCCAGCGCCTGCACATCCACGGCCAGATGCGGCACGGACTGCGCGCCATCGACCAGCACCGGAATGCCACGGGCATGGGCCAGATCGATCAGGGTTTTGGCCGGGTTCAGCGTGCCGAGGGCGTTGGATAGATGGACAAAGGCCACCAGCCTGACCCGGCCACTGTCCAGCAGTCGCTCGTATTCTTCCAGAATCAGCTCGCCGGCATCCGTGAACGGCGCCACCTTCAGCAGCGCCCCAGTGCGCTCACACAGCATCTGCCAGGGCACGATGTTGGAATGGTGCTCCATGGCAGTGATGAGGATCTCGTCACCGGCCTTGACGGTGCTGCCGCCAAAGCTGCTGGCCACCAGATTGATGCTTTCAGTGGTGTTGCGGGTGAAGATGATTTCCTGAACGTGGGCGGCGTTGAGAAAGGCCCGGACCTTCTCGCGCGCACCCTCGTAGGCTACCGTCGAACGTTCCGACAGCAGGTGCACGCCGCGATGGATGTTGGCGTAGTAGTCGCTGTAGCAGTCGCTGATGGCGTCGATCACCGCCTGCGGTTTTTGCACCGAGGCGGCATTGTCCAGGTACACCAGCGGCTTGCCGTGCACCCGCTGGCGCAGGATCGGAAAGTCGGCGCGGATGCGGGCGAGGTCCAAATCCCCTCTCTCTAACCCTTCCCTCAAGGGGGGGAGGGCAGGGTGGGGGGCGGTTACGGAATGCAGAGCACTCATGTCGTCATTACCCCTCGATGAGATCCAAGGCCAACCGTGCAGCCAGCACTCCGGCCAACCGCTCGCGCAGCGGCGCCAGTTGAATGCGGTCCAGGCTGTCGTTGGCGAAGGCGTGAATCAGCAGCATGCGCGCCTCGGCAGCGGGAATGCCCCGGGCGCGCAGATAGAATTCGGCGTCGGGGTCGAGGAAGCCGGTGCTGGAACCGTGGCTGCACTTGACGTCGTCGGCGAGAATTTCCAGACGCGGATTGGCCTGAGCCTGGGCCTGCCGCGACAGCAGCAGGTTGCGGCTGAGCTGGCGGGCGTCGGTTTTCTGGGCGTGCCGACTGACGTGGATCATGCCGTCGAACACCGCCCGGGCCTGGCTGTCGAGGACGCCTTTGAAAAGCTGTTCGCTGCTGCCATGCGGCTGGGCGTGATTAACGCGGACATGCACAGCACTGAACTGGCGGTCGCGGCCCAGGATCAGGCCGTTCAGCGTGCAATGCGCACCCGTGCCGTCCAGCACGGTTTCCAGATCGCAGCGGGCCAGCTGGCTGCCAAAGCCGAGCAGGTGCAGATGTGCGGTGCTATCGCGCTGCTGGCGCAGGCGCAGACCGCCGAGGTGAAAGGCCTGTGGCGCTTCCTCCTGCACCTGATGGTAATGCAGGGTGGCGCCGGCGCCGAGTTCGATGTCCGCCAGCGGCGTATCCAGATAGCGATCCGTACCGCGATATTCGACCACGACGCTGGCCTGGGCGCCGTCCTCAAGTACCAGCAGCAGACGCGGTTGCAGGTGCATGTCGCCGCCGCTGGCGTGGAACACCAGATGAATCGGTGTATCCAGCGTCGTGCCGCGCGGCAGGTGAATAAAGGCGCCATCCTCCCAGAACGCGCCATTGAGCGCAGCGAACGGGTGCTGATCGAGGCCCGGCACGTGATCCAGCCAGGGCTCGATGCGCTCGGGATGGGTGCGCAGGGCCTGGCCGAGGCTGGCGACCAGCGTCTGGCCGGGCAGCTCACCCAGCCGCGACAGCGCCGGCGCGAAGCGGCCATTGACGAACACCAGCCGCTGCGTCGGCATGTCCAGGGTTGGCAGGATTCCGGCATCGACCGGTGCCGCACTGGGCGCGTGCCAGGCGATAGCTTGCGGGGCGCTCAGGTCGGTCAGCCGCCAGGCTTCCTGCTGGCGCGTGGGCAGACCAAGCTGTTCAAAACGGGCGAACGCGGCGCGGCGGCGCTGGATGAACACATCGGGGTCATGGCGCTGCGCCAGAAAGGTGGCGAAGCGATCGCGATAGGGATCGATGAACTGTGCGGCGACGGCGGTCATGGCATCGTCTCTCAGGCCGCCGCCCGGCGCGCCCGGCCCGGCTCTTCGTTGTACAGGGCATAACCCTGCTCTTCCAGCTCCAGGGCCAGTTCCTTGCCGCCGGAGTGGGCAATCTTGCCGTTCACCAGCACATGGACATGATCCGGGACGATGTAATCGAGCAGGCGCTGGTAATGGGTGATGACCAGAAAGCCGCGTTCCGGATTGCGCAGGGCGTTGACGCCATCGGCCACCACTTTCAGCGCGTCGATGTCCAGCCCGGAATCGGTCTCGTCGAGCACCGCAAAGCGCGGCTGCAGCACCGCCATCTGAAAGACTTCATTGCGCTTTTTCTCGCCGCCGGAAAAGCCTTCATTCACCGAGCGCTTGAGCATCGACTCATCCATCTTCACCAGAGCCATGCGCTCCTGCACCAGTTCCCAGAAATCCATGGCATCGACCGCTGGCTCACCACGGTATTTGCGCACCGCATTGACTGCCGCCTTGAGAAAATACAGATTGGCCACGCCGGGAATTTCCACTGGATATTGGAAGGCCAGGAATAATCCCTCGCAGGCGCGGGTTTCCGCCGGCATATCCAGCAGATTTTTGCCATCGAACAGAATTTCACCCTGTGTGACGGTATAGCCCTCGCGCCCAGCAATGACATTGGCCAGCGTGCTCTTGCCCGAGCCATTCGGGCCCATGATGGCGTGAGTTTCGCCGGGCCGGATGCTCAGATCGATACCCTTGAGAATCTCCCGGCCTTCGACGGTGACGTGCAGATTGCGGATTTCCAGCATGGGAATCATGTCCTCGGTTCTTGGCTTGTGCGTTTCTGTCATGCTCAGCCGACGCTGCCTTCCAGCTTCAGCTCGATCAGTTTTTGTGCCTCGACGGCGAATTCCATCGGCAATTCCTTGAATACATCCTTGCAGAAGCCATTGACGATCAGGCTGACTGCGTCCTCGGCACTGATGCCGCGCTGCTTGCAATAGAAAATCTGGTCATCGCTGATTTTCGAAGTACTGGCTTCATGGGCAACCTGGGCGCTGGGATTCTGCACGTCGATATACGGGAAGGTGTGCGCGCCACAGCGGTCACCCATCAGCAGTGAATCGCACTGCGAATAATTGCGGGCGTTCTCGGCGGTTGGCAGAATTTTCACCAGTCCCCGATAGGCGTTCTGGCCCTGGCCGGCGGAAATACCCTTGGAAACAATGGTGCTGCGGGTATTTTTGCCGATGTGAATCATCTTGGTGCCGGTATCGGCCTGCTGATAATCACGGGTCAGGGCGACCGAATAGAATTCACCAACCGAGTTTTCGCCGCGCAGGACACAGCTGGGGTATTTCCAGGTAATCGCCGAGCCGGTCTCGACCTGGGTCCAGGAAATCTTGGAATCACGGCCCTTACACAGGCCGCGCTTGGTGACGAAGTTGTAGATGCCGCCCTTGCCGTCCTTATCGCCCGGATACCAGTTCTGCACCGTGGAATACTTGATCGTGGCCTTATCCAGCGCGATCAGTTCTACGACTGCCGCATGCAACTGGTTTTCGTCACGCTGAGGCGCGGTGCAGCCTTCGAGATAGGACACATACGCGCCTTCATCGGCAATGATCAGCGTCCGCTCGAATTGTCCAGTGTTGCTGGCATTAATGCGGAAATAGGTGGACAGTTCCATCGGACAGCGCACGCCCGGTGGGATATAGACGAAGGAGCCGTCGGAGAATACCGCCGAGTTCAGGGTGGCGTAGTAGTTGTCCCGATAGGGCACCACCGTGCCGAGATATTTGCGCACCAGTTCAGGATGTTCGCGCACCGCTTCCGAGAATGAACAGAAGATGATGCCCTTTTCCGCCAGCTTGCCCTTGTAGCTGGTCGCGACCGATACCGAGTCGAACACCGCATCGACGGCGACGCCGGCCAGGAAGGCCTGTTCCGCCAGTGGAATACCGAGCTTTTCATAGGTGCGCAGCAGCTCCGGGTCGACTTCATCCAGGCTCTTTGGGCCGTCGCCTTTCTGCTTGGGCGCGGCATAGTAGGAAATCGCCTGGTAGTCGATCGGCGGATAGTGCACCCGTGCCCAGGTCGGTTCGCGTTGGGTCAGCCAGTGGCGGAAGGCTTCCAGCCGCCAGGCCAACAGCCAGTCCGGCTCCTGTTTCTTGGCCGAGATCAGCCGGATAACATCTTCGTTCAGCCCCGGCGCTACGGTGTCCTGTTCGATGTCGGTAACAAAGCCGTACTTGTAATCGCTGTTGGCCAGACCTTCGAGAGTGGACGTGCTGTCGGTCATGTCGGGATTCCTGTGTGCAGAATTCGGCGGCTTAGATGGGGCGGTCGAGCTGATGCACGCCGGTCGGATGGAGCGGGTGAAAGTGCAGCGGACGCGGTGGGTTGGGCTGGCTGAGGTCGTCCAGGCTGATGCCTTGCAGCGCGCTGTAAATTGCCTGATTGATGCGGGGCCAGTGGCCGCTGACTTCGCAATGGTCCTGGCGCGCGCAGCCGTCATGGCGCTCGCTGCTGCATTCGGTAATGGCCAGCGGTCCTTCCAGGGCGCCGATGATGTCGGCAGCAGAAATCTCGCTTGCCGGTCGTGCCAGGCTATAGCCACCCTGGGCGCCGCGCTGCGAGTTGAGTAGGCCGGCACGGGTCAGTGCCTTGAGGATTTTGCCGACCATCGGCAGTGGTAACCGACGCTGCTGCGCCAGGGCAGCAGCGCTGCGTGGCTGGCCTTCAGCCTGGGCCAGGCCGGTCATCAGCAGAATGCCGTAGTCGGCTTCCCGGGTGATGCGAATCATGAACACTCCGCAGGGCTGCTCTAATCAGTACTGGATTAGTTCTATTTGCGGCTAGGATAGTTCCAAACGCGCCGCTTGCCAAGAGGGTGCGGTACTGGCGGGAGAGCAGCGGATGCGGGTGATCGGGGTATCTCTATCCGGCGGCGGCGATCAACGCTAGCGCCCCGGCCCAGCCGCCGCTCTGGATTGCAGCAGCGGTATAGGCCAGTTCAATACGATTGTCAGTTACAGCATTCGGCCCATGGGTTCGGGATGCCGATGCAGGTGATTGCCATGGGCGTGCGTGGTCAGCAGGATGCGCGCTCAGGCGCTCAGCAGCGCCTTGATTGCCTCGACCGACAGCACCTTGCCCATGCTCTTGATTTCACCATTCACCGCCAGTGCCGGGGTACTCATCACCCCAGCGTCAATGATGGCGTTCATATCGGTGACTTTCTCCAGTTCATACTCCAGTCCCAACGCTTGGGCGGCGGCTTCGGTATGTTGGCCGAGAGTTTTGCATTTCGCGCAACCGCTGCCGAGAACTTGAAGCTTGATCATGGCTTGACTCCTCAGGGATAGAACGTACCGAACACCACGCCGGTGACGGTTGCCATGACCACCACCAACGCACAATAAACCACGGTCTTTTGCGTGCCGAGAATGCCGCGAATGACCAACATATTCGGCAACGACAACGCGGGGCCAGCCAGCAGCAACGCCAGCGCCGGACCCTTGCCCATGCCCGCACCGATCAGACCCTGCACAATGGGTACTTCGGTCAAGGTGGCGAAATACATGAACGCGCCGACCAGCGCGGATAGAAAATTGGCCATCAGCGAATTGCCACCGACCGCTGCGCTGACCCATGCGGACGGGATAATGCCCTCGTGACCGGGCCGACCCAGTAAAAATCCGGCCAGTAATACGCCACCCAGCAGCAAGGGCATGATCAGCTTGGCGAAACTCCAGGTCTGAATCAGCCATTCCTCGCCATCGCCAGCTTGCGTCGCGGCACTCAGAGTCAAGCCAATCAAGCCAGCACTAAACGCCAGTTCAGGATGTTGCGGAATGAATCGCGCCAGCAGGGCAACTACGGCTGCTGTAATCGCCAGCGGCTGCCAATGCCAGCGCCAGCGCCACATCATCAGTCCAGCCAGCCCGACGCCGGCTAATGAAGTCAGCAGCCATTTCCAGGCAAAAATCGTGTGCCACACTGCGCTGTCTTCGGCGCTGGCAGGCGCCCAGTTGGCGAACACCAGCGCCGCGACCATCAGTGCGAAAAAAGTGGCTGTCTCGGCCAACGGTCGACCCTGATCCGCACTCAGCGCAAACCCTTTTTGATGCGCCGCTCGGGTTTGCTCTTCACGACGATAAATCCAGTGCATGATCAGTCCGATCACCAGTGCGAAACTTACCGCGCCCACCGCCCGTGCGATGCCCAGTTCCACACCGAGAATCTTGGCGGTCAACACAATCGCCAGCACGTTGATTGCCGGGCCGGAATAGAGAAACGCAATCGCTGGTCCCAGTCCCGCGCCGCGCCGGTAGATGCCGCCGAAGAGGGGCAGCACGGTGCAGGAACACACCGCCAGAATGGAACCGGATACCGATGCTACGCCGTAAGCCGCGATCTTGTGGGCGGCGGGGCCGAGGTATTTCATCACCGCGTCTTGGCTGATGAACACCGCAATCGCGCCAGCAATGAAGAATGCCGGAATGAGGCAGAGCATGACATGCTCGCGGGCGTACCAGTTCAGCAGGGCCAGGCCTTCCAGAATGGCGTTGTCGAACCGCGCCGCGCCGATCGGCATGAAGAACACCAGCAGGAAGACCGCGATGATGCCGCTCAACCATTTGAATTCGCTTGGGTGGTCCTGCGCTAAGCTGCGTAACTGCTGCAGGGTATCGATCAGGGAATAGCGAGGGGTAGGCATTGCGGAATCGGTTGACATGCTTCAGATCCTTACGGTTACGCGGCCTCGTGCGGTGCGCGCCAGATCAGCCAGCTCAGCCGCATCAGCAGCACTGCACCGACCGCGCACAGTACTGCGCCGATTAGCAGCAGTGCTGGATCAAAATCAATAGTTTCGAGGTTGGGCATGCGAATGGCGTATACCGCGACCTCGATAAACAATCCCACCAGAAGCAGCAGCAGACCATAGCCGTGGCAATGGTGGTCGATGCGGCTTTGCATCGGGGTCAGATCTGCCGGATAAACGCCAAAGAAGCGCAGCAAGGTTTCCCGCTCCTCCAGAGCCACGCCCAGCGCCACCAGAATGGTGCCAAGCCCTTCCAGAACATCTTCCATGCGATGCTGCAAGGTGCTCACCTGCGGCAAACTGACCAGCACCTCATAAACCCCGTGAATCAGCAGCAGAATCAGCAGGATGTTCACGATATTCATGGCGGTGCGGCTGGTCAGGGTACGCAGCACGGTTCGGGACATGACGGCAACCTTGTGAAGTGGATTTGTGGGATGCCCGATTGTGCCTAGTGAACAGTGTGTGGTCGAGGGTATGCGCCGCTTGCGCTGTTCAGCGGGTTGATAAACCAGCCTCGTACCAGCCTCTGGATGAATTGACCACCTTCACCACCAGCAGCATGACCGGCACCTCAATCAGCACGCCGACCACGGTTGCCAGTGCCGCGCCGGATTCAAAACCAAACAGGCTGATGGCGGCGGCGACTGCCAGTTCAAAGAAATTGGATGCGCCAATCAGCGCCGATGGGCAGGCGATAGCGTGTTGCTCGCCCAGAAGCCGATTGAGCCAATAGGCCAGGGCGGAATTAAAAAATACCTGAATCAGAATCGGTACTGCCAGCAGGCCAATAATCAGCGGCTGCTTCAGAATCGCCTCGCCCTGAAAGGCGAACAGCAAAACCAGTGTGGCTAGCAGTGCGGCAATCGACCAGGGACCGATTTTTGCCATGGTGGTATCGAAAGCGGCCGGTCCACGGGCCAGCAAGGTCTTGCGCCAGAACTGGGCCAACAGTACGGGAATAACGATATAGAGCAGGACCGAGGTCAGCAGTGTATCCCAGGGCACTGTAATCGCTGAGATGCCGAGCAGGAAGGCGACGAGTGGTGCGAAGGCAAAGACCATGATGGTGTCATTCAGTGCCACTTGCGAGAGTGTGAACAGCGGATCGCCATTCGACAAGCGGCTCCAGACAAAGACCATGGCGGTGCAGGGCGCCGCTGCTAGCAGAATCAGTCCGGCGATATAACTGTCGATCTGGTCCGCCGGCAACAGCGGGGCAAACAGGTGGCGGATGAAGAGCCAGCCGAGAAAGGCCATCGAGAACGGCTTGATCAGCCAATTGACTATCAGGGTGACGCCAATGCCACGCATGTGCTGCCGGACTTCATGCAATGCGCCGAAGTCCACCTTCATCAGCATCGGGATAATCATGATCCAGATCAGCAGGCCCACCGGCAAATTGACCTGGGCAATCTGCAGATGTCCAATGGTCTGAAACAGACCGGGCGCAGCTTGTCCCACCAGAATCCCGGCGACAATGCACAGAAAGACCCAGACAGTCAGGTAGCGCTCGAAAACACTCAGTTGTCCGCTGGTGGTTTTGCCGCTGACTTCACCGACGGCACTCATGATGCCGTGTCCAGTACGGTCTGGCCGATGTCATCGAGCCGGGCCTGCAGTGTCAGTCTATCCAGTGAATGAATCGGCAGGCTGGTGAAAATCCTGATGCGGTTTTCCAGTTCGCGGAAGGCGCTGCGAAAAGCCAGCATCTTCAGGGCGTCGTCACCCTCCGCCGCTGCCGGGTCGGCCACGCCCCAGTGCGCGGTCAGCGGTTGCCCCGGCCAGAACGGGCAGACTTCGCCGGCGGCGTTGTCACAGACCGTGAACACGAAATCCAGTGTCGGCGCATCGGGCGTGGCGAATTCGTCCCAACTCTTGCTGCGCAGGCCATCGCAGGGCAGGCCCTGCAGTTCCAGGAGTCGCAGCGCATAGGGATTCACTCGGCCAGTGGGGTGGCTGCCGGCACTGAAGGCGCGGAAACGGCCCTGGCCATGGTGATTCATCAGCACCTCGGCGAGGATGCTGCGCGCTGAATTGCCGGTGCATAGAAACAGGACGTTGTAGGTTTTACCAGGCATGGCGACAGGGCTCCGGGTCAGGTTTTCCAGGGGAATCACGCTGCTGGAGGGCAGCGCGCAGCAGTGCTCGGTCAGATAGGCAAGCAGTTCGACGATTACCGCACAGCGCGCTTGATAGATCAGTTGCCGGCCCTCGCGGCGACAGTCGAGCAGTCCGGCCTGTTGCAGAGTTTTCAGGTGAAACGACAGCGTCGCCAGCGGCAGGTTAAATGCTTCACCGATTTGCCCTGCGGGCTGCGGTCCGTTTTGGGCCAGATGTCGGAAAATGCGCAGGCGGGTATCCTGGGCCAGCGCGCTGAGCAGGGTTATGGCGGTTGATATTTCCATATTTCCAGTCTTGTCGAAATATAAGGTATTGTCAAGTTGTCCAGGGTGGTCATCTCTAAGCTGGATGCGAGCGACCACAGGCTTGGTGCCGGTAGCGCTGTTGGCCCTTGGCCGTCACCCCGTACCGGATGCGCCGGTCACTCGCACGGTAGGGACAGCGTAGGGTGAGGGTCATCCTGGTCGTAACGTTCCTGGAAAACGTTGATCCCGTCAGCCTGGCGCATTCAAATTGGTCAGGGCTTTCGCTTACCTGACTTTTTCCGTCATACCCGCGAAAGCGGGTATCCATTCTTTTCAACAAGCTACTGGATTCCCGCATACGCGGGAATGACGAAAAGCGAAAGTCCCGTTTGTAAGGGGCAACTTGATCGATGTCATTCCGCGCGCAGTCGCGGAATCCATGTATCGGCTCATGCGGCAGCATGGACCCTGCGACTTCGCGCAGGGTGACAGCAACTCCGTGCAGGGCAACAGCGACTTTGCACCGTTGCCGTGCATGGCGCTGGTTACCGCCAGTTGGGCGGGAAGTCACGTCTGTAGAGAGGAAGGCGCTGGCCGAGATTGCAAGACCCCGACAAAACCGGTCTCGTTGAAGCAGGAAGTCACCCTGCTTTTACGCTATCCCTCCTCGTCCTTTAGAACAGAGAGGGATAGCGCATCGTCAGTAGGGCGATTAAAGTCATCCGGTTCGGTAGAAAGGCCGCCGTCAATCGGCCTATTGTCCTCCGTTCCGGTTCCCCACCCGGCGTACCCACAGGGCGTGGACGGCTCGAAACCTGGAAGGACAAGCTCCTGCCTTCAGGCAGGGGGAGTTGACTCATGGCATAAGAGGTCATGGTTGATGCAACAGTTGTTCGTGGAAAACCCCGATGAGTGAATCCGTTCTGCTGTTGCTGTTCCCGGCCGCATTCCTGGCCGGTCTGGTAGATGCCGTGGTGGGTGGGGGCGGCCTGATCCAGATTCCGGCCCTGTTCGCAGTCGAGAGTGGGCAGAGTCCAGCCACCCTGTTTGGTACCAACAAGTTCGCCAGCGTGTTTGGTACCGCCAATGCGGCCTGGCGCTATGCCTGGCGGGTGCGGATGCCCTGGGGGACCACGCTGCCGGCGGCCCTGGCTGCCTTCGCCTTTTCCTATCTGGGCGCGGCGGCGGTGGCCTGGCTGCCCCGCGAACTGCTGCGGCCCCTGATTCTGCTGCTGCTGCTGTTCGCCGCCGGCTATACCCTGTGGCACAAGGATCTGGGCCGGATACACCGGCCAGCTCACTCCGGCCGGCGGGAACTGCTATGGGCTACCCTGCTGGGCGCGCTGATCGGTTTCTACGATGGCTTTTTCGGACCGGGCACCGGCAGTTTCCTGATTTTCCTGTTCGTGCGCTTTTTCGGTTTTGACTTTCTGCACGCCTCGGCGGCGGCCAAGGTGGTGAACGTGGCCACCAATCTGGCTGCCCTGGGCTTCTTCCTGCCGCATGGCCATTGGCTGCCGCCGGTGGCAGTGGGCATGGCGCTGTGCAACGTGGGCGGTTCACTGCTCGGCACCCGGCTGGCGCTCCAGCACGGCAGCGGTTTCGTGCGCCGGGTGTTCCTGCTGGTGGTCGGCGCCCTGATTCTCAAGTTCGCCTGGGACACCTTCCGCTGATCCAGTGATCCAGCTCTGCGCCGTGCTCAGGATCGCCAGCGCTGCCAGCGGGCGATCAGGAACTGGCGCGCACCGGACACATCCAGCGCTACGGCGGCAAGTGCATAACTCAGCATGCCCGTACCTATTGCGCCCAGCAGACCCCAGCCATCGAGCGGCCAGTGCACCGCCAGCAGCACCGCCGCCATACCGCCGCAGGCCAGCAGGCCTTTGCCCAGATCAACCGGTACCAGCGGAATCGGGAAGCGCTTGCGCATCAGCAGCACCCGTGCCACCACACCCAGCGCGTAGGCGGCCAGGGTTGCGGCAATCGCGCCATCCAGACCCCAGTGCGGAATCAGCAGCAGATTCAGCAGCACGTTAGCCAGCGCCGCCAGTCCGGTAGTCAGCATCAACAGTTGGGTGTGCTGGGTGATCAGGAAGGCGTGCGCGGTGTAGTGGGACATGATGCCGTTCAGCAGGCCGGCCACGGCAACCCAGGGCACGATATGGGTGGTTGCGGCGCGGAATTCCTCACCGACCATCACCGCCGCCAGGGGCGTAGCCACCAGCGCCAGGCCAAGGGCGCCGGGCAGGGCGATCAGGATCAGACTGCGCGCGGTCGTGGCCATCACCGCGCGTGCCGCCGCCGTGCCGCCTTCGTTCAGCGCTGAAAAAGCCAGCGGCACCGCCGCCGCACCCGTCCAACTGAACAGGATCGATAGCGGCCGGTCGGCCAGGGCATACGCGACGGCGTAGACGCCCACCGCCTGCTCATCCATCAGCCAGCCGATGAAGAAACGATCGGAATTGGCGGTGACCAGTCCCAGGGTGAAGGACAGGGTCAGCGGCAGGCCATAACGGGCCAGATTGCGCAGCTCAACCCACGCCGGGCGTGCACCGATGAGTTGCCGGATCAGGAATGGCGTATCCAGTAGCAGCACGATCAGATTGGCCAGGCCCAAGCCCAACAGCGGGCCGCTGGCGCCCCAGTCCAGACGGGTCACGAACAGCGTGCCCAGCGCCAGAGCGAGCAGATATTGCAGACCTTCCAGCAGGCTGTAGCGGCGCACCCGGTGCGCGGCGCGGTGGCTTTCCAGGCTGATCACCAGCAGGGCGCGCGGCAGCAGCGCCGCCAGTCCAGCCAGGATCAGCGGCGCATGGTCGCCGACATGGCGGGCCAGCAGCAGTCCGGCAAGGCCCAGGACAACCGCCAACCCCAGCGCGCTACTGTAAACCGTGGCCAGCAGGCGCGGCAGTTCATTGCGGTCGCGGCTGTGTTCGTGAAAGCGGGTGACGCTTGTCTGCAGCCAGAAAAACAGCAGACTTTGTGCCCAGAGCACCGCCGTGGCCACCAGGGCATAACGGCCATATTCGGCCGGATCAAGCAGGCGGCTGAAAATCACCACCAGGCCCAGCGCCGCGCCGGCCTGGATCAGATTGATCGGCAGATAACCAGCCAGCAGGCGGTGCAGGGAAGGTGTCATGAACGGCGACCGTTGCTTTCCCGCAGCGGCACTGCCACCAGCACCGGCAGTTCCAGCGAGCGTTCGGCGTCTTCGGGGGAAATCAGCACTTCACGGAAAAAATCCTTCAGGAAGGCCAGCACCAGGGCGATGACCAGACCACCGAG
>RXIX01000059.1 GCA_003989075.1 Candidatus Competibacteraceae bacterium | reverse complement strand
GGGGATTTTAAACGAAATCACTTAAGTACTTCTTTTACTTTTTATGCACCGCACTATCTATCAGTGCCAATGCGACCTTAATTGATACCACTACCACATATACAGGATATTGGTCTCCTTTTGGAGAGTCTAATACAGCAACTTATGGACAAACATTTGCCGTTACTGGCGACAATATTCTGAACTCATTTTCACTCTATTTGACAGGATTTGTTGCGAATCCTGTTGATTTTAGAAGCTATCTTTATGAGTGGAACGGGAGCAGAGCAACGGGCGCGGCTTTATTCGTCAGTACTGACCAACAGTTTACGGGCTCTGCCTATGACAAACCACAAGAATTTTCCTTCACAACCGGCGGAATTGCTTTAGGTATTGGAAAAACCTACGTTGCTTTCCTCAGTGCATCCGGGTTGTTTAATGGAACTAATGGCACTGCATCAATGCCTGTCAGTGGTGCATTTGGCACTGATACCCTTAAGCAAGGTAATTTTGTTTACTACAACAATGGAAATAACTTTTCCTTATTGACAACGCATTCTTGGACCAGGTCTTCTGGTCAAGACGATGTCTGGTTTAAGGCATCTCTATCCTCTACCCAAGTGCCAGAGCCCGCCTCTCTCGCACTCCTTGGCATTGGCATTGTAGGTCTAGGGATCTCTAGGCGGCGACGCAAGATAGCGCGGTAATACGCGGTAATCCGTCGTAGTCCGTAGGACACAGTTGAGGTGCAAACCGCAGCGTTGGCAATTCGGGTAAGAGCAGGTTTCTCCCCTGCCCTTACCCACATCAACGCAGTCC
Source organism: Candidatus Competibacteraceae bacterium (assembly GCA_003989075.1). GTDB lineage: Bacteria > Pseudomonadota > Gammaproteobacteria > Competibacterales > Competibacteraceae > RXIX01. The sequence goes on along the minus strand of RXIX01000059.1, from coordinate 16,917 downwards.
ATTAGGATGGCACCGCGTCATATCGCCACAACAGTAAAACCAGTATAAACACAAATTGAAGGATAAAAATTCTTATGTACAACGAAAGACTGCAATATTGGATCAAACAAATCAAATACCCATCAATGATAAATTTCTTCACAACAAGAAAGGTATCACTGATTTTTAGTTTATTATTTTATTCGCTGATTTTATTGTTAATTTATTTCAATATGCTACATAATTCATTTTATGCCATAGAAGACTCATATATCACCTATCGTTATGCACAAAACTTAAGACTTGGGATTGGACTTGTTTTTAATGATGGAGAAAGACACTTCGGTTCAACTGCGATGGGAATGGCTGTGATTCTTGCAGCATTCTCATGGTTGACAGAAAGCATATCAGATATTTGGAATAATTCACCACAGTTACCCGGAAGTCAGATTGTTTTTATTGCTCACTTGATCACAACACTTTCAATTGGATCTATTGCCATTTTGGCTTATTGGATAGCACTACGTCATTTAAATTTCGTTTTAGCCACATCGATTTCGGTTTTTTTCGCTATATTATTTTTCTCTGCTGAATACATGAATGATGCTTGTGGACACGAAACTTATTTATTCATCTCTTTTTTAATTTTTTCAGGCTATCTTCTTATTTATAAAGATCGAGCTTTTTGGGCTGGAATTCTGCTAGGCATTGCCAGCACTTTTCGTCCTGACGCATTTTTATACATGGCAATTTTGACTGGTTGGCTTTCTTTTTTATGGATACATAAAGGATATGATATCCAGCAACGTCAACGTTTATTTATATTTTTGACTGGATATTTTCTGATTGCTATTCCTTGGTTTTTATTTTGTAAAGCTTATTTTGGCTCGATACTACCTAGTACATTAACTGCCAAACGCGCTCAACCTCTACTTGGACACTGGAGTAATTTTACAATCCATAAAGCATTATCCGAATTGGTCAGGTTAATGCGGTTTCCGATGGCTTTTGCAGTAGCTATACTTTTAAGTTGTGCCTTACTGGCGCATGTAATGCAGGAGCGGAAGCGGGTAATCATTGGCCTGATTTATAATCCATTAACAGCACTTATGGCATGCTTGCTTGTTTTCGGTTTTGGACAAGTAATTTTTTATAGTTTAATTCAGATCAGCTTCTGGTTTTGGTACATTATTCCGCTTTGCATTATTGTATCCTTATGCGCTTTTCTAGCCACAGTTGATTTACTATCAGAATCTCATAAAAACAAAAAAGCGTTAGTAGCCATGACATTAATAGCTGTTATTTCTTTGATTCTTATTAATAGAGGCGCTTTATATTATGATTTAAAACAGTTAGTAACCAGTCATAATATAAACATGCATATCACCAGCCATGATCCAATTGTGAATTATTTACTTGAACATGAACCAGCAGGGACTTCTGTTGCGACTAGCGAGCCTGGAGCCCTCGGATTTAAGCTAGGACCACGCTACAAAGTTATTGATGAACTCGGTTTGGTAAGCCCTGGTGTTGCAGAAAATATTATGCAAGGAAACCTGGATTTTCCTTTTAACACGTTTTTTCCTCAATATGTCATTGTATCTTGGGACGGCAAATACTCTCCTCATGAGCGGCCTTGGTTCTTTACCTCTTATGAATTTGTTGGCGAATTTTCACATCCTTACTGGAATTTAAATTTGAAACGAGGCGCCTATCTTTATAAACGCAAAAGTTAACCCGGCTGGGTGGCTTCACGGCCAAATGCCGGGGACTGATTTTAAGCACCGCTGGCCGCCCTGCTACACGCCAGCTTGCATCGGCGAGATGCCTTGCAAACTGAGTCGCTACGCAATGGCTTAAACCAGCGGGGTCGTTCGTCATCCATGACATCACTTCCAGGATAGGCAATTCATCCGCAGCATATCGCGCTTGATGCGGTTCAAGCCTCACCACAGCCGACGGCCCTGCTCCGGGCGGGTTGGTCCGGTGGTGTCAATGGTGTGCCGGTCCGGTCCGGGGTGAGCGGTTCGCGACGGGTGACGGATACGGGTTGGAATCCGCGCCCGGCACCCGATCGCTAGAAGGCGTTCGAGGGCGCTTTCAGGCGACTTTGCGCCATCGGGAATACAACAGGTAGAGGGTCACCCGCGTGCGTGGCGTAGAGGCGGCTCTCCGGCGGCCTGAGGCACATTCCGGGGAGCGAGTGTGACCCCACGATTGGGCAAGCGGCCAAAACCCCGCTCTGCAGGCGCCTCGAACCGGCCGGGATCCACCTGGCACCGGGGTCGCGACCCGGCGAAGCGTGCCGCCTGCTGCCGATCGGCCCCACTACCCGGTGCCTACTCTGCACCCTGACCGCACATCCCACCGTCCAGAATCCCAATCTGCACACATTGGATTCCTTCGGCAATCTGCGTAATCTGCAGACACGGCAACGTGCTGAAAAGTATTGAATCGGGAGAACACTGATGAATCGCCAGGAACAACAACTGATGGCCGATCTGATCCGGAGTCGGCGTTGGGCCGCGCTGGCCACGCACAGTGCTGACGGCCCGGATGCCTCCTGGGTTGCTTATGCCAGCGAGGCGGATTTTGGCGGCTTCCTGCTGCATCTGAGCACGCTGGCCGCGCACACCCGCAACCTGCTGGCCTCAGCGCGCGCCGCACTGGCCATCAGCGCCACCGAACAGGACGGCCAGGATCCGCAAACCCTGGCCCGGGTCAGCATTCAGGGCGAAGTCACGGTACTGACCCGCGACAGCGCAGCCTATCAGGCCGCCGCGCAATGCTATCTGCACCGCCTGCCCGACGCCGCCGAACGCTTTGCATTTGGCGATTTCCTGCTGCTGCGCCTGGTACCGGTGCGGGTGCGCTTCATCGGCGGCTTTGCCCGCGCCTACACCCTCGACGATGTCGCCCTGCGCGCGGCGGCGCGCAATACGCTTAGTGCACCAGTTGATTGAGGTCAAAGATCGGCAGCAGGATCGCCAGCACAATCACCAGCACCACCCCGCCCATCACCAGAATCAGCATCGGCTCGAAAATGCCCAGCAGCGCGGCGATCAGGGTTTCGGTCTCGCGCTCCTGTTGCACCGCTGCCCGCTCCAGCATCGACTCCAGGCGACCGCTGGACTCACCACTGGCGATCAGTTGCACGGTCATCGGCGGGAAATAGCCGCTATTGCCCAGCGCCTTATGCAGGCTGGCGCCTTCCTTGACCCGCGCAGTCGCCTGCTCGACCGCCTCGCGCATCGGCAGATTGCCCAGCACCTGCGCCGAGATGCGCAAGGCCTCCAGCACCGGCACGCCGCTGGCCATGAGAATGCTGAAGGTGCGCGCGAAACGCGCGGTATTAGCGCCCCGGGTCAGCGGCGCCAGCAGCGGCAGTTTCAGCAACACCTGATGCACCCGACGCCGAAAACCGACCCGGCGCAGGGCATAACGCCAGCCGATGGCCGCAGCCACCAGCGCAGCCAGCAGCACCGCGCCGTACTGGCGCAGAAAATCACTCACCGCAATCAAACCCCGGGTCAGCGCCGGCAATTGCTGATTCAGACTGCTGAACACCTGCACCACCTGCGGCACCACATAGGTCAGCAGGCCGGCGACAATCAGCACCGCCACCCCGGTCAGCAGCGCCGGATAGAACAGCGCCAGACCGACCTTCTGCCGCATCTGCTGGCGGGCCTCGGTGTAATCAGCCAGGCGCTCGAACACCACATCGAGATGCCCGGATTGCTCGCCGGCAGCCACCGTCGCCCGGTACAGCTCTGGAAACACCTGCGGAAAATCGCCCAGCGCCGTCGCCAGGGTATGTCCTTCCAGCACCCGGGTGCGCACCGCCAGCAACAGGCCACTGAGCCGCGTCCGCTCCGCCTGCCGGGCCACCGCGCCCAGCGCTTCTTCCAGCGGCAGCCCCGAACCGACCAGGGTCGCCAGTTGCCGGGTGATCAGCGCCAGATCAGTCGCAGTGACCCGGACCCGCCCGCTCCACCATTGCCGGCCGCGCCGCCGCTCCTGGCTGGCCACTTCCTCGATGCCAAGCGGATGCAGACCCTGCTCGCGCAGCGCCTGCCGGGCCAAGCGCGGCGTGTCGGCCTCGATCAGACCCTTGCGCGAACGGCCACGACTGTCCAGGGCGCTGTATTGAAATGCCGGCACCGCTCAATCCTCCCGCGTCACCCGCACCAGCTCGGCCAGCGCGGTATCCCCGGCCAATACCCGGCGGCGACCATCGTCGCGAATGCCGCTGCTGGAACGCCGCGCATACTGCTCCAGCTCCTGTTCACCCTTGCCCTGATGAATCAGGGTCTGCATGGCCTCATCGACCGTGACCAGTTCGAAAATGCCGGTGCGCCCGCGATAGCCGGAGTGATTGCACTGCTCGCAGCCGGCGGGCGTGTACAGCGTCGGCGGCAAGGCCGGATCGACGCCCAGCGCACTGCAATCCGCCGGCGTGGCCCGGTGCGGCTGCTTGCAGTGTGGACAGAGCCGGCGCACCAAACGCTGCGCCAGCACACCGATCAGCGACGAGGACAGCAGGAACGGCTCCACGCCCATATCGCGCAGCCGGGCGATGGCGCCCACCGCGCTGTTGGTGTGCAGGGTCGATAGCACCAGATGACCGGTCAGCGAGGCCTGCACGGCAATTTCGGCGGTTTCCAGGTCACGAATCTCGCCGACCATGACCACATCCGGGTCCTGGCGCAAAATGGCGCGCAGACCCCGGGCAAAGGTCATATCGACCTTGGTGTTGACCTGGGTCTGGCTGATGCCATCGAGGTAATACTCGATCGGATCCTCGACGGTCATGATGTTGCGCTTGCGGTCATTGAGCTGAATCAGCCCGGCATACAGCGTAGTGGTCTTGCCCGAGCCGGTCGGTCCGGTGACCAGCAGAATGCCATGCGGGCGATGAATCAGCTTGAGCAGGCGGCTCTCGTCGCCCGGCTCCATACCCAGATGGCGCAGATCCAGGCGGCCCTCGCGCTTATCGAGCAGGCGCAGCACCACCCGTTCGCCATGCCCGGTCGGCAGCGTAGAGACGCGCACATCCACCGGACGTCCGGCCACTTTCAGCGAAATGCGCCCATCCTGCGGCAGGCGCTTCTCAGCGATATCGAGATGAGCCATGACCTTGACCCGCGACACCAGCAGCGGCCCCAGCGCCCGTGGCGGTTGCAGCGCCTCGCGCAGCACGCCATCGATGCGAAAACGCACCAGCAGACGGTTTTCAAAGGATTCGATGTGAATGTCCGAGGCATTTTCCTTGATCGCCTCGGTGAGCAGGGCATTGATCAGGCGAATGATCGGCGCATCGTCAGCGCTTTCCAGCAGGTCTTCGGGTTCGGGCAGGCTCAGCGCCACCTGATTGAGGTCAATCTCCTCGCCGAGGTCTTCCATCATGCGCGCCGCGCCGTTGCTATCGCCCTCGTAGGCATCCTGCAACAGACGCACAAACCGCTCGACTGCCACCGGCTCCGGATGCAGCGCCACACCCAGATAGCGGCGCACTTCGGCCAGACTGCGCGCACTGACACCGGGCCGGCAGACCACGCGCGCGCCACTCGCATCCATGTCCAGCACCAGCACGCCATGGCGCTTGGCGAAGGCATAAGGCAAACGGCGCAGCGGTGCGCTGTCCGCCTCGGGCACTGCAAGCGGCGCAGCGCTGGCGTCTACGGCGTTCATTTGTTTTCGAATCCGCTTTCCGGCGCGACCGGCGGCGGCGCGGGCGGTGCAGCGGGCGCCGGCGGCGGCGGCGTGTCCAGATTGAGAATGGTGCCCTGGGTCTTCACCTCATTCTGCGGCTTGAGTATCGGCGCCTGCACATTGGGCAGCAGATAATTGGCGCCTTCACGCGCCGCCTGCTGTTGCTGGCGGATATAGCTGTACTTGTCGCTGGTATACAGATTGCCCTCGTTGGCATCGCGCAGAATCATCGGATGCAGGAACACCATCAGATTACGCTTGAGCTTGGTGGTGTTGCGGTAGCGGAACAGATTGCCCAGCACCGGCACATCGCCAATCAGCGGCACCTTCTGCGCACTCTCATCAAGCTTGTCATCGATCAGTCCGCCGAGCACCAGCACCTGACCGTTTTCCACCAGCACCTTGGTCTTGATCGAACGCTTGTTGGTAGTCGGACCCTGGGTCGCAGCATTGGCCGAAGGCACCACGCTGGAAACTTCCTGCTCGATTTCCAGCTTGACCGCATTGCCCTCGTTGATCTGCGGCTTGACCTTGAGCTTGATGCCCACGTCTTCGCGGTTAATGGTCTGGAACGGATTACCCACCGTACTACTGCTGCTGCCGCTGGTGGTGCCAGTGGTGTAGTTACCGGTCACGAAGGGCACATTCTGGCCCACGATGATTTCGGCCTGCTCATTGTCCAGAGTGACCACGGTCGGCGTGGACAGCACATTGGTATCGGCATCCTTGGCCAGCGCACTGATCAGCGCACCAAAGCGATTGTTGCCGGAGAAGTCGCCAAAGGCCATCTGCATGCCTGAAGGCACGCGCGCCGCTGACAGGTTGGTCAGATCACCTTCGTTGGCCTGCGCCGCCAGGCCAATGATATTGGCCAGGCTGCTGGTATCGGTGCCAAGATTGGTGAAACCAACCGCAAAATCGGCGCTGGCCACCCACTGCACACCCAGTTCGGCGGTCTTCTCAGCGGAAATTTCGGCAATCACTGCTTCAACCAGCACCTGGGCGCGGCGTACATCCAATTGCGCAATCACCGAACGCAGCGAACGGGTCAGATCCGGCGGCGCGGTAATCACCAGTGAGTTGGTCGCCTCATCGGCCTGAATATCGACCAGATTGCCACTGCCGCCACTGCTGCTGCCGCCCGGCGGTGCACCACCGGCGGCCTGCGCGCCGGCCATGGGCGCATTGCGGGTGGCCTCATTGCTCAGGCTCTTGCTCACCCCCTGCAGCACCGTCACCATATCCTTGGCCTTGGCATAGCGCAGATAGATCACCTGGGTATTGCCGCCCGAATCGACCGGCGTATCCAGATGGGTAATCAGGGCCCGCAGGCGCAGCCGCGAAGCCTGATCACCGCTGAGCAGGATGCTGTTGGTGCGCTCATCGGCCACCATCCGCGTTGGCGTGCCGACCCCACCGGCCGGATCGGCGCGCGCCTTGCCCTGCTCCAGCGCAGTCAGCACCCGGACGATTTCCGTCGCCGAGGCGTGGCGCAGCGGCAGCATCTCGACTTCCTCATTACTGGCCCGGTCGATGCGGCTGATGATGCTGGCGATGCGTTCGACGTTAGCGGCGCTGTCGGAGATGATCAGCACATTGGTCGGGGTATAGGCGGCCAGATGGCCTTGCGGCGGAATCAGCGGTCTTAGAATCGGCACGATCTGCGCTGCCGACACATTTTCCACCTGAATCACCCGGGTCACGATCTGATCGGACTCGACGCCGCGCAACTGCTCCACGGTGGGAATGTTTTCCTGCTTGGCGCCGGCAGCCGGAATGATCTTGATCACCTTGCCGCTGGGCACTGCGGCGAAACCATGCACGGCCAGCACCGACAGGAACACCTCGTAGAGTTCCTTCTCGTCCATCGGCCTGGACGAAATCAGGGTGACGCGCGCCTTGACCCGTGGGTCAACGATGAAATTGCGCCCGGTCAGCACCGACATGCTTTCCACCAGGGCGTTGATGTCGGCATCCTTGAGGTTCAGGGTCACCGGCGCGGCTGCGACCGGCAGAGTCAGCGTAGCGCCCAGCAGCAGCGCCGCCAGCAAACGCCGGCGCCGCATAGGCGGGCGGCAGGCAAGCCGTCGAGTGGAACATTCAGTCATCGGGGCATCTTCATTCGGTCGGGATCGGGCTCAGCGCATGGCGGCAGCGCACATCTCTAGCGCACCGGCGGCGCGCCGCTCAGCGAAAAGGTCAACGGTATCTCGGAACCATTGCGCAATATCCGCAGCTCCAGCCGCTCGGCGCTCATCAGCTCCTGCAACAGCGCCAAACCCTGGGACGGACTGTTCAGGCGGGTACCGTTTACTTCAACCAGCACATCGCCACCACTCAGGCCCAGTTGCTGGAAAAGCTGCCGGTCACGGCCGGGGCGCAGCCGGAACCCGATGAACTGGCCATCGCGCAGATAGGGACTGGCGAAGGCCACATCCTGCAGGGCCTGGGGCCGAGCGCCGATCTCACCGCGCAGACGATCAGCGATGGCGCTGGCATCAATCACCGGCCCCGTGGCATCAGGTGCGGCTTCATCCGGTGACGGTGCCGGCGCGCGGTTGAGCAGCTTTGGCGCAGACGCTGGACGACTGTTCGTGAGCGTGCCGGCCTCATCCAGACGCGGCAGGCGCAGTGTCTCCTGATGGCCTTGCCGCGACACTACGACCTGATCACGTTCGATGCGTTCCAGACGCGCGCCACCGGGCAGTGCGGCACCGATTCGATAGGCACTTTCCGCGCCATCACCCTCGGCAATCAGGGCCAGGGCGGCACTCGCGCCCTGTTCGGCGAAAAACAGCCCCACCAGGCGCAGATTCAGCGGGGTCATGGGCGGCGGTGGCGACGGTGGCGGCGGTGGCGGCGGTGCTGCTGCACGGGGTGGATCGGCGCGGCCAAACAGATGCCAGTCACCTATCGCCGCATAATCCAGCGCAGCGCCGCCGCTTGCGTTAGCGGAGGTGGCTGCAGGCAGTGGCTTGACCGGCAGAGTCGCCCGGCCCAGAAACACGGACCAGGCCAGACTGGCCACGGCATGCGCCAGCGCCAGCGCCAGCAGTACCATAACCAGCCTGACCGCGACCTGTAACCAGCGTTCAGGACGGTCAAACACGGGCCGCAGGCGCTGATCCAGCACCAGAATGGCGTGTTGCAGGGAGTTGGCCGAAATCAAGTTCAGAGCAGCACTTGGACGAGGATGGCCGGCAGCATAGCAAAATCCGCCCGCGCCGGGGTTCTGGATTTTTGATCAGGACTTTCGCTTACCTGATACCTGACTTTTTCCGTCATACCCGCGAAAGCGGGTATCCATGCCTTTCAACACGCTGCCTGGATTCCCGCATACGCGGGAATGACGAAAAGCAAAAGTCCCGTTGATATCGATATTACAGGCGCGCTTTAAGCCTAGTGCGCCGGGTCGATCAAGCGTCCCGGCTGCGGGCCACGCTCAACCGCGACCGCGCACCAGTGCCAGGGGCTGCGGCAGCGTGGCCGTGGCTTCCGGGCCGGCGAGCTTGGCGCGCACCCCCATCACCCGGCCCGACTGTGGCGGTCGTGGCAACTGCAGATGCTGCGTCATCACTGCGCCGAGACGATCCAGCACCGCCAGCGGCATGGCTGCACTATGCCGCGTAGCCAGATCGACGTGAATCACCATCAGCTCGGTCGTGGCGGACAGGAAGCCCTTGCCGGCGTGGTACAGACGATGAAAGTAATGAATACGCTTGCTGTCGAAACCCAGCAGTTGCGTAGTGATGCGCATTGGATCGCCCGCCACCAGCTCACGTTGGTAGTTCACATGAGTTTCCACCACGAACGCTGAGCAGTTCTGCTCATCGCGGTAGGCCTGGCCCATGCCCAGGTACTCCAGGAACGCATCGGTAGCGCGGTCGAAGGCCAACACATAGTAGGCAACGTTCATGTGGCCGTTGTAATCGATCCACGCCGACGGCACCGCGTCGGTATACAGGCACAGGGGGGCTTCAATGCGCATCGGTCTTGGCAACATCACTATGCATAAAGAACGCGCTACGCTACCTGCTTTCGTCGGCTTACGCAATTATGGCGGGCGCGGTGCGGCCAGCGCACTGCAAACGGACCGCTGCGCGCCGCCGGCCCGCAAGCCAACCCAGACCGGCGCAAAAACTCCCTGCCCTTTTCATCAATCGAATGTATAATTATTAGCCATTCTGTATCCATCCCCATCCTTCCCCATCCTTCCTGCGCTGCGGTCGCGCAACAGCTATGAAAACATGTGCAAAAGCGCTGTATTTCGACACCGCTGCCACCACGCCTGTCGCTGCCGAGGTACGGGCGCGCATGTTCGACTGCCTTGGCGACGACGGCTATGAGGCCAATCCCGCTGCCCAGCATGCCGCCGGGCGGGCCGCAGCACTGCGCATCGAACAGGCCCGCGAGGAGATCGCTGCTGAATTCGGCTGCGCCGCCGACGAAGTGATCTTCACCTCCGGCGCCACTGAAGCCAATAACCTGGCGCTGCGCGGCGTAGCGCTGGCCCATGCTGCACAGGGCCGCCATCTGCTCACCTCAGCCATTGAACATGCGGCGGTGCTGGCCTGCTGCACGGCGCTGCAGAGTGAAGGTTATGAGATCAGCACACTGGCGCCCAACCGCGACGGCTGGATCGAACCCGAGAATGTGCGCGCCGCGCTGCGCGCCGATACCCTGCTGCTGTCGCTGATGCATACCAACAATGAAACCGGTGTGCTGCAACCGATTGCCGCCATTGCCGAGATTGCCGCTGAAGCCGGCGTACTGCTGCATGTCGATGCCGCACAGGCCGCTGGCAAGTTCAGCATCGACCTGCAACAGCTACCGATTGACCTGCTGAGCCTGTCGGCACACAAATTCCATGGTCCCAAAGGCATTGGCTGCCTGATCGTGCGCAATCGGCGGCATCTGCGTCTGCGGCCACTGCTGTACGGCGGCGGCCAGGAATTCGGTCTACGTTCCGGCACGCTGCCCACCCATCAAATCATCGGTTTGAGCACTGCGCTACGGCTGGCCGCTGCACGCCGCAGCGCCGATCTGATCAAGGTCGCGGCCCTGAAACAGCAGTTTCTCGACCAGTTGCGCGCGCATCTGGCGTTTCAGGTACACGGCGATCCAGCGCGCTGCTCACCGTATATCGTCAATCTGGCCATTCCCGGCATCAGCAGCACGGCGCTGATCAACCAGCTTGCCGACCGGGTCGCCATTGCCTCTGGATCGGCCTGTGCATCGGGCACGCCGGAAGCCTCACATGTGCTGCGGGCCATGGGGCTTGCCGATGCCAGCCTGCACGGTGCGGTGCGCATCAGCTTCAGCCGCGAACACGACAGCGCCGCCATTGATGCGGCGGTCCACCACATCACCGCCGCCGTGCAGCGCATCCGGGAGCTGGCCGCGTGAAATTCAATCGCAGCAAAACCACCTTTGGCCGCCACGAAACCTTTCCCTTGCGCTATGGCTGGCTGAGCAAGGGTTTCGCCGCACTGTGCGCCACGCCCCGCCTGTTCAGCCAGCCCGACGAAGCCATGATGACGCTCGGCGTGGGCCGCAACATGGTGCACGCCATTGAATACTGGCTGCGGGCCATTGGCCTGATTGAGCTGGACGGCAGCGGCGCGGCCCAGCCCACTGCACTGGGCGACATCCTGCTGGGCGCGCAAGGCGATCCCTATCTGGAAGATGAGGCCACGCTGTGGCTGATCCACTGGCTGATTGCCTCCAGCACCGAACAGGCCACCGGCTTCTACTGGTTCTTCAATCACTTTGCCCTGCCGCGCTTTCAGGAACAGGACGCCCTGAACGCCCTCAATACATTTGTCGAGCGCGAACTGCGGGTGCACCGCGCCCAGACCACGCTGAAATCCGATCTGTCCACGCTGCTGCGCATGTATGCGCCGCTGGCCGGGCGTCATGACGAGCATCTGGATTCGCCGCTGGCGCAACTGCGCCTGATTGAGCTTACGGCGGGCCGCGAGTACCGCAGTCCGCGCCTGATCCGACCGTTCCTGCCGCCGATGGCGCTGCATTTTGCCCTTGCCCAGCGTTTCGCCGCCGATCCGGCGCAAGCGGCATTGCCGATCCGGGCGCTGCTGTATGGCGGTGATGACTGGCCCGCGCCGGGACCGGTGTTCCGTCTCAGCGAGGATGGCCTGATGCAGGCTCTCGGACAGGTCATGGAGCGTTACCCGGCTTGCTATGCCCTGCGTGAGAGCGCCGGGCTGCACCAGGTGTATTGGCAGGGCGGGAGATGCGATCCCCTGGATCTTTTGCGCGATCACTACCGGAGTATTGCCGCGTGAGCAGTCTTGAGGAACGGATTCAAATCCGCTCGATCTACACCCGCTCGATTAATTTGCCGCGCGATCATGACAACCTGGAGCGGGTCCGCGCCTATGTACCGACCACGCGGGCGATGCAGGCCCTGGAGCGGATTGCCGAAGGTCTGGGCCGTGGCAGCCGGCAGCGTGCTCTGGCGCTGATCGGTCCCTATGGCGCGGGCAAATCGGCCTTTGCGCTGTTTCTCTCGGCGCTGCTGGCGCCGGGCCGTCATGCCACGCATCAGGCGGCGCTGGAGGTGTTGAGCCATGCCCAGCCGGTGCTGGCCGCGCGCTTCATACCCAAAAACGCGGACACGCGCGGCTTTCTGCGCGTGCCGATCAACGGCATTCCTGATTCGCTGGTTCGGCAACTGCTGCTGGCGCTGGCTGCAGCCGCCGAGCAGGAGCAGTTATCGCCCGCCTTGATTAGCGACATGCGCGCCGCTGCGCAGCCGGGCACGCCGCTGGATCAGGTCATGGCCCTGGTGCGCCGGGTGCAGACCCTGTGGGCGGCCAAGAATGGCGCGGGCCTTTTGATCGAGATCGATGAGCTGGGCAAGCTGCTTGAATACGCCGCCTATCATCCGCAACACCGGGAAATTCATCTTCTGCAACTGCTGGCCGAGCATGCCCAGGAGGCGCATGGCGCGCCCCTGCATATGCTGGTGCTGCTGCATCAGGGTTTTGCGCAATACAGCCAGCGCTTGAGCAAGCAGTTACGCGACGAGTGGCACAAGGTGCAGGGCCGTTTCGAGACCGTGGCCTTTCTGGAGCCGGCGGAGCAGGCCCTGCGCGTTATTGCCGCGACCTTTGCGCCGCGTGATGCAGCTCTAGCGCCTGAGGTGGTTGCGCGTCTGCGGGCCGCTGTCGCGCTGCTGGATGAGGCGGGCGCTTTGCCGCTGGGCTTGCATCGGCAGCAGGCCACGACGCTGGTGCAGCGCTGTTATCCGCTGCATCCGCTGACTCTGCTGATTCTGCCGCCGTTGTGCCAGAAGGTGGCGCAGAACGAGCGCAGTCTTTTTGCCTATTTGGGCAGTCGCGAGCCATTTGGTTTGCGTGAGCGGCTTGGCCAAATGCAGATGGGCGATTGGATCGAGCCTTGGGAGCTGTACGATTATTTCATGCTGAATGCGCCCGGCGAGTTTTCCGATCCGCTGACGCATCATCGCTGGGTGGAGGTAGTGACTGCGCTGGAGCGTTTTGACAGTCCGCCTGATGCAGCGGCGACGCGGCTGTTAAAAACCATTGGTCTGTTGAATCTGCTGGGTGCGCAGCGTGGTTTAAAAGCCAGTCCGCCGCTTCTGCGCCTGTTGTTTGGTGAGGAGAGTGATGCGCTGCTCAAGCAGCTTGAGGCGAAGTCGCTGATTCATTTTCGCCATTATGGTCAGGAGTATCGGGTTTGGCAGGGCAGTGATTTTGATATGCGCACGGCCTTGCAACAGGTGCTGGCGGAGTTGGGGCAGCGTTCCTTGGTGGATATTTTGAATACGCTGGCTGCGTTGGGGCCGTTAGTGGCGCGGCGGGCGACGATTAAAACCGGGGCGCTGCGCTGTTTCGTGCCGGGATTTACGGCCAGTGAGTATTGGCCGCCACGGCAGCAGGATAGTGCGGTGCTGCGGCTGTGGTTTTATCTGGCCGAGGATGCGGAGGTTTTGCCTGATCTATCTGCCGTATCGTCGGGTGCTATTGTGGCGGTCTGTCCTTTTACCGAGCGTCTGCGTGAAACGGTTCTGCAGTGGATGGCGTTGCAGGAGTTGCCGAAGCGGCACGCGGCTTTGCATCAGGATCCGGTGGCGCAGCGCGAGTATCAGGATTGGCTGCTGCATGCTGAGCGGGAGATGCATCGTGTGCTGCGGGCTTTGTTGGAGGAGCCGGAGTTGTTGCGCTGGTTCTGGGCCGGTGAGGAGCGGCTTGTGCGGGATCGGCGGGATTTGCAGCGGCAGTTGTCGGATTGGGTGGAGCTGCAATGTTATCCGCAGACGCCGTTGTTGCGTAATGAGTTATTGAATTGGGATCAGCCGTCGGCGAGTGCCAATACCGGTCGCAAGCGTTTGCTGGCGGCGATGTTGAGTGCGGCGGATCAGGATTATTTGGGGATTGCGAAGAGTCCGGCGGAAAAGAGTTTGTATTTGTCGTTGTTGCGGGCGACTGGTTTGCATCGGCATGAGGCGGGTGGGTTGGGGTTTTATGCGCCGGCTGTTGATGATCCTTGTCGTTTGCAGCCGGTGTGGTTGTGTATTGGGCGGGTGTTGGGTGATGCGGGTGAGCGGCGGGTGGCGGTGCCGGAGTTGTATGCGGTGCTGCGTCAGCCACCCTTTGGGATGAAGTTGGGGGTGTTGCCGGTGGTGCTGGTGGCGTATTTGCTGGCGCATCGGCGTGAGGTGGCGCTGTATATGGAGGGGGCGTTTTGCGAGCGTTTGACTCTGGATCAGGTGGAGCTGTTGTGTCGGCGGCCGGAGTTGTTTGCGCTGGAGCGTTTTGATCTGGCGGGTTTGCGTGGGGAGTTGTTTGATCGTTATTTGCATTCTAAACGGTACAGGCGAGCCCCAAACCATCGCGTTAGATGAAATTGCTTAATTAACTAATATAGCTAGTGCGATTTATTGATCATGGATACCCAAACAATCGAAGCTTATAATCGCGAAGCCGAGCAAATTTCTTTACTACATCGTAATTTGTTTCCAGAAAGGCTTTATCAACTTTCAAACCAGTTTTTTAACTCTGGCTGCCTTATAGATATTGGTTGCGGAATAGGTCGAGACACTGCCTTTTTTTATCAAAAAGGTTTTGAAGTAATCGGCGTTGACGCATCTATTGAAATGTTAAGGCAAGCCAAAAATCTTCATCAAGAAATAAATTTTATACAAGATGCTCTACCCTATTTATCAAGCATAAGAGACGAATATTTCGATAATCTGTTATGTTCCGCAGTTCTGATGCACTTAAGCGATAGATCACTATCAATAGCGATTAAAAATCTATGCAGAATATTAAAAACAGAAGGCACAGCAATCATATCGTTCCGGGGAACAAAAGAAAAAAATCATCGTGAAAACGGCAAACTTTACCAACCCATCAACCTCAGCCAAATAATTAATATTTTTTCTAGTGAGAAATTTAATTTAATTTTATCAGAATCAGAAACAGAAAAAGTTCGTAACCATCTTTGGCATAATTTGGTATTTAAAAAATCGCTATGCCTTGCGGACGCGGCTCCCATTTTTCCTTAACCCCTAAGTGCACTGATGCACAATTATAAACATTCTGCAAATATTCCTGCCGTTTAGATGCACTATCACCAGACTGGGCAATCAAAGTTTCTCTTAGAGGATGATGCGAGGTAATCAGATATTCATTACGAATATAAAGACGTTCCAGCAAAACCACACTAGGAAGACGCTCAAATTTTCCACATACACCACGATTACATTCACGACAAGCAAGCACTAAATTAGCAACACCATCAACCGGCTTTTCGGAATCACAATTCTTCAGAACGTGAGGAAAAAAATGATCAACATCAGCCAATTCTTGGCTATTTACATCAATAGAAATATCCCTAAAACAATAAAAGCAACGTCCTTTTTGGTAACCATTCAAAGCTGGTCTTGCTGAAGTCAAAGCAGCCCTTTTAATTGAGCTTCTACCAAATAAAATATTAGATCCTCCTTCGTACTCAACCAACATTAGTTTTTTTGATATATTGTTTTCCCATGCCGATTCAACTAACCGCCATCTAGCCTCAGTTTCTTCCTTCAAGCTTAGATACTGCTGACCCTGACAAAGAATAAAGAAATTATCTGTTAGCTGGATACCACCTTTTGCCTTCCGTTCATCAATAAAAAAGCGACTACCAACCTCAGAACCATGAACATTATGAAAAGCATCAATTACATTGTTAAATCCATATCGAACAGTTTGTTTAATCATTTCATCATAATCAATTTTTCCCTCATTAAAAGCCTTCAGAAAATCAAGAAAGGAACTCTGATCCCTAGTAATCTGTTTTGGATAACTCTTTAACCTTTCGCAAAGGTGTTTAGCATAAGGAATTGCCAACTCATCTAGTGAAAAACGGGTTTTATTTCTAATATCAAGATCACATAATGCTTTAGCTAAAGCAAATTTATAAGAAGCTGTATTTCGACCAAAAAGAATAATAGCTCGCCAATAATTTTCAAGACTTGGCTCAATCTCATAGAATCTAGTCATTTTAAATACCAAGCGATAATGGAGATAGATAGCGCGGCAAACGTAGTGCGCCTTTTTTGCTCCGCAGAGTCGGAAATCACTTTCGTCCTGCTCGGCAAATCACTTAAGTCGATCTTTAAGTTCTTTGTTGATTTTCATGTAAAAAATTTCGTTGGCTGCGTTGAATCTGGTGATCTTTTTTATTAGAATTATTAATAATGATATATACTTACCGCTACAGAATCAAGGATTCTAGCTCAGCGCCACAACTCGATACGCTGGCGCGGGCATGTAATTTCGTCTGGAACTTTTGTAACGAGTCGCAAGAACATGCGCTGCGCTGGAATCAGCGCTGGCCGACCTATCAGGACTTGTGCAAATTAACCACCGGCAGCAGCAAGGAACTGGGCCTGCATTCCCAGACAGTTCAAGCGGTGTGCGAGCAATACGCCACGCGCCGCCAGCAATTCAAGAAACGCAAATTGCGTTGGCGTGGCAAGCGGTCGCCGGGGTGGGTTCCCTTTAAAGCATCTAACGTCAAAGTCGTTGAAGATACCGTGCGGTATGCCGGTCACGTCTTTCGCTTCTGGAACAGTCGGGAACTGCTTGGACCGATCAAATGCGGCAGTTTCAGTCAGGATTCGCGGCAGCGCTGGTATGTGAACTTTGTGGTTGATGTGCCGGAAGCGGAGCCCACAACTGGAACCAGGCA
>RXIX01000058.1 GCA_003989075.1 Candidatus Competibacteraceae bacterium | reverse complement strand
TCTTCCTCGACCGGCTTGAGGATGTAGCCCTTGGCGCCCTGCCGCTCGCCCCAGATCCTGTCGGTTTCCTGGTCCTTCGTGGTGACGATGATCACCGGGATATGGCTGGTACTCGGATTCTTGGTGATCTGCCGGGTGGCCTGAAAGCCGTTGATCTTGGGCATCACCACATCCATCAGGACCAGATCCGGCAGTTCCGCCTTGGCGACTTCGATGCCTTCGGCGCCGTCCCTGGCTGTCAGGACCTCGTGCCCATGTTTCTTGACGAGCCTGGTGAGACTCATGGCCTGGGTGGGCGAGTCGTCGACAATCAGTATGCGTGCCATGCTGCCACTCCTGGGATGATCTTTGTTTTTCTAAGCGCCGGGGATTCTGCGCGGGGTAAACGGGGTCGCTCTACGCCGCTACCTGAGCCGCTGCCTGAGAGGATCGCGGCGGTGATGAACAGCGCGCGTGCGAACTGAATACGGCTGTTGCCGTGCTGCGGCATGGCTACTTCGGCAGGAACTGACGGATCGCCTCGATGAGCTTGTCTTCCTCGACCGGCTTGAGGATGTAGCCCTTGGCGCCCTGTCGCTCGCCCCAGATCCTGTCGGTTTCCTGGTCCTTCGTGGTGACGATGATCACCGGGATATGGCGGGTACTTGGATCCTTGGTGATCTGCCGGGTGGCCTGAAAGCCGTTGATCTTGGGCATCACCACATCCATCAGGACCAGATCCGGCAGTTCCGCCTTGGCGACTTCGACGCCTTCGGCGCCGTCCTTGGCTGTCAGGACGTCGTGCCCATGTTTCTTGAGGAGTCTGGTAAGACTCATGGCCTGGGTGGGCGAGTCCTCGACAATCAGTATGCGTGCCATGCTGCCACTCCTGGGATGATCTTTGCTTTTCTAAGCGCCGGGGATTCTGCGCGGGGTAAACGGGGGCGCTACCTGAAATTTAGCTTGAGCATGCCGCTATCGCCAGCGCTACCCGTGCGGCGATGAACCACCCGTTGGGAAGGTCTTGTCGTCAGCGCTTTGCCAGCCCGTGATAGGATACAAGATAAACGGTTTCGATTCGTAGGAGTTTGCTTTCATGAATGCTTCACATATCTCTTTTGTGGCCCGACTGACTCTGGCGCTGCGTGCGTTCTGGCGGATTCTGCAGGATGGCCGCTTCGCTGACGAGCTACAACGCCTGGAACAGAGCCGCCCCGTCACGCCTGCGCCCGCACCAGCCCCGCTGCGCGAAACCCTGCCGGAGTCGGCCCTGCAACTGCTGGCCCTGCTACAGCAGGAAGGGCGCTTTATCGATTTCCTGCAGGAAGATGTCAATAGCTATTCCGATGCCGAGATCGGCGGCGCGGCGCGGGTGGTGCATGCCGGTTGCCACAAGGTGGTGCAGGATTATTTGCGCATCGAGCCGGTGCGCAGCGAAGCCGAGGGCGCGCGCTTGACGCTGGCGGCCGGGTTCGATGCTGCGGCGGTGCGCCTGACCGGCAATGTGGTCGGCCAGGCACCGTTTACCGGCACGCTGATGCATCGCGGCTGGCGGGTGGCTGAAATTACCCTGCCCAAGCTCGCCGAGGGCCATGATGCGCGGGTTCTGGCACCGGCGGAGGTTGCGTTATGACCGAAGCCCGTTATGCCGTAGGTATCGATCTGGGCACCACGCACTGCGTGATGGCAGCGGTGGATCTGGCGGCCAGCGATCATGACCGGGTGGTCGAGCGCATCGAGGCCATTCCGCAGTTGACCGCGCCGGGTGCAGTTGAGGAACGGCCCATGCTGCCTTCGTTCCTGTATCTGCCGCATCCGGACGAACTGCGCCCGGATGATTGCATCCTGCCCTGGGGGATGCCGGCGCCCTTCGTGGTCGGTGAACTGGCGCGTGCCATGGGCGGACGCACGCCAATCCGGCTGGTGTCCAGCGCCAAAAGCTGGCTGTGTCATCCCGGTATCGACCGGCGCGCGGCGGTCTTGCCGGTGGAAGCGCCCGACGAAGTGAACCGGGTGTCGCCGCTGCAGGCATCGATTCATTATCTGGCCCATCTGCGTGCCGCTTGGGATCATTGGCATCCCGCCGCGCCGCTGGCCGCGCAGGATGTGGTGCTGACCGTGCCGGCCTCGTTTGATCCCGCAGCACGCGAGCTGACTGCAGAAGCCGCTGCCGCAGTAGGTCTGGAGCGACTGGTGCTGCTGGAGGAGCCACAGGCGGCGCTGTATCACTGGATCCTGGCGGCCGGTGGTGAGTGGCGCAGGCAGGTACGGCTGGGTGACATCATCCTGGTCATCGATCTGGGCGGTGGCACCGCCGACTTTTCGTTGATTGCCGTCACCGAACGCGATGGCACGCTGGAACTGGTGCGGGTTGCGGTCGGTGACCATATCCTGCTGGGTGGCGACAATATGGATTTGGCTTTGGCCCATACGGTGCGCGCCAAACTCGCCCAGCAGGGTATCAACCTGGATCCCTGGCAGTTGCAGGGCCTGACCCACGCCTGTCGCGGCGCCAAGGAAACACTGCTTGGTGATGCCACGGTGGCCGCGGTGCCGGTGGTGGTGCCGAGTCGCGGTTCGCGGCTGATCGGCGGCACGCTGCGCACCGAATTGACCCGTGAAGAGGTGATGGCCACGTTGGTGGATGGCTTTTTCCCGGTGGTGGATGCGGCGGCGCGGCCGGCCAGCCGGGCGCGGGCGGCCCTGACCAAGCTCGGCCTGCCCTATGCTCAGGATGCGGCAATGACCCGGCATCTGGCGGCATTCCTCGGCCGGCAGGTGCATGCCACCCGCGATCTGGCCGGTTTCGCTGGGTCGGATGTGGCCCACGCCAGTTTTCTGCATCCGACTGCGGTGCTGTTCAACGGTGGCGTGTTCAAGGCGCCGCCGCTGCTGGCGCGCACTCTGGAGGTGCTCAACGGCTGGCTGGCTGCTGAGGGTGCGCCGCCGGTGCGCCTGCTGGAAGGCGCGGATCTGGATCTGGCGGTGGCGCGTGGCGCGGCCTATTACGGCTATGTGCGGCGCGGGCGCGGGGTACGGATTCGCGGCGGTACCGCCAAGGCCTACTACGTCGGCGTGGAAAGCGCCATGCCCGCGGTGCCGGGCATGGAGCCGCCGATCGAGGCGCTGTGCATCGCGCCCTTTGGCATGGAGGAGGGCACGCAGGCTGAACTGCCGCCGCAGGAAGTAGGGTTGGTGGTCGGTGAGCCGGTGCGCTTCCGGTTCTTCGGTTCCTCGGTGCGCCGTGGCGATCAGGTCGGTACGGTACTGGAACAATGGGCGCCGGAGGAAATCGAGGAACTGGATGAAATCGAGGCCAACCTGCCCGCTGAGGATCATCAGCCCGGCGAGGTGGTGCCGGTGCGCCTGCACGCAGCAGTGACCGAGGTCGGCACCCTGCGCCTGGAAGCGGTACCGCGCAGCGGTGGCGAGGGCTGGAAGGTCGAGTTCGACGTGCGCGGGGAGGTCTGAGTCATCACCTCTTCCAGCCCATCGCGTTATCTGGTCGGCATTGATCTGGGCACCACGCATACGGTGGTGGCCTATGCTGATTTGCGCGCCGCCGCTGCGATTCACCTGTTCGCCGTTCCGCAACTGGTCGCGCCCGGCGCGGTTGCGGCGCGGCCTCTGCTGCCATCGCTGCGCTATCACCCGGCAGCGGGCGAGCTGGCTGCAGCGGATACCGGCCTGCCCTGGTTGTTCAAGGATCCGGGTGAGGTGTCCGAGGTGCTGCTGGGTGAGCTGGCGCGGCAACAGGGCGCACGCACGCCGGGGCGGCTGGTGGCCAGTGCCAAGAGCTGGCTGTCGCATGCCGGCGTGGATCGCAGTGCGCCGATCCTGCCCTGGGGCGCGGCGGACGGGATCGCCCGGGTCTCGCCGGTCGCGGCCAGTGCCAGCACGCTCGCCTATATCCGTGCGGCCTGGAATCAGCAGTTCCCGCGCCAACCGCTGGAACGGCAGGAACTGGTGCTGACCGTGCCGGCCTCGTTCGATGAGGCGGCGCGGGCATTGACCGTGGCAGCGGCGCGATTGGCCGGATTGCCCCAGTTGCGCCTGCTGGAAGAGCCGCAGGCCGCCTGCTACGACTGGCTGCATCGCCATGCCGATGATCTGGTAGCCGCGCTGGATACGGCGCGCCTGCTGCTGGTGTGCGATGTGGGCGGCGGCACTACCGATCTGACCCTGATCCAGGTCGAGCATGCGGCCCAGGGGCCGCGTCTGACCCGTATCGGCGTTGGCGATCACCTGATGCTGGGCGGCGATAACATGGATCTGGCCCTGGCGCGCACCGTCGAGGCGCGGCTCAGTGGTGGACGATTGAATGCTGGCGAATTGTCGCAACTGCTGCAGCAGTGTCGCAGTGCCAAGGAACGTCTGCTGGCTGATGATGCTCCGGAACAGGTCAGCGTCACCCTGCTCGGCGGTGGTACCCGTCTGGTGGGCGGTGCGCGCAGCGCCACGCTCAGCCGTGATGAGGTGCGTGCGCTGCTGGTGGATGGCTTCCTGCCGCACGTGGCGCCCGATGAACGGCCACAGGGGCGGCGGGCGGCGGTGGTCGAATTTGGCTTGCCTTATGCCGCTGATCCGGCGATCAGTCGTCATCTGGCGGCATTCCTGGCCCAGCATGCCGAGGCGATGCGGCAGGCGCTGGGCGGGACGCTGCCACCGGAGCAGTTGCCAATGCCCGATAGCGTGCTGCTCAATGGTGGCGTGTTCCATGGCGCGGCCCTGAGTGGGCGGCTGCTGGAGGTGCTGAGTGGCTGGCGCGGCGCGGCGCTGCGGCGCCTGGATAATCCCGAGCCGGATCTGGCGGTAGCACGCGGCGCGGTGGCCTATGGATTGGCACGGCGCGGCCAGGGTTTGCGAATCGGCGGCGGTTCGGCGCGCGGCTATGTGCTGCTGGTCGAGGCGGGCCACAAGCGCCGCCAGGGTGTGTGCCTGCTGCCGCGGGGCAGCGAGGAAGGCCGGGAAGTGCGTCTGGCGCGCACCTTCTCGCTGCGGCTCGGGGCGCCGGTGCAGTTTCACCTGCTGTCCTCGACTGGCGATCGCGTTGATCCGCCCGGTGAGGTGGTGGATCTGGAGCAGGGTGATTTTGTGCCATTGCCACCGATCACTACGGTGCTGGAGAGCGAAGCGGTCGGCGAGGTGCCGGTACAGTTGATTGCGCAGTTGACCGAGGTCGGCACGCTGGAGGTGGACTGCGTGGCCGTTGCCGATGCAGCGCAGCGCTGGCGGCTGGCCTTTCAGGTGCGTGGTGGCGCCGCGACCACCCTGGCGCGCTTGCATCCGCGCTTTGCCGATGCGGCGGCGCGCATCGAGCGCTTTTATGGCGCCCGTGCCAGCGACATCGACGCCAGGGAGATCAAGACCCTGCGCGGTGATCTGGAGCGGCTGCTGGGCAAGCGCGAGAGCTGGGAAACGCCGCTGCTGCGTGAGCTGTTTGCAGTGCTGTGGGCCGGGGCGCGGCGCCGGCGGCGTTCGGTGGAGCATGAGCGCCTGTGGTTCAGTCTGGCGGGCTATTGCCTGCGACCGGGTTTTGGTCATCCGCTGGATGCCTGGCGGGTCGGGCAGTTATGGACGCTGTACGCGCAGGGCGTGCAGTATCATCAGGATGCGCAGAACCGCGCCGAGTGGTGGACGCTCTGGCGGCGGATAGCCGGTGGCCTGGATGCGGCGGCGCAGGTCCATCTCAGCGAGGAATTGCTGGTCGAGCTGCGTCCGCCGACCGGCAAGGCTGCCAAGGAACGGTCGGTTGGCATTGAGGATCTGGCCCGGCTGGCCGCAGTGCTGGAACGCGTGCCGGCAACGCGCAAGGTCGAGCTGGGCGAGCAGGTGCTGGCCCGCTTGGCGCGCAAGGGGGAGTCGGCGCAATTGTGGTGGGCGGTGGGCCGGCTGGGGACGCGGGTTCCCGTCTATGGCAGCGCCCACGATGTGGTGCCAGCGGCGACGGCAGCGGTCTGGCTGGAGCGGCTGCTGGCGCTGGACTGGAAAGTGGTGGCGCCGGCGGCGTTTTCCGCCACTCTTCTGGGGCGTTGCAGTGGCGACCGTGAGCGCGATCTGGACGAAGTGCAGCGGTTGCGCGTGGTGCAGCGACTGCGTGCGGTCAAGGCGCCGCCTTCCTGGCTGCGCATGATTGAGGAGTGTGTAGAGCTGGACGAGGCCGACGCCAGTCGCGTATTCGGCGAAGCGCTGCCGCCGGGGTTGCGCCTGATGGCCTGATACGGTGACTCGGTGCTGGTTCGCCGGGAGGCCCGTGCCTGCCCGGCAGGTGTCAGGTTTTCAATAGCTTGCCGCGAGGTGTGCCATGACGACCCTTCCATCCATGCCGCTGGCATCGACATTGATCTCCGCGAGAACCCATGCCGACTTTCTCGCTGCGCTGCTTGATGGCGACCGGTCGCGCTGCCTGGCCCTGACTGAGCAGGTGCTGCGCAGCGGTATTCCGGTACTGACGCTGTATCAGGATCTGTATCAATCTGCCCTGTATCAGATTGGCGAATTGTGGGCCAGCAACCGCATTTCAGTGGCCCGCGAGCATCTGGCGACGGCCCTCGTCGAGGGTTTGCTGAATCAGGTCTATCCGCGGGTGATCGCTCCGCATCGCGTGCATCGGCGCATTGTCGTGGCCTCGGTCGAGGGTGAGCTGCACCAGATCGGCGCCAAGATGGTCTGTGATGTCTTCGAGATGCACGGCTGGGATGCGTTCTATCTGGGTGCCGATATGCCGACCTGTGAACTGCTGCATCTGCTGCGTGAACAGTGTCCAGATCTGCTTGGCCTCTCGCTGAGCGTTTATTTACACTTGAATACCTTGTTGCACATGCTGGACGCGGTGCGCGCCGAATTCCCGATCCTGCCCATTCTGATCGGCGGGCAGGGATTGCGGCAGGTAGGGCCGAGTCTGGTGCTGGGACCAGCGGTTCACTATGTGGCCGATCTCGACGCGCTGAACCGTTTCGTCGCCGACTGGGATCAGACTGCCGTATCCGCTTTAACCGTCACAACGCTGCCGACCATTCAGGAGGCCGGGCCATGAATCGTCAAGACCTGCTGGAAACCGCCCGCGCCTTGCCGGCTTTTAGCGCGGCCGCCGCACAGGAGTATGCCGACCAGCGTGAACTGCTGGTTGCATCGCTCAATCAGATCATGCTGCAGCGGGTCGATCTTGATCAGTTAGTCGGTGCCGGCAACCACGCCATGATGCAGGATAACCACCATAACCACGCCCGTTTCGTCGAATCGCTGCTGCGCCATTATGACGCCGAGGTGCTGGTCGATACCGTGCTGTGGGTATTTCGCGCCTATCGCGCCCATGGCTTTCATCTCAGCTACTGGCCGGCGCAGCTTAACGCCTGGGTCACGGTTCTGGAGCGGCAGTTATCGCCCCCGGCATTCGCCGCCATCTACCCGCTCTATCACTGGTTTATCGTCCATATTCCGGCTTTCGTAGCGCTGACCGATGCGTCGGTGGACGGTGCCTGAATCGCCCGCGCTTACCATCCATATGGTGGATTCGTTTCCTGTAATGCCGCCAGCCCTGGCCGATTGGGCCGTCGAACTGGCGGATGCGCGTGACACCAGCC
This sequence comes from Candidatus Competibacteraceae bacterium, assembly GCA_003989075.1. Taxonomy (GTDB): domain Bacteria; phylum Pseudomonadota; class Gammaproteobacteria; order Competibacterales; family Competibacteraceae; genus RXIX01. The sequence continues at coordinate 10,253 of RXIX01000058.1, read as the reverse complement.
AAGCCCTGGCCATCGCAGTATTCGACCGCATGGGCGGTGCACGCTATCTCAATCAGGGCATGAGCGAACTGCTCGGTGGTGCTGCGCCGGATCGGCCGCGCCATGCCTATCTGGCCAATCCTGAATTTGCCCGCTTGCTGGAGTGCCGCGAGGAGGGGCTGATTTTCAAAGGCTGGCTGACGGTCAGCGATGGCCATCTGGTGACCCGGACCCTGCAGGCATCGGTGTATCGCAAGGCCGATGCGCTGTTGGTCATAGGCGAGTTCGACGTGTTTGAACTGGAGCGTCTGGGTCGCGAACTGGCGCGTGGCAACCAGCAGATTCAGAATCTGCAGCGCGAACTGATCCGCAAAAATGCTCACCTGTCGCGTGCTTTGGAGGAACTGCGTGACAGTGAGCAGCGCTATCGGCGCATCGTTGACAACATCAACGATCCGGTACTGGTGACCGATTGCCATGCTCGCATCCTGTCGGTCAATCCAGCCTTCACCCGCGTCACCGGCTACAGCGCCGAGGAGGTATACGGCAACCGCCCGAGTCTGCTGGCGTCCTCTCATCATTCGCCTGATTTCTACGCAGCAATGTGGCAGCGCCTGCTCAGCGAGGGCGTCTGGCGTGGCGATATCTGGAACCGGCGCAAGAACGGCGAGGTGTATGTGCAGCGGCTGACCATTTCCACGGTGCGCGGCGAGCGCGGCGAGAACCTGTATGTAGCGGTCTATAACGACCTCACCGAGGATCGCCGTGAGCTGGAACGGGTCCAGTTCCTGGCCTACCACGATGCCTTGACCGGCCTGCCTAACCGGGTGCTGCTGTTTGACCGGCTCTCGGAGGCGATCCGCGATGCCCGCCGTCAGGGCCAGCGCGTTGGCGTGCTGTTCATTGATCTCGATGGTTTCAAGCCGATCAATGATCAGTGTGGCCATGAGTTCGGCGATAGCGTGTTGCAGACCTATGCCCAGCGTCTGCGCGGAACCGTGCGTGAATGCGATACCGTGGCGCGCCTGGGCGGCGATGAGTTCGTGGTGGTGCTGCGGCAGATCGAACAGCTTGAACAGGCCGGCTGGGTGGCCGACAAGGTTCTGCACGGCCTGCGGATGCCTTTTACCCATGACGAGCGCTCGTTTGCGCTGACCGGCAGCATTGGTGTGGCGTTGTGGCCGGAGGATGGCGACGAGGCCGCTACTCTGCTGAAGAAGGCGGACAGCGCGATGTACGCCGTCAAGCAGAGTGGCGGCGCCGCTTGGCTGTTCGCCAGCACACTGCCCGTGGCGCTATCGCTGGATGCCCGCTGAGGCAGGATCCAGCGTCTCGGTCATCAGGCCGCCAGCGCCTGTTCCAGAATGCGGCGACTGGTGGCCAGGTCAATATCCTGATGTTCGCCGAGCGCGGTCATCTGGTGCCGCTCCAGTTGCGCCAGCAGCGCCGGCACGGCCTCGGCGCCGATGCCATAGTCGCGCAGGTAGGTGCGCACGCCCAGACTCTCGAAGAAGGCCCGGGTGCGCTCGATGGCGGCATCGATCCGCTCGTCCTCGCTGCCGCTGTTGATCTCCCAGACCCGCGCCGCGTATTGCAGCAGTTTGGCGCGCTTGCGGTCGCGCTTCACATTCATCATGGCGGGCAGAATGATCGCCAGGGTCTGGGCGTGATCCAGCCCATGCAGCGCGGTAATCTCATGGCCGATCATGTGCGTGGCCCAGTCGCCGGGCACGCCCGCGCCGATCAGCCCGTTCAGCGCCAGGGTTGCGCACCACATCACATTGGCGCGCACTGCGACATCCTCCGGCGTGGCCAGCGCCTTGGGGCCTTCCTCGATCAGGGTCAGCAACAGGCCTTCGGCGAAGCGGTCCTGCACCGGTGCATTCACCGGGTAGGTCAGATACTGCTCCATGATGTGGGTGAAGGCATCGACCACGCCATTGCCCACCTGGCGCGGCGGCAGAGTCAGGGTCACCGTCGGGTCCAGCACCGAAAAGCGCGGATAGACCAGCGGGTGCATGAACGCCAGTTTGTCCTGAGTGGCGCGGCGGGTGACCACCGAACCACTGTTCATCTCCGACCCCGTGGCCGGCAGGGTCAGCACCGTGCCCAGCGGGATGGCCTGCGTGATCGGGGCGCGCTTGGCGAGAATGTCCCACGGCTCACCGGTAAATGGCGCGGCAGCGGCGATGAACTTGGTGCCGTCGATGACCGAACCACCCCCCACCGCGAGCAGGAAATCAATGCGCTGCTCACGCACCACCCGCACCGCTTCCATGAGCGTCTCATAGGTCGGATTCGGTTCGATGCCGGAAAACTCCAGCACCGTGCGCCCGGCCAGCGCCGCCAGCACCTGATCATAAACGCCATTGTGCTTGATGCTGCCACCGCCGCAGGTGAGCAGGATGCGCGCCTCTGGGGAAATCTCCTTGCTGATCTTGGCGATCTGGTTCTGGCCGAACAGGATCTTGGTGGGGTTGTAAAAGCTGAAGTTAAGCATGGATGGCTCCGGGAAAGGTCGGGATGGAAGCGGCAGTCCACGAGGTGCGGACCGTGGTGGGGCTGCCTGGATGATAACTCAACAGCCATAGACCATTTTTCCGCGCGGAATGCGGCAAGAGTGACCGCAGCGCTAAGAAACTCACCCTTCGGCGCTGCTCAAGCGGTCGGGCTGGAAAGTCGGCGATAGCATGGCCTGTGGGCTTTGTGGCTGTGGATCGTGGCCCGGTTGGCTGCTGACCCTGCTGTTTCTGCCGGCGCTGCATGCGGCCTGGTACCGGGTGCGGCCGCTTGCGCTAGAATCCAGAGACTGATTCACGCTGGAACCGCGCCGATGCCCGTTACGCCTGTTGAACCCGCTGCCCTGGTCGCCGATATCGGCGGCACCAATGCCCGTTTTGCCCGCGTGGATGCGCAGGGTCGCCTGTATGGCGAGCGCAGCCTGGCCTGCGCCGAATTTCCTGATCTGGTCACTGCCGCGACTGCATATCTCGCAACCAGCAGCGAGCCGCGCCCGCGACAGGCGGCGGTGGCGGTGGCTACGCCGGTGAGCGGCGACTGGATTCAATTCACTAACAGCGCCTGGTCGTTTTCGATCGAAGCAGCGCGGCAGGCGCTGGGGCTGGATCAATTACGGATTCTCAACGACTTCACCGCGCTGGCCCTGGCTTTGCCCCTGCTGGGCGCGGATGAGCGTCGGGCGATTGGCGGTGGTGTGGCGCTTGCGGATGCGCCGATTGGCTTGATCGGTCCCGGCACCGGGCTGGGTGTGTCCGGACTGGTCTGGTCGGGCCAGCGCTGGCTGCCGCTGCAGACCGAGGGCGGGCATGTCAGCTTTGCGGCAACCAGCGAGCGGGAATGGGCACTGAGCCGGGTGCTGCAGCGTCGCTTTGGCCACGTTTCGCCGGAGCGGCTGCTGTCCGGGCCGGGCCTGGTGAATCTGTACACCGCACTGGCGGAACTGGACGGCGGGCCTGCGCAAGCGCTGCAGCCGGCGCAGATTACCGCGCGCGGTCTGGCCGCGACCTGTCCGCGCTGCCGCGAGGCGCTGGATCTGTTCTGTGCAGCGCTGGGCACGGCGGCCGGCAATCTGGCGCTTACTCTGGGCGCGCGCGGCGGCGTGTATATCGGGGGTGGGATCGTGCCCCGGCTGGGTGACTTTTTCGATCGTTCGGCGTTCCGTGCCCGCTTCGAGGCCAAGGGTCGCTTCAGCACTTACCTGGCGGCGATTCCAACCTGGGTGATTAGCGCAGAAAATCCGGCGCTGCGCGGTGTCGCGGCGGCGCTGGCCTGAGTTGAACCGGTGTGCATTGTTCAGCATTGGACCCCAGGCCGAACAGTGGCTTAACTTCATCCGCTAGGGACGACCCCGTGCCCACATCCATACACCGCATTGCCCTGCCCGCACCCGCGCCCGGCACCCAGCGCAGCCTGCTGGCACACTGTTATGGTCCGCCTGGCGCGCGGCCCAAGGCCTATATCCAGGCTGCGCTGCACGCTGACGAAATTCCCGGCCTGCTGGTCGCACAGCATCTGCTGCAAGCGCTGGAGCAGGCCCAGGCGGAACAGCGCATCCATGGCGAGGTGCTGGTGGTGCCGGTCGCCAATCCGATTGGCCTCGATCAGCATCTCAACGGCACCTTGCTCGGGCGCCTGAATTTCGATGGCGGCGGCAATTTCAACCGCGATTTTCCTGATCTGGTCGCCGGGGCGCGGGAACGCCTGCGTGGCCATCTGAGCGGCGATGCGGTGGCAAACGTGGCCCTGATTCGCGCTACGCTGCGCGCGGTGCTCGCCGAACAGTCGGCACCGCGTGAGAGCGACGCGTTGCAGCATGCACTGCTTGGGCTGGCGCTGGATGCGGATATCGTGCTCGATCTGCACTGCGACAGCGAAGCGCTGCTGCACCTGTACGCTTCGCGCTGGCAGCGTGAGGATGCGGTGACGCTGGGCGCAGAACTGGGTGTGGCGGCGGTGCTGCTGGAGGAGAACGCCGGTGGCCGGCCGTTCGATGAAGCCTGTGCCGGGCCCTGGTGGATGCTGCGCGCGGCGCTGGCTGAGGAGGGTGGGCCGATTCCGCTGGCCTGTTTTGCGACCACCGTGGAATTGCGCGGTCAGACCGATGTCCGCGATGAGACGGCACAGGCTGATGCGGCAGCCCTGCTGCGCTTTCTGCAGCGGCGCGGGGTTCTCGCGGGCGATCCGGGACCGCTGCCGGAACCGCGCTGCGCGCCGACGCCGCTGGAAGGGGTGGATGTGTTGAGTGCTCCGGCTGCCGGGGTGCTGGTGTATCGCAAGGCGCTGGGTGAGCGTGTCGATGCCGGCGAGGTGGTGGCCGAACTGGTCGATCCGCTCGGCGAACCGTGGGGTGCGGCGCGTGTGCCGATCCACAGCACAACTACGGGCCTGCTGCTGGCGCGCGTGCGTGAACGGCTGCTGCGCCCGGGACAGAAATTCTGCAAGATCGCCGGTGCTGCGCCGCTGGCCTATCGCCAGCCGGGCAAGCTGCTGCAGGATTGAAGGCCGCCCGGCGGGGATGGCCGCTACGCTACACGCCGAGGAACTCCAGCGGGTCCTGATGCCGGGCCGGTTCGGCGCCATTCCCTTCAATGAACAGCCGGTGCCAGATCATGAAATGCAGCAGGCGCAGCAGCTTGATGCGGGTAGCGCTGGCCGGTTTGCGCTGCTGCGCGGCAACCAGGGCGCGAATCCCGGCGGGCAGAAACCATTCCTGAATGCCGGGACTGCCGAGCAGGGCCTGCTCCAGGCGCTGCAGGCGCGGACCGCGTGGCCAGTCATCGACCGGCACCGACAGGCCGCGCTTGCGCAACTGCAGATGATCGAGCGGCAGCCAGCGTTGCGCCCAGCGCCGCAGGAACGCCTTGCCCAGCCGGCCTTCAATCTTCAGCGCATCGGGCAGGGCCAGCCCGAATTCGATGACCCGGTGATCGAGAAAAGGCACCCGCGCCTCCAGACCCCAGGCCATGGTCATGCGGTCGGTTTTGACCAGATAGCGATCAGCCATCACGGTTTCAACATCAACCGCCTGCATGCGCTGCAGGTCGCTCCAGGCGCGCGGCGCGCTCTGCCAGGATTCGATGAACGGCGCGCGCCAGTCGTCGTTGGCGCGCAGCAATGCTGGCTGGAACAGGCCGCGTCGGCTCCAGAAGGTAAAACCCGGCTTGGTGCGATAACCGCCCGATCCCGGCCGGATCAGGCTGCGCAACAGCCGCTGCACATAGGGGCGACGGTAGCGCCCATAGCCGGCAAAAGCCTCATCGCCGCCATCACCGGTAAACACCATTTTCACATCGGCGGCGGCGCGCGCAGCCAAGGCCGACAGCGCCAGCCCGGCACTGTCCTCGATCAGTTCATCAGCGGCCCAGATTGCATGCGGTATGGCGGCGAACATTGCCTGTCCATCCAGCGCCAGCGTTACATGCTCGATGCCAAAATGCCGGGCGATGCGCTCGGCCTCGCTGGATTCGTTGAATACCTCACTGCCGGGAAAGCCGATCGAATAGCTGCGCAGCGGCGCGGCGCCCGCGTTTCTGATCAAGGCCAGCAGGGTTGACGAGTCAATGCCGCCGGACAGGAACAGGCCAAACGGCACGTCGGCGCGCAGGTGCTTGCGCATCACATCATCCATCAGCGCCGTAAACTGCTCGTCGGCCTCGCCGGGGCTGATAGGCAGGGGCTGGATCTGCTGCAGCGACCAGTAGTGCCAGCGTCGCTGGAAATGGCCGGCGTCGAACAGTAGCGCTTCACCCGGCCCGAGGCGTTCGATCCCCTGGCAGAGCGTCTGGCTGCGCGCGGCAAAGCCGCTTTGCAGATACTGCGCCAGACCCTGAGCATTGACCGTTGGCCGCTGCGGGTGCAGGGCCAGCAGCGCCTTGAACTCGGAACCAAAATACAGGCCGTCGCTACGCTGCGTGAAAAACAGCGGCTTGATGCCCAGCCGGTCGCGGACCAGCAGCAGCCGGTTCTGCCGCTGGTCATACAGCGCGAAGGCGAACATGCCTTCCAGGCGCTGCAGGAAATCCAGGCCGTATTCCAGATAGGCATACAGCAGCGGTTCAAAATCGCTCTGCGTGCTGAACGGATAGCCTTTCGCCGCCAGATCCCGGCGCAGCTCCAGGTAGTTATAGATTTCGCCATTGCCGATCAGGCAAAGCGTCTTATCGGCGCTGTAGAGCGGCTGGTGGCCGTGGTCGAGATCGATGATCGACAGGCGGGTAAAGGCCAGCCCGACCTGCGCGCCGATATGCAGACCGCTGTCATCGGGTCCGCGATGATGGAGCGCGGCGAGTGCGGCGCTGAGGCGGGCCTGATCCGGTGCTGCAGTATTGAGAAAAACTCCGGCTATTCCACACACGAATCACAAGTTCCATGGTTGGCGGGGTGGCGCGCGCTGCGCGGTGCTGGGCAACGGTAGCACCGGACCGCTGGCATCCGCTATCGCGGCGATGGTGGATGCGGGCGGCGCGGTGTCTCCGGTCAGCTTGCTTCGGCGGGCATGTCCAGGGGACGGATCTGCGCCTGATAGGCCTTGAGCGCCTGACGCAGGGTGGGGAAAGTGTGTTCTTCGTATTCAGGCTGGTAGAGACCGGTCTGGTGCAGCCAGTTGATAAACTCGGTCTTGCGCCCGGCCAGGATCAGGGTGATGCCGCGTTCCGCCAGCATCTCCTTGAGATCGCGCAGCGCATACAGGCCGGTAACGTCGATATGGCTGACTGGAATTGTGTCGATGACGAACCAGTGCAGCCCGGGACCGGCGCTTTCAGCCACGGCCAGTGCCCGCTGCCGGAAATAGGCGGCGTTGAAGAAGGTGATCGGGCTGTCGAAGCGGTACAGCACCAGACCGGGAAAGGTGGTGGCGCCCGTGTGCCGATCGACCGAGTGCAGGCCGGGCAGACCCTCGACCTTGCCGAGTACTTCATCGCGTGGCCGCGCGGTCAACTTAACGAAGCGCATTAGAGCCAGCGCCACCGCGACCAGGATGGCATCAATCGCGCCCACCGCCACCACGCCCAGCGTGGTCAGCACCGACAGGAAGACTTCGCGCCGGTCGATCCTCCAGATACTGCGCAGGGTGTGCAGATCGACCAGCGAGAACGAAGCGAACACCAGCACCGCGCCCAGTGCCGCGATCGGCACATACTGCAAAGGATCGGTCAGGAACAGCAGCACCACGGCCATGGTCGCGGCGGCGACCAGCCCGGTGACCTGGGTGCGGCCACCGCTGGCATCGGCCATCGCGGTGCGTGAATCGGCGCCGGTGACGGCAAAGCCCTGTGAGACGGCGGCGGCAAGATTGGCGGCGCCAAAGGCGGCGAATTCACGATCGACATCGATTTCGTAGCGGTTCTTGGCCGCGAAGCTGCGTGCGGTGAGCATGCCGCTGGAAAACAGCACCAGCGCCAGACCGGCTGCATCAGCGATCAGCGAGGGAAAGTGGCGCAGCGGAAAGCTTGGCCAGTGTAATTCCGGCAGGCCTGCCGGTACCGCACCCAGCACCGCAACGCCCTGCTCATTCAGATGCAGCAGGGCAACCGTGGCTGCAGCCGCGACCAGTGCCACCAGCGCCGCTGGCAGGCGCGGCACGAATCGCTTCGACAGAAACAGCAGCGCGAAGCTGCCCAGGCCAATCGCCAGGGTCGGTGGGTGGGTCTGGGGCAGCTTGTCGATGAATTCCAGCAGGCGCGGAATGATGCCGCCGGCTTCGATGCTAAAGCCCAGCAGCTTGCCGATCTGGCCGAGCAGGATGCTCAGGGCAATGCCGTTGAGAAACCCGACCAGGATCGGTTTCGACAGGAAATCGGCCAGCGCGCCCAGTCGCAGGAAACTGGCCAGGATGCAAAACAGGCCGGTGAGAAAGGTCAGGGTGACCGCCAGCGAGATGTACATCTGCGGGTTGCCGGCGGCCAGCGGGGTAATGGCGCTGGCGATCATCGCGCAGGTGGCTGCGTCGGGGTTGACCATCAGTTGCCGCGAGGTACCAAAGAGGGCATAGGCGACCAGCGGCAGGATGCTGGCGTACAAACCGACGACCGGGGTAAAGCCGGCCAGTTGTGCATAGGCAACGGATACCGGCAGGGCCACTGCGGCTACCGATACGCCAGCGACCAGGTCATGGCGGAAGTCGGTGTTGAAGCGGTAATGGAGCAGTGTGGGCAGGCCGGGGGCAATGGCGCCCAGCCGCGTGATCCAGGAGGAGTCAGCAGTTTCGACGGAAGTGTCGGTCATGGGGTCGGGGGTTCCGTTTAGTCCAGATGCTGCCCGGTTGCGGCCAGCACCGCACGCCAGCCGGGGCCATTCAGGTCGAGACGCTTTTTCTGGCTGACCAGCAGGTCGATGGGGACGTGAATGAAGCTGTCATGCAGCAGGCCGATGACCAGTCCAGTCTTGCCGGCCATGGCCGCATGCACGGCGTTGCGGGCGAAGAAGTCGCACAGGATCGAATCCTCGGCATCGGCGGGCACGCTGCGGATCAGGTAGCTGGGGTCGAAGTAGCGCAGGGTCACGGGAATCTGCTCGGCCTGGAAATACTGTTCGATGCGTGCGCGCAGGAATGGGCCGATATCCTGGAGCTTGGCGTTGCCGGAGGCGTCGCTGTCCTGGGTGCTGGCGAGCAGGTCCTGACCGGCGCCCTCGGCGACCACGACCAGAGCGTGCGCCCGCTGCAGGATGCGCCGTTTCAGCGCGGTGAGAAAGCCCTGTTCGCCATCCAGATGCAGCGGAATTTCCGGAATCAGGGTGAAGTTGACATCCTGGCTGGCGACGGTGGCGCCGGCAGCGATAAAGCCGGCATGGCGGCCCATCAGCTTCACCAGGGCAATGCCATTGTGGACGCTGTGCGCTTCGGTGTGGGCGCAGTGCAGCACCCGGGCTGCTTCCTCGACCGCCGTCAGGTAGCCGAAGGTGCGCGAGACAAAGGCAACGTCGTTGTCGATGGTCTTGGGAATGCCGACCACTGCCAGCGGATGGCCGCGGCGCTGCGCTTCCTTGAACAGGGCATGGCCGCCACGCTGGGTGCCATCGCCACCGACGGTGAACAGGATGTTGATGCCGCGCTGGATCAGGTTATCGACCGCCAGGCCGATATCGACCGGGCCACGTGAGGTACCGAGCACGGTGCCGCCGTCCTTGTGGATGGCATGGACGAAGGTGGGCGTCAGGATGAACGGCTCCAGGCCGCGCACCGGGTCGAGACCCTGATAGCCGCCCCGAAAGCCGAGCACGTCCTTGACGCCATAGCCATAGTGCAGCTCCAGAAACAGCGAGCGGATCACGTTGTTCAGCCCGGGGCACAGCCCGCCACAGGTGACGATACCGGCGCGGGTTTGCGTAGGATCGAAGAACAGGCGTTCGCGCGGCCCGGCCAGCTCGAACTGCCAGTCCTCGGTGGCCGCTGCGGTGCTCGGATCGTGGATCAGTCGGGAGGGAACACGCGCCTGATCGCTGACCGTGCGGCGCTGCGGTGAGGGAAAACGGGCTTCGCCCAGAGTCGTGATATCCATCAGGAAACCTCGGGATCAGTGGGGATCAGTCGGGAATGAAGCAGAATCGGCGCGGCGCATCGTCCACCCGGGCAGTCCAGTCGTCGGACCATGCGCCGATCGTGGCTTTACCCGAATTGCGCGAAAAGCCCCGTCCTTACTTCGGCTTCGCTCAGTACAGGTCAGGGCGGGGATGGATAGCGCGGCGAACGCAGTTCGCCTTCTTTTTGTGCCGCATAGTCAGAAAGCACTTTTTGGATCAGATTGGACAAATTG
>RXIX01000057.1 GCA_003989075.1 Candidatus Competibacteraceae bacterium | reverse complement strand
GGCATGATGCTGTTAGTATTTACAACAAGATCGTGTGAAGAAAACAACAGTCATATTCGCTGCAACACGCTGAAGCCTGCCCACTGCCTGGGGCGCTGGCCGGAGGGAGAGAACGATGCTAGACGGCAAGAACACCAAACCCGTGGCGGTGGTCACCGGCGCCAACCGGGGCCTTGGCCTGGAAACGGCGCGCCAACTGGCCCAGCGTGGCCTGCGCGTGATTGTCACCAGCCGCAACATCAGCAAGGGTGAGACGGCGGTGGAAAATCTGCTGCGCGAAGGGCTCGATATCCTGTTTCAGCCGCTGGATGTGACGTCGGAAGCCAGCGTCGCCGATTTGGGATCCTTCATTCACAGCCGCTGCGGTCGTGTTGATGTGCTGGTCAACAACGCCGGGGTGTTCCTGGACATTCACGGCAGCGAGGAGACCGGCAACGCCAGTGTGTTCAACGCCAGCCTGGAAACCCTGACTGCGACGCTGAAAACCAATCTGTTCGGGCCGTTGCTGCTGGCGCAGGAACTGGTGCCGCTGATGAAGCAGCAGCACTACGGGCGCATCGTCAATATCTCCAGCGGCATGGGCCAGCTCAGCGAGATGGAGGGGCGCTCCCCGGCTTACCGGATCTCGAAAACCGCGCTGAATGCCCTGACCCGCATTCTGGCGGCGGAGACCCAGGGCTTTAATATTCTGGTCAATTCGGTCTGTCCGGGCTGGGTGCGTACCGATATGGGCGGTCCCCAGGCGGAACGTTCCATTGAGCAGGGTGCCGCCGGCATCGTCTGGGCGGCCACGCTGCCGGATGATGGGCCAAACGGTGGCTTCTTCCGCGACGGTCAGCCGATTCCCTGGTAGACCGGGCAGCGCAGCGATCAGGCGCGCTCGGCATCCCAATCGGCCAGCAGCGCGTCCAGCTCGCTCAGGTCGCGAATTTCCGCATCTGCCGTCGGGCCGCCCGGCCAGGCGCGGCCGTTGCGGTTCAGCCAGACCGTGCGCAAACCAGCATCCGCCGCACCGCGCACGTCATGCTCGGGATCGTCGCCGACATGGACGATCTGTTCCGGCCGCGCCGCCAGACGCCGACAGGCTTCGATGAACATCGGCGCGTCCGGCTTGGCGGCGCCGATCTCGATGGCATTCAGCGAGAACACGAACAGATCGTCCAGACCGATCAGGCGCAGGTCGGCGTTGCCATTGGACAGTGTCGCCAGCCGGTAGCGCTGACCGAGCCGTTGCAGCGTCGGTCGCACCTCGGCGAAGGGTTCCACGGCATTGCGGGCGATGAAGAACACCGCAAACGCGCCCTCGACATCGAATTCCCGATACTCAGCCAGCCGTGCGGCCAGCCGCAGCGCTTCCTTGCGCAGCCAGGTGCGATCATGGGCCATCTGCGGACAGGTAGCAGCCACCTCGCCGCACAGCGCCCGCAGTTCCAGAGTGCTGAAGCGCGCCGGGATGCGCGGATAGCGCGCTGCCAGCCACTCATGGAGCAGCATCTCGGCGCGCTCGACCACCGGCCAGACATCCCAGAGGGTATCGTCCAGATCAAAGGTCAGCGCGGTGATCCGGTGGTGTGCGGCGGGCATGATCAGGCGTCCGCCAGCCGATCCAGGCCGCGGGCCAGATCCGCCTGCAGATCGGCTACCTCTTCCAGACCGGCCGAGATCCGCACCAGACCCTCGCCGATGCCGGCGCGTTCGCGTTCCGCCAGCGTCAGCCGGCCATGGGTCGTAGTCGCTGGATGGGTGATGGTGCTCTTGGCGTCGCCAAGGTTGGCAGTGATGGAGATCAGCCGGGTGTTATCAATCAGTGTCCAGGCCGCTGCGCGTCCGCCATGCAGTTCGAACGAGACGATGCCGCCGAAATCACGCTGCTGGCGCTGGGCCAGCGCATGTTGCGGATGCGAGGCTAATCCGGGGTAGTAGACCCGGGCCACCGCCGGCTGCGCTTCCAGCCAGCGCGCCAGTTGCAGCGCTGCCATGCTGTGCGCGCGCATCCGCAGGTGCAGGGTTTCCAGCCCCTTGAGGAATACCCAGGCGTTGAACGGACTCAGGGTCGGGCCGGCGGTGCGCAGGAAACCGTAGATATCCACACCGACCCGCTGTCGGTCGCCGACAACCGCACCGCCGACACAGCGGCCCTGACCGTCCAGATACTTGGTGCCGGAGTGAATCACCAGATCAGCGCCCAGTTCCAGTGGCCGCTGCAGGGCTGGCGTGCAGAAACAGTTATCGACTACCAGCAGGCAGCCGCGGGCATGGGCGAGCGCGGCCAGCGCCGGTAGATCAGCCAGTTCCATCAGCGGATTGGACGGGGTTTCCAGATAGAGCAGCCGGGTTTCCGGGCGGATGGCCGCTTCCCAGGCCGCCAGATCGGACAGTTGCACATAGTCGGTGGCGATGCCGAACTTGCTCAGGTAATTCGTAAACAGCGAGATGGTGCTGCCGAAGATGCTGTTGGCCGAGACGATATGATCGCCGTTTTTCAACAGGGCCATGCAGGTGGCCAGCACCGCTGCCATGCCGGAGCTGGTGGCGATGCAGCTTTCGCCACCTTCCAGGGCCGCCAGCCGCTCCTGGAACATGCGCACCGTGGGATTGGTGAAGCGTGAATAGATGTTGCCGGGCGTGGCGCCGCTGAAGCGGGCAGCGGCTTCAGCAGCGCTGGCGAAGACGAAGCTGGAGGTGGTGAAGATGGGCTCGGCATGTTCACCTTCAGCGGTGCGTGTCTGGCCGGCACGCACCGCCAGACTGGCGAAGCCGAGTGGGGCGGGATCGTCGAATGTCATGGCTGGAAGTCTCCGCAGGGCTGCGAAAAAGGGGAGCGCCGCAAGGCACCTACGGACACGCGGTGCGCGGGGATGAAAAAACCCGCGCGGCCAGGACCTGGGGCAGGTTTCAGCGCGCTTTAGCAATATTTGTTAAGCGCCTGCAAGCTGGGCATTCAAATCGGCGCGGTTCACAAGCTTAGGGCGCGGGCATGCGGCTGTCAAAACCGGGTACGGCGCTCAGGCATTGTTGTGCAGGTCGATGATGGTGTTATCGCCGTTCGAGCGGTCGTTCTTGACGTGGTCGGCGCGGGCGCAGGCGAGCCGGTCGAGATAGTCACGGTCGATATCGCCGGTGACATAGCTGCCGGTAAAGCAGGAGGTGTCGAAGCGTTGCAGGGCCGGGTTGCCGCGCCGCACCGCTTCCTCCAGATCGCTCAGGTCCTGAAAGATCAGGTGATCGGCGCCGATGGCAGCGGCTATTTCCTCTTCGCTACGTCCGTGGGCGATCAGTTCGTGGGCAGCGGGCATGTCGATGCCATAGACATTCGGATAGCGCACCGGTGGTGCCGCCGAGGCGAAATAGACCTTGCGGGCACCGGCCTCGCGGGCCATGCGGATGATCTCGCCCGAGGTGGTGCCGCGGACAATGGAGTCATCCACCAGCAGCACATTCTTGCCGCGGAACTCCAGGTCGATGGCGTTGAGCTTCTGCCGTACCGATTTCTTGCGGATTTTCTGCCCGGGCATGATGAAGGTGCGGGCAATGTAGCGGTTCTTGATGAAACCCTCGCGATACTTGATACCCAGGATCGAGGCCATCTGCAGCGCGGCGGTGCGGCTGGTATCGGGAATCGGGATGACCACGTCGATGTCCTGTTCCGGCCAGACGCGCAGAATCTTTTCGGCCAGATATTCACCCATGCGCAGGCGGGCCTTGTGCACCGAGACCTGATCCATGATCGAATCGGGCCGCGCCAGATAGACGAATTCGAAGATGCAGGGCGAGTAGCTCGGATGCTCGGCACACTGCTGGGCATGCATGCGCCCCTCAATGTCGAACAGCACCGCTTCGCCCGGCGCTACGTCGCGAATACGCTGAAAATCCAAAGCATCCAGAGCCACGCTTTCCGAGGCCACCATGTATTCCATGCCGTCCTCACTCTCGCGGCTGCCAAACACCAGCGGACGGATGCCGTGTGGATCGCGAAAGGCTACCAGCCCAACGCCGACGATCAGCACCACGGCGGCATAGGCGCCGCGCACCCGCCGGTGCACTGCCGAGATGGCTGCAAAGATGTCTTCGGCATCGACCGCCAGCTTGCTGCGCTGCTGCAGTTCGTGGGCGAAGACGTTAAGCAGGATTTCCGAGTCGGAATTGGTGTTGATGTGGCGCAGATCGGAACGGAACAGCTCTTCCTTGAGTTCGGCGGCGTTGGTCAGGTTGCCGTTGTGGGCCAGGGTGATGCCAAAGGGCGAGTTGACGTAGAACGGCTGCGCCTCGGCGGAATCAGAGCTGCCGGCGGTCGGGTAGCGGACGTGACCGATACCGAGGTTGCCGTGCAGGTTGCGCATATGCCGGGTGCGGATGACGTCGCGGACCAGGCCGTTGTCCTTGCGCAGGAACAGGCGGCTCTCGTCGCAGGTGACGATACCGGCCGCGTCCTGGCCGCGATGCTGCAACACCGTCAGGCCATCGAACAGGCTCTGGTTGACTGGATTACGCCCCGCGATACCGATGATTCCGCACATGTGTATCCACCCCAGCCAGGACGGCCGATACTGCCGTCAGTGGAAAGCGCCTCAAGGAAAACGAACGTTCTGCGCCAGCTCCGGCGGCAGGAAATCCCGCAGCCAGAGCGCGCCTTGCTGAAATTGGTGCAGCAGCAGCGACTGCTGCCACCAGGGATCCTGGGGCAGTGGCGTCAGGCCGGCTGCCAGGACCAGTGCGGTGACGACTGCGGCGCCGCGCATCAGGCCAAACAGAGCGCCGAGAAACCGGTCGGTGCCGATCAGCCCAGTGTAATGCACCAGCCGCCCGGCCAGGATGCCGACCAGTCCACCGATCAGCAGGGTCACCAGAAACAGGCCGCCAAACGCAGCGGCGAGGCGTAGCGACGGGATGTCGATGGCAGCAGCGAGATGCGCGGCCGCGTCGTTAGCGAACAGCATGGCGATGACGAAGGCGGCGATCCATGTCGCCAGGGAAATGACTTCGCGCAGCAGGCCGCGCCATAGTCCAATCAGTGTGGATAGCGCCACGAGCGCCACGATCAGATAGTCAGCCCAGTTCATGCATTACCACGGTTAAGGTCGAACCGCTCGCTCATGTCCGCCATGCCCAGTACCTGGCTATTTCCGGTGGTGGTTCAGGGAAACGGGATGTTAGCAGAATCGCCGGTGGCCAGAAATGCGGCTGGCCGTTCTAGCGCCAAATTCGCACCTGGTACATCGGCCGGCCGCCGGTATTGACCTGCTCGACCGAGGCGCGGATGTTCTGGCTGCGGTATTGATCACGCACCGCGTAGGCGTTTTCCTGCAGGGCGAAACGGCCGGCGATAGTGCCACCACCGGCACTGGGCCGGGCGGGTGCTTCCAGCGCGGGCGCGGGTGTGGGCGGACGCTCGGGAGGCCGGGCGCGGGCGGTTTCGGCCTGGGCGGCTTTCTGGGCGGCCTCGGCCTGGGCGGCACGGCGGGCAGCTTCAGCGCGGGCGGCTTTCTGGGCGGCCTCGGCCTGGGCGGCGTTGGCCTGGGCGGCTTCGGCGCGGCTGGCTTCAGCGCGGGCGGCCTCGGCCTGGGCGGCTTTCTGGGCGGCTTCGGCCTGGGCGGCACGGCGGGCAGCTTCAGCGCGGGCGGCCTCGGCGCGGGCGGCCTCGGCGGCGCGGCTGGCTTCGGCCTGGGCAGCGGTTGGCCGGGTGGGCGGCGGACTGGTGGGCGGCGTGCCGCGTGCGGCATCCAGGCGGGCAGCCTGGGTTTTGGCGGCGTCGCTGCGGGCAGCTTCGGCACGGGCACGGTTGCGGGCGGCTTCGGCTTGATCGGCCTTGCGCTCGGCGTCGATGCGCGCCCTGGTGGCGCTGATGCGTTCGGCGTCAGCCTGGGCCTTGTTGGTCGGCGCGATGGGTCGTGCAGTAGCCTGGGCCGGTGGCGCGATGGGTCGTGCAGTAGCCTGGGCCGGTGGCGCGATGGGTCGTGCAGTAGCCTGGGCCGGTGACGCGGCTATGGGTGCTGCGGTTTGCGCGACGGGTTCGGGTGCTGCTACCGGTGGCGGTGTGGCGGGCTGGCTGGCTGCAGGTTCAGTGACCGCAGGCGCGGGTGGCGGTGGCGGCGGTGGCGTATTCGAAAAAGTCAGGACGGGAGGTGGCGTCGCTGGCGTGGCCGGAGCAGCAGGCGCAGGTTCAGCGTTGCGCCGCTCCAGCATGTTCGGCACGAAGAGAACGGCCAGCGCCGCGACGACAGCGGTGCCGACCAGGCGTTGGGTCAAGCGATTATCCAAGATCAGGCCTCCCGTGAGGGTGACAGGGGTCATGCAGCAGCCACGGCTGGAGGGCCAGCACCGGGGCAACAAGATGAAATGAACCGAACACGACAATGCGATCACCGTGCTGGGCAGCGGCACGGGCGCTTTGGCAGGCCGCCTCTGGATCGACGCTCGCCTCGGCGGTGGCGCCCGCGTCGTGCAGGGCATCGCGCAGTGCCGTGGCATCGCGGCCACGGGCTCCGCTGAGCGTCACCGTATACCAGGCATCGACTACGCCGCGCAGGGCCGCGATCACGCCGCCGGCGTCCTTGTCGGCCAGCAGACCCATGATCGCCCAGGTCCGCCCGCTGCAGGACCGTTCGCGCAGGTTGGCGGCGAGGACGGCAGCGCCTTGCGGATTGTGGGTGACATCAAGAATCCATTCGACCGGGCCGGGAAAAACCTGAAAGCGACCGGGCAGGCGCGCATTGCGCAGGCCCTGCCTAATCGCCGCGTCGGTCACCGGCAGGCGCGCGCGCAGGCTGTGCAGGGTCATCAGCGCGGCGGCGGCATTGCCAAGCTGGTGTGCGCCGGCCAGTGCCGGCAGTGGCAGGGCATCCAGCCGGGTGTCGCCGGCCTGCCAGTGCCAGGTGGCGCCAGCGTGCGCGAACCGGTAATCACAGCCAACCCGCAGCAGCAGCGCGCCAATCCGTTCAGCCTGCTGCAGCAGGCTCGGCGGTGGATCGGGATCGGCGCAGATCGCCGGGCGCCCAGCACGGTAGATGCCGGCTTTTTCATAGCCGATGCTGTTGCGATCCGGCCCGAGCCAATCGGTGTGATCCAGGCCGATGCCGGTCACCAGCGCTGCATCCGCGTCCACGCTGTTCACCGCATCCAGCCGTCCGCCCAGACCAACTTCCAGCACCGCAACATCGACCTGCGCGGTGCGGAACAGCTCCAGCGCTGCCAGGGTGCCGAATTCAAAATAGGTCAGGGAGATGTCGTCCCGGGCGGCATCGATGCGCGCGAAGGTCTGACAGAGCGCGCCATCCTCGGCCTCAGCGCCGTCAATGCGGATGCGCTCGTTATAGCGCAGCAGATGCGGCGAGGTGTAGGCGCCGACCCGATAGCCGGCGGCGCGCAGGATGCTGTCCAGAAAGGCAACGCAGGAACCCTTGCCATTGGTGCCGGCGACGGTGATGACGATGCAGGACGGCGCGCCCGGATACAGCCGCTGTCCGACGGCACGCACCCGCTCCAGACCCAGATCGATGGTTTTCGGGTGCAGGGTTTCCTGCCAGCGCAGCCAATCGTCCAGGGTGACAAAGCGCATCGCCGGCGGTCCTCGGTCAAGGGCAACTGTTCAGATCAGCGGCGCGTCGCGGCCGGTGAGCAGGGCCAGCAGGCTGGCCAGCCGGTCACGCAATTCGCGGCGGTCGATGATCAGGTCAATCGCGCCGTGTTCGAGCAGGAACTCGCTGCGCTGGAAGCCTTCCGGCAGTTTCTCGCGCACGGTCTGCTCGATCACCCGCGGCCCGGCAAAGCCGATCAGTGCCTTGGGTTCGGCGACGTTGATATCGCCCAGCATGGCCAGGCTGGCGGAAACGCCGCCGGTGGTCGGATGCGTCAGGACCACGATATAGGGCACGCCATGCTCGGCCAGCCGGGTCAGTGCGGCGCTGGTCTTGGCCATTTGCATCAGCGACACCAGCGCTTCCTGCATGCGTGCGCCACCGCTGGCGGTGAAGCAGATGAACGGAATATGTTCCTGCAGGGCGGCCTGAGCGGCACGGACGAAGCGTTCGCCAACCACCGAACCCATCGAGCCGGCCATGAAGCCAAATTCAAACGCCGCCGCAATCACCGGCGCACCCTTGAGCAGGCCGCGCATGGCCACCAGGGCATCCTTTTCCTCGCTGCTCTTTTGCGCCAGCGTCAGCCGGTCCTTGTATTTCTTGCCGTCCTTGAATTTGAGAAAGTCGGTCGGTTCGATATCGGCGCCGATTTCCGTCAGGCTGCCTTCATCAAGCAGGCTGTGCAGGCGCTTGCGCGCGGTCAGATACATGTGATGGCTGCACTTGGGGCACACCTGCAGGTTGCGCTCCAGTTCGGCGCCATACAGCACGGCACTGCATTCTTCGCACTTGCTCCACAGACCCTCGGGGATCTGGTGGCGGTTGCGGCCATCGGTGCGGATGCGGGACGGAACGAGTTTTTCGTACCAGCTCATAATGGGAAACGGGGGGTGCAAAGTCGTGAAGTGAAGCGTCAGGGACCGGAATGGGGTGCGGCGGCCGGCAGTACCGATCACCGCGCGCGCCGGGTGCTACGCATCCATCGCCAAGCGCATGGCGCGGATGATTTCGCCCACATCCCGGTACATGTCGTCCGGTGCATCGGCCCGCTCAGCCATCTTGCTGACCAGTGTGCTGCCGACCACCACGGCATCGGCGACTGCGGCGACTGCGGCGGCCGCGGCCGGGCTGTTGATGCCAAAGCCTACGCCCAGCGGCAGATCGGTCAGGGCGCGGATTTCGGCCAGCTTGGCGGCAACCTCAGCAACATTGAGCGCGGCCGAGCCGGTCACGCCCTTGAGCGACACATAGTAAAGATAGCCGCGCGCCAGCAGGGCGGTGTGGCGGATGCGCGCGGTGGAACTGGTCGGAGCGAGCAGAAAGATCGGCGCGATGCCGGCGGCGTTGAGCGGTGCGGCCAGTTCATCCGCTTCTTCCGGCGGCAGATCGACGGTCAGCACACCATCCACGCCAGCGGCGGCGGCAGCGGTGACGAACGCTTCATAACCAAAGCTCTCGATCGGATTCAGATAGCCCATCAGCACCAGCGGCGTTTCGCTGTCGGTCTGGCGGAACTCGTGCACCAGTTCCAGCACCCGGCGCAGCGTCATGCCCTGGGCCAGGGCCCGCTCGCAGGCTTTCTGGATCACCGGGCCATCGGCCATCGGATCGGAAAACGGCACACCCAGTTCGAGAATGTCGGCGCCGGCCGCGACCAGCGCGTGCAGCATCGGTACAGTTCGTTCCGGGTGCGGATCGCCAGCGGTGATGTAGGGAATCAGGGCCTTGCGACCGCTGCGGCGCAGCGCCTGGAAACGGCGATCAATACGGTTCATCGACGGCGACTCGTTCACAGTTGAATGCCTTCCAATTTGGCGACGGTGTAGATGTCCTTGTCGCCGCGCCCGGACAGATTGACCACGATGCGCTGATCAGGGCGCAGGGTTGGCGCGAGCTGGGTCACATAGGCCAGGGCGTGGCTGCTCTCCAGCGCCGGGATGATGCCCTCGGTGCGGGTCAGATCATGGAAGCCGCGCAGCGCTTCGTCATCGGTGACGGCGACGTAGTGCGCCCGGCCGATGTCCTTGAGCCAGGCGTGTTCCGGACCAACGCCGGGATAGTCCAGACCAGCGGAAACCGAATGGGTCTCGGTGATCTGGCCGTGCTCGTCGTTGAGCAGGTAGGTGCGGTTGCCGTGCAGCACGCCCGGCCGCCCAGCGCAGAGCGTAGCGGCATGGCGACCACTGGCGATGCCGGAGCCGGCCGCTTCCACGCCATAAATTGCCACGCTGCTGTCATTCAGAAAGGGATGAAACAGGCCGATGGCGTTGGAGCCGCCGCCAACGCAGGCCACCAGCGCATCGGGCAGGCAGCCGTGATCGGCCAGCATCTGTTCACGCGCTTCCCGGCCGATCACCGCCTGGAATTCGCGCACCATCAGCGGATAGGGATGTGGACCGGCGACCGTGCCGATCATGTAGAAGGTGTCATCGACGTTGGTCACCCAGTCGCGCAGCGCCTCGTTCAGGGCATCCTTGAGGGTGCGTGAGCCGGAGGTGACCGGCTGCACCGTGGCGCCAAGCAGGCGCATCCGGTACACGTTCAGCGCCTGACGCTGGATATCCTCAGCGCCCATGTAGACCACGCATTCCATACCCAGCCGCGCCGCGACCGTGGCCGAAGCCACACCGTGTTGGCCGGCACCGGTTTCAGCGATCAGCCGGGTCTTGCCCATGCGCCTGGCCAGCAGCGCCTGGCCAACGGTGTTGTTGATCTTGTGTGCGCCGGTGTGGTTGAGATCCTCGCGCTTGAGATAGATCTGCGCACCACCAAGCTGACGGCTCCAGCGCTCGGCGTGATACAGCGGCGTTGGCCGGCCAACATAGCGGGCCAGATCAGCATCCAGTTCGGCAAGGAACTCGGGGTCGTTGCGACAGGCCTGCCAGGCGTCGTCGAGTTCGTGCAGCGCTTCCATGAGCGTCTCGGCGACGAAACGGCCACCATAGCGGCCAAAATGGCCACGGTGGTCGGGGAACTGGCTGAAGTCCACCGGGTTAGGCATCGCGTTCACAATCGTTCACACCTCGCAAAAATGCGCGTATCAGTTCGGCATCCTTGATGCCCTTGGTGCGTTCCACGCCACTGCTGACATCGACAGCATAAGGGCGCACCTGACGGATGGCCTGGGCCACATTGCCCGGATGCAGGCCGCCGGCCAGAATCAGCGGCTTGCGGCATGCGGCCGGAATACGCGCCCAGTCGAAGCCCTGCCCGGAGCCGCCGGTTTTTGCACCACCGTGGCTGTCGAGCAGCAGGCCGGCAGCGCTGGCGAAACGCTGCTCGTAATCGGCTACCGCAGCACCGGCGCCCATCGGCACCGCCTTGATATAAGGCCAGCCGAAGGCAGCGCATTCATCGGCGTCCTCGTCACCGTGGAACTGCAGCAGCGCCAGCGGCACCTGATCAAGGACCGCCCGCACCGCCGCCGGTTCAGCATTGACGAACAGGCCCACCACGCTGACAAAGGGCGGCAGTGCAGCGATGATTGCGCGCGCGGTCGCTACATCCACATGGCGCGGACTGGGCGGATAGAACACCAGGCCAATGGCATCCGCACCCAGTTGCACCGCCGCCGCGCCGTCTTCGGGACGGGTGATGCCACAGATCTTGACGCGGGTGCGGGAAATCGGGGTCATGGATTGGAAGCCAGGCGGGGTGGGGGACTGCCGGTCAAACCTAAAGCCTACCAGAAATCGGCCGGCTTGGTAGAGGCACGCAACGCTTTACCGCGCCCGCGCCGGATCAGTTTGCGGCATAATCGCGCTCCATCTCAAATCATCGCGTTATCGTCACCATGTCTGTCACGCTGCCTGTTATTGCTCTGGTCGGCCGGCCCAACGTCGGCAAGTCCACCCTGTTCAATTCCCTGACTCGCACCCGCGACGCGCTGGTGGCCGATCTGCCCGGCCTGACCCGCGATCGCCAGTATGGCATTGGCCAGCGTGGTCCCGCGCCCTACATGGTGGTCGATACCGGCGGCCTGACCGGCGAGGATGACGGTCTGGATGGCCTGGTGGCCCGGCAGGCCTGGCGGGCCATCGAGGAGGCCGATGTGGTGCTGCTGCTGGTCGATGGCCGCGCCGGTCTGAGCGGTGCCGATGAGGAGATCGCCACCCGCCTGCGCCGTGCCGGCCGGCCGGTGCATCTGGTGGTCAACAAGGCCGAGCATCGCGATCCGCACCTGCTCAGCGCCGAGTTTCACCAGTTGGGACTGGATTATGTGCACGTCATTTCCGCTGCGCACAATCAGGGCGTGGACGCCCTGATGGAAACGGTGCTGGCTACGCTGCTGCAGAGCGATGACGAAGCTGCGGCGCTGCCGGAAACCCCGGAAGGCGTGATCAAGCTGGCGGTGGTCGGCCGGCCCAATGTCGGCAAGTCCACCCTGGTCAACCGCCTGCTCGGTGAGGACCGGGTGCTGGCCTGCGATCTGCCCGGCACCACCCGCGACAGCATCGCCGTACCTTTCGAGCGCGATGGCCAGTCCTACCTGCTGATCGATACCGCCGGGGTGCGGCGCCGGGTGCGGGTGAGCGAGGCGGTCGAGAAGTTCAGTATTATCAAAACCATGAAGGCGATTGAGCAGGCGAATGTGGTGGTGATGGTGCTTGACGCCCGCCAGGGCATCAGCGAGCAGGATGCCAGCCTGCTCGGTCTGGTGCTCGACAGTGGCCGGGCGCTGGTGTTGGCGGTGAACAAGTGGGATCACCTTGACGCCGATACCCGGGCCACGGTCAAGCGTGAGCTGGACCGGCGGCTGGATTTCATCGACTTCGCCAAGACATATTTCATCTCCGCCCTGCATGGCACCGGCGTGGGTGAACTGCTCGGCGCGGTAGGTCAGGCTTATGCCGCCGCCACGCGCAAGCTGTCCACACCGGAACTGACCCGGATCCTTGAAAGCGCCCTGGCCGCGCATCAGCCGCCGCTGGTCCATGGCCACAGCATCAAGCTGCGCTATGCCCATCAGGGCGGGCAGAATCCGCCGCTGATCATCATCCACGGTAACCGCATCAATCATGTGCCCGAGGCGTATCGGCGCTACCTGATCAACGTCTACCGCAAGCGTCTCGACCTGTGGGGTACGCCGATCCGGGTCGAGTTTCGCGGCAGCGAAAACCCTTTCAAGCCCACAGGCACCGGGCGGCCGCCGGTGAAGAAATTTGGCGCGCGGCGTAGAAGCGAGCGTTAACTCTGGCGCGTGGAAGGGTCCGCTCGTTCAGATCGAGCACTCGCCGCGCAGACAGGTCTGCATGCGTGCGCGCACCAGTTCCGGCGCCAGGCCCAGTGCCAGCAGGTGGCTGAGTTTGGTATAGGCGGCCTCGGGCGTCAGATCAAAACCGCCCAGTACACCGGCCCGGGCCAGGGCGCTGCCCACCGCGTACTTGCCCAGATCGACCCGGCCCTCGCGGCATTGGGAAATAGCCACCAGAGTGACGCCGCGCGCGGTGGCAGCCGCCAGCGTATCCAGAAACCCCGGCTGATTGACCGGGCCGGCGCCAATCCCATAACTTTCAAGGATCAGGCCCCGCAGCGGAGCATCCAGCACCTGTTCGAGCAGGCGCGTCGACAGGCCCGGAAACAGTTTCAGCAGCGCCATCTGTCCGTCGACCACCGCAGGCGCTTCCAGCAAAGGGGCCGCCTGTGGTTCAAGCAGTGCGGCGCGATTGATCTCGATGTGAATACCGACCGTGCCGAGCAGCGGATCATTGGGCGAATCAAAGGCATCGAGCGCCTCGGCCTTGATCTTGGTGGCGCGATTGCCGCGCATCAGCCGGCCATTGAAATACAGGCATACTTCGCTGAGCGGTGCCTGCGTGGCCAGCAGCAGGGCAGTGACCAGATTGTTATGGGCATCGTTGCGCATCTCGCGCAGCGGAATCTGCGCGCCGGTGACGATGACCGGCTTGGCCAGTCCCGGCAGGGCAAAGGACAGCGCCGCTGCCGTGTAGGCCATGGTGTCGGTGCCGTGCAGGACGACGAAGCCATCATACTCAGCATGATGTGCGGCAATCAGCGTGGCGATCCGGTACCAGTCGCGCGGATGCAGGTTGGCGCTGTCCAGCAGCGGGCTGCATTCGTACAGGACATAATCGGGCAGTTCGGTGGCACGCTCGGCCGGGAGCAACTGTGCCAGGAGCGTATCCAGGCCGGTTTCGGGGATATAGCCGTCGGCGCTGCGGCGCATGCCGATGGTGCCGCCGGTATAGGCAATGAAGACCCGCTTTTTCATCGATGGGGTTCCGTGGGTGCTCGCCGTGGGCGCAGGCAGAGGGTGATGGGCTGATGGGTGTGCATGCGTTTTTCGCCGTATTCGTGGGTGCCGGATTGGGCGCCTGTCTGCGCTGGTGGCTGGGGCTGGTGCTGAATCCGCTGTGGCCGACCCTGCCGCTGGGCACGCTGGCAGCGAACCTGATCGGAGGCTATCTGATTGGGGTGGCGATGGCCTATTTTGCCTTCAACGCCAGCCTGCCGCCGGAAGCGCGTCTGCTGGTGATCACCGGCTTCATGGGCGGACTGACGACATTTTCCACGTTTTCCGCGGAAACCGTGACCTTGCTGGCGCGTGGTCAGTTCGGCTGGGCGCTGCTGGCGATTGGCACGCATTTGCTTGGCTCGCTGGCGCTGACCGCGCTGGGCATTCTGACGGTGCGTGCGCTGCTACCGAAACCGTGAACGGCTGAGGAGGAGATGACGATGGAGGGTTTAGTCCTGCGCTTTTATGTGCGCGAGAATCAGCGGCATCACAGTGTGCTGCTGTGGCAGTGGCTGCTGGATCAGGCCAATCACCAGGGAATTCGCGGTGGCTCGGCGTTCCGGGCACTGGCGGGTTTTGGCCGCCACCATCAATTGCACGAGGATCATTTTCTGGAGCTGGCCGGCACGCTGACCGTGGAAGTCGAATTCATCGTCACGGCCGCCGAAGCGCGGGAACTGCTGGAGCTGTTGCGCGCCGAGGGTATCCGCGTGTTTTATACCGAGACGCCGACCCGCTTTGGCATCACTGGGGATGACGCTGCCGCCGCAGAGCCAGCGGCTCAGACCTGAGGCGGGCATAAAAAAACCGGTTGCGCAGGGCAACCGGTCATACGATTTCCGACGTCCGTACCGGCTAGCGCGGCGCATCCGGAGGCGTAGCAGGTGCTGGGCAGGTCCTGATGCCGAGCAGGGTGTAGGCCGGGCACCAGTTCATCAGGGCGGTAGCGATTGGCACCACGCCGATCCAGCCCCACACGCCGATGACGTTCGTCAGTGCCAGAACGATCAGCAGGGCGCCGACCACGAGGCGGGCAATCTTGTCGGCCGAGCCGACATTCGGGGTAATAGACATGAGGTACTCTCCAGGAGTGAATGCGACCAATTATCATTCTAGCGCGCAAACACCCTGATCAGGATTGAAAATCATCAATCCGCCGACCGCCAGCGCTGATTCTGGTGTTGCCATTGCCGTCGAGCTGCCGCTTTCCCATTAATCCGTGATAACGCTGATTTCTCCATGACCGAACCCGCCGCTTTTCTCTCTGATGCCACCGAGCGCCAGCCACTGGGCGTGTTTACCGAAAAGGCCTACCTGGATTATTCCATGTACGTCATTCTCGACCGCGCCCTGCCGCACATTGGCGATGGTTTGAAACCGGTGCAGCGGCGCATCGTCTACGCCATGTCCGAGCTGGGCCTGAATGCCGGCGCCAAGCATAAGAAATCCGCCCGCACCGTCGGCGATGTGCTCGGCAAGTACCATCCGCACGGCGATTCGGCCTGTTATGAGGCCATGGTGCTGATGGCGCAGCCGTTTTCCTATCGCTATCCGCTGGTCGATGGTCAGGGCAACTGGGGCTCGCCGGACGATCCGAAATCCTTTGCCGCCATGCGCTATACCGAGGCGCGGCTGTCGCCCTTTGCCCAGGTGCTGCTGGCTGAGCTGGGCCAAGGCACGGTGGACTGGACGCCGAATTTTGATGGCACGCTCGATGAGCCAACGCTCCTGCCGGCGCGCCTGCCCAATCTGTTGCTCAACGGCGCCACCGGTATCGCGGTCGGCATGGCCACCGACATCCCGCCGCACAACCTTGGCGAAATCGCCGCCGCCTGCATGCGCCTGCTCGATCAGCCCGATTGCCCCGTGGAGGCGCTGTACGATCTGGTTCCGGCACCCGATTTTCCCGGTGGTGCGGACATCATCACGCCGCGCGATGAGCTGCGCCGGCTGTATCAGACCGGCTATGGCGCGGTGCGGCTGCGTGCCCGCTTCGAGCGCGACAACGGCGATGTGGTCATCACCGCCCTGCCGCATCAGGTGTCCGGGGCGCGGATTATGGAGCAGATTGCCGCGCAGATGCGCGACAGGAAGCTGCCGATGGTCGAGGATCTGCGCGACGAATCCGATCATGAAAACCCGACCCGGCTGGTGCTGGCGCTGCGTTCCAACCGGGTCGATGCCGATCTACTCATGGATCACCTGTTTGCCACCACCGATCTGGAAAAAAGCTACCGGGTCAATCTGAACATGATCGGCCTGGATGGACGGCCTCAGGTCAAGAACCTGCGGCAGATTCTCGATGAATGGCTGCAATACCGGGTCATCACCGTGCGCCGGCGCCTGCAGTTTCGCCTCGCCCAGGTTGAGCAGCGCCTGCACATTCTCGATGGCCTGCTGATCGCCTATCTGAACCTCGATGAGGTGATCCGCATTCTGCGCACGGAAGAAAAGCCTAAGCCGGTGCTGATGGCCCGCTTCCAGCTTTCCGATGCCCAGGCTGAGGCGATTTTGGAAACCAGGCTGCGCCATCTGGCGCGGCTGGAGGAAATGAAACTGCGCGGCGAGCAGGACGAATTGCGCCGTGAACAGGAGCGGCTGTTACAGTGGCTGAGTTCGGAAAAGCGGCTGAAGGCACTGATCCGAAAGGAGATTCAGGACGATGCCCAGCGCTATGCCGATCCGCGCCGCTGTCCGCTGGTCGAACGGCGGCCGGCGCAGGCGCTGGATGAAAACAGTTTGACGCCGAGTGAGCCGATGGTGGTGGTGCTGTCGCAAAAGGGCTGGGTGCGCGCCGCCAAGGGCCGCGAGATTGACGCTACCGCACTGAGTTACAAGTCGGGTGATGGTTTCCTGGCCCAGGCGCAGGGTCGCAGCAGCCAGTCAGCGCTGTTCCTCGACAATACCGGCCGTGTCTATAGCCTGCCGGTGGCCGGGCTGGCCTCGGCGCGTGGCTATGGCGAACCGCTGACCGGCAAGCTCAGTCCGCCGGATGGTGCCCATTTCGTGAGCGTGCTGCTGGGCAACGCCGAGGATCTCTACCTGCTGGCTAGTGATGCCGGCTATGGTTTCCTGTGCACGTTTGATGAGCTGCTCAGTCGCAACAAGTCCGGCAAGCTGGTGCTGAACGTGCCGGAGGGTGCGAACATCATGCCGCCGCTGCTGGTGAGCGATCTGGACGGCGGGCAACTGGCGGCATTGAGCAGTGGCGGGCGTCTGCTGCTGTTTCCGGTCAGGGAGTTGCCGCGCCTGACCAAGGGCAAGGGTAACCGGATTCTGGATCTGCCCGGCGAAGAGCGCTTGCAGGCCCTGCTGCTGTTGCCGCCGGGGCGCGGTCTGGTGTTGACCTCGGGCAAGCGTGATCTGAACCTGAAGCCGGCTGATCTGGGTGGCTATACCGGTGAGCGTGGCCGGCGCGGCAAGCCGCTGCCGCGCGGCTATCAGCGGGTGGATGCCATCGCAGTGGGCAGTTGAGTTGAAGCGTCCAGCCAGAGCCGGCATGCAGAGTCAGTCGCCGGCAGGACCACGCCGCTGCATGCCCTGCTTGCTGCGCGGGTTGTCCGTCTAGCGCCCGGAAGGCCTCGGTGTGACCGATCGGGTCTGCCACCACCACAGCCGATAGCCGAGCAGCGCGGCCAGAAGGCCGCCATACAGCAGGGGCTCGCGCAGGTCCGCTTTCACCAGCCAGGCGTAATGCAGTACGCCCAGGATCGCGGCCAGGTAAATCAATCGATGCAGGCGCTGCCAGTGGCGTCCCAATCGGCGGATCATGCCGTTGGTGGATGTGATGGCCAGCGGGATCAGCAGCACGAACGCAGCAAAGCCGACGGTGATATACGGTCGCTTGGCGATGTCGGTGACGATTGCCGTCCAATCGAAGAACTGATCGAACACCAGATAGACCGTAAAATGCAGGCCGACATAGAAAAAGGCAAACAGGCCCAGCATCCGCCGGTATTTCTGTACGCCAGTCCAGCCGCTCAGACGGCGCAGCGGCGTGATCACCAGGGTCAGCAGCAGAAAACGCAGGCTCCAATCGCCGGTGGCATGGCTGAGCGTTTCCACCGGATTGGCGCCCAGGCGCCCCTGACTGCCCAGCCACAGCAGCCAGGCCAGCGGCAGCAGACTGGCGATGAACAGCAGCGGCTTGCCGGGATGGAACCGGCGGCGGACGGGAGATGGGCGGGCAGGGCGCATGGCAGTGATCCGATGGCGGCATGGCGGTAAAGAGGGTTCCAGGCGATAGGGTGGCACACCTGCGCAAAGTTCCCCGGAACGGCACGCGCAAAAAAAAGCCGGAGACATGCGGCTCCGGCAAACAACCACCAAAGGAAGGTGTGGAGAAGAACA
>RXIX01000056.1 GCA_003989075.1 Candidatus Competibacteraceae bacterium | reverse complement strand
CGAGGCTCGCCTTGGCTTCGTAGCTGGCCAACGTGGCCAGCGCCTGCCGGTACAAGACCAGCTTGTCGTCATCGGTGACGTCGCGTCGCCAACCGCGTCCACTGAAATAGTGCACTGGATCGGAGATCGCGATCAGTTCCTGCAACTTGGCCGCCGAGAAAGCATTAGCCGCCAGAGCACGCCGCGCCAATCCTTCATCGTCGAAGGCCATAAGCATTTCGAAGATGGCGAGATCTGCTTCCGCGTCGTCAGTGGGTGGCAACAGGCTGCCAAGCACGATGGCGCGCACCAAGATCAGTGGCTTGCGCCCCTTCCAGTAGGAGCCGAGCCCGGTCAGGGTTTGGCCAAGATTTGCCTTCCGCTCCTTTTGTGCCTCGAACGACACCTTCTGGGCGGGGAAAACCGTCTCGATCAGCGCGGGCGCATCTTTTAGGGCCAATGGCGTGAGGGTTGTTGTTTTTTGCATTCCCTGATGAATCCTCAATGGGCCGAAGCCACGTCAGGTGACAGCCAGCCCTGCGACTTCAATCGTTCTTCCACGATGGCAAGCTGGCGCGGCGTAAACAGGCGCCCTGCATGAGAGCCTTAGTGCCGGGCGGGCCGGTACATCACCCCAAAGCGGTCTGTCAGGGCGTGCAGTCGCTTGTCCAGCGTGTACAGCTCGACGCCTGGCGTCATCAGGGTGGACGCAAGCAGCAGCAGGTCCACCAGGCCACAGCCCAGCCCAAACAGGCGTTCGCGTTCGATGAAGTCCATGACCTCGCGGACGCTGGCCTGCTGGGACGGCTGCAAGGCGTTGAGATCCAATAGGGTTCGATCGCGCTGAGGTGGCGTTCCGCACGCGATTTCGCCGACGATCAGCGGATGCATCCGTACCAGGTCGAGCTTGAGCAGTTCGGCCAGCGCGGCGTTGCCCTGGCGAAAGTGATCGACCCACACCGAGGTATCCACAAGTACGCCGTTCAACGGGGCTCCTCGCGGTGCCGGGGAATCTCCTGCATGCCGGGCATCGCTGCACCAAGGGCGGCAAGCCGTTTTGCCGCCTGAACCCGCACGAAGACTTTGACGGCTTCGCGGAACAGATCGGCCTTGTCCATCCCCGGATCAGCCACTTCCAACGCCCTCTCGTACAAGGCATCGTCGATCGTCACGGTCGTTCTCATGGACACTCTCCATCATCTGTAGTGATGTCATTTTGTATCAATCAGGGTGTTCGGGCAAATGGGAATCGTGGCGGCACGAGCACGGCATTCATGGCGTTTCGTCTCCAAATAGACCTAATGAGCCTTGGGCAACGTCCTGTTCAGGCTTGCCGCGTCGGGCACGAGGAGCGAGCAGTTCGCTCTGCGCCACATCGCCCAAGGCGTGCTTGAGCGCCACGCGCCAGCCCTTACCCGCATCCATCACCCCGCCGGTGCTCATAGCCGTCATACCAAACAGCCACCAGCGTTCCTCCGGGCGCAGCGCCAACCAGTTGCGCACGGCGACTGGAATTTTCTCCATCTCCATCTGCTCGACAGCCCAGGCCAGCACGCACAATTCCTTGCCGAGCAAGCGATCCACCGGGTTGTCGCCGACCTTCCACGCACCGGGCTTGATGCCATGCGCGGCCAGACGAGCGTTGAAGGCACGTTGCACCTCGGCGCGGACGGCGGTCCAGCGCAGGCGATCCAGCAGAACGCGGTCGATCACCGCGTTGTCGTTGCTTGCAGACTGCAAGCCGAGGTGTTCACTGATCTGAACTTTGCCCGTGCTGGTCTTGGGAATGACGACCTTGAAGTGATGAGGATCAGAAGTCGCAGGCACACCAAAACCCAGCGTGTGCAGCACTTGCGCACGCGCCTTGGGCGATGGTGTGTTGCCTGCGGCTTTGGCCATCCTCATTCCTCCTGATTGATATCGCCCGGCTTCAGCTCTATCCCGGCAAGCTTGGCGAACTCTTTGAGTGCAAAGCCGGTATCGAAGGCGATGCCGTTGGCAATGGCAATGTTGAGCGGAGCGTCGGGCTCCTTGAGCACATCACGCAGGCTGTTGACCACGCCTTCGATGATGGCGGCGGTGACTTCGCGCTCCTGGAAACGCACGGTTACGGTGTTCTCGCCCTCACCGATTTCGACGCGCACACCCTTGAAACGTGTACCTGGCTGATCGCGGAAGCGGTTGATGACGCAGAAGACGCGGTCGGTCGTGTCGAGGGCAACACGCTTGCTTTGCAGGCGCGCGGGTTTGCTATCGACGATCTGCACCGTCTTGTCGCCGCTGGCGGGGATCTGGAAGTCCGCTGTCTTGTTGGCCTCGCCCGCGCGGGCGAACACCAGCAGACGGCAGCTTGTAGAGCCGATTTCGAACGGTGCGTCGTAGCGGGTACCGTCCTTGGGGTTGGAGCCGTCCAGGGTGTAGTAGATGTCGGCACGCGGTGTGGCGGCCAGGGTGACACGGCGCTTGTCAGCGGCTGGTTCCACCTGATGACGAATCTTGAGGTCGGCAAGCCAGCGAGTAGCTGGGCCGCTTTCATAGAGCCCGGTGGGCTCTTTCACCACAAAGTAGACCGTACCTTCGCCAGTGGCGAAGTTGTCCAGGTCTTCAACCTTGTTGTCCTTGTCGGAAACGTCGGGTTTGCTCGACCAATAAACGATGGGACTATCACCTGCGTGGCGCGGTGTAAGGCTTAACACCGTCTCACCGGTGTCCGGCTTGACATTGATGACGGAGACATTGACGGTGGCCTTGTCCCTGGGGAATGGCCCCTTCTCGATGTAGCCGTCCTCACCCAAGCGCCAGCGACCTTGTTTCAGCGCCTCGGTTTTGAGCGTATCCAGGCCACTGGCACCCGGCATCCACGGCCAGATCGGCGAGCACTTGGCGCGGGTAGCGACGTCCTTCCAAGGAGTGCGACGGTTGTCCTTTCCGGAAGGCCACAGGTACTCCTCGGCCTGCGCGAAGCAATCGTCGAAGTTGTCCTTGTTAAGTTCGGCCACGAGCTTGTAATCGGCGCGCGGGCTGGCCAGCAGTTTTTCGATTTGCGTCTCTGCGGACTGATCACCCTGGCCGAGCTTCAACCCTTGGTCGATGGTGACCCCGGCCAGCACATCGCGCCCGTCCACTGGGTCGTTGGCAGGGAAGTACAGGCGGTTGTAGGCCGCCGACAGCGCCTTGCTGAAGCGGTCTTCCGATTCTTCAAAGCGATCCCGGGCTTCCTCGAACAAGGTGTCGCCGGATTTGAGGCGCTTGTGGATCTGCTCAATGGCATACAACTCGCGGAGCCGTTCCTCAACCGCGTCGGCCAGCAGGCTGTCCTGACCGCTCAGCACCAGCAGATTGTTCTTTTCCTGCTGGTAGTCGAAGAAGTCCCGCAATTCACTGGGTGGCACCTTGCCATCCGGCTTGATGACGATCAGCGTGCGTGGGCCACCGAGCTTGAGTTCATCCAGCCGGGGCAGCACCTGCACGTCCTGATAAGCGATCTTGCTGACCGGCGCAAGGATGCCCGAGAGTCGATTGATGAGCGCCTGATCGATCTTGGGTTGTGGAACTTCCTTGGCGTTACGCTCAATCTGGCGCGACAGGTTTTCAGTTTCCTTGATGAAGAAGCGTTGCTCTTCACGGTGGAGGTACCACGCCGACTCGCGCAGGCGCTGCATGGCCTGAAGAAACTCGTCGGGCTTGCGCTGGGGCGCAGCCAGGAACTCGATCAGTTCGCTTTCCGTCAGGCCGATACGTCCCCCGACAGCGCGGGACAGGCTGGATGACAGCAGTAAGGTCATGAGCTGCTGCGCGGCATCGCCCGCCAGTTCGACGTCGACGTGCTCAGAGATGGCGTTGCCCGCGTCGGCGATGTCGCGCGTCACCGCTGGCATCAGCTTGGGTGCAATGCGCTCGATCTCGTCCTTGACCTGCGCGTCGTTCAAGTTGAGATGCTGTGTGCCGATCAGGAAGACGTCGTCGGCTCCGCGCTCGTCAACACTCTTGAGCAGGCGCGCAGTGAACTGCATCAAGCCACGGGTCTGGCGAAAGCCTTCGTTCTCCTTGAACAGCGCAACGAGGTGCTTGAACGAGGGGTGGAAGGGATAGGTTTCCCGCACCTGCTCGGCGATCTGCTCGATGCTGCTGGCGATGATGTAGCCGCCATCCTCGGCTTTCTTGATCTGCTGCGCGTACTCCTCGGCGATATCAGAGATGACCCGCTCGTCCGGCAGTTGGTCAATGAGACGCTTCTTGAGGATCTCGTAGATTTCGTTGCCTGCCAGTTGCACCGGCGTGATGGTCATCGCCTGACGGCGGGTTTCCTGCTGCAGATTGGAGATGGCGTCGGCCAGCGCCTTGGTCTGGGCCCTGTAGCTGCCCGACAGGTTAGCGACTACGATGGCACAATTGGGCAACTCCAGCGCTGCGCTCATCAGGCTGGAAAGGCTGTAGACCGCCATGTTGGCCAGCGTGCCCTGACCGAACACCTGCGTACTGGCGTTGTCGAGATAGGGCGGCAGCTCGTCAAGCAGGATCAGCGTCGGCTGGTCGCCAATGATGTCCTTCCACTGACGTTGATCGACGGCTTTGGGGCCATTCGCCCAGTAGGGTTTGATGGCTTCAGCAGCCCCAAGCTGGGTAGCAATTTCGCCCCAGATGTAGTTGTCGGGATTGTTGCGGCCGTTGAACGCGGCAATACGCGCTTGCCCAAAATCGACGCGTGAAGCCAAATCGGCTGGAAGAACGTTCCTGCGCAGATGTGTATGGCGTGCCAGAAGGCCCAGCGCGATCATCATGTGCGTCTTGCCGCCGCCCATCGCCTGTGTCAGTTCAAACACCGCCTGATCTGACTTGCCGGAGAGACGCAGCAGACCTTCGCGGAAAAGCTGATCCATGCCGTGGGTGACGAAATTGCGTGAGAAGAACTCGCCGCCGTCACCCGCGTCATTGATGAGGTCTGCGAGGTTCTCGATTCCCTGGCTCATCCGGTAGTCGCGGATGATGGGGTTGAACCGGCAGGCTTGCTTGACCGTCTTGATCATGAACGCGCCCCGTCGTTGTTCTTGGTTTCCTCGGGGTGCGGAATCGCAATGCCATGCCGCTGGCAATAGCCCCGAATCAGCACTTCGACCATGTTCGCAATGGATCGATGCTCCTGATCCGCCGCGATGCGAAGCGCTTCCTTGAGTCCGGGGTCGATACGAAACGTGAGCGTGGCAGTCTTGACGTTGGCCATAGCCTCTCCAGAAACCACTGTAAATGTACTGCAATTTACAGTATCGACTTGACTTCGGCAATGCGAAGTGGGTCAAAAATCCGCCTCGGCCTGATGCCTTCTCGAAGCTCGGGGAGCATGGCTCTTCAAGCGTTCGTGGGTGAGTGACGGAGGGGATCGGCATATGGACTTGCGTTTCGAACAAGGAAGGTTGGGTGTGGGGCGTCTGCTTCTTCGGCTGCAACCACGTGCAGGCGCACAAAGCCACGGTTGACGGAGAACAGAGAGGCGTCGGCGCGGGCGAAAATGCCGACTTCGCAAGAGTGGCGCTCGCGAGGCTATGCCCTGAAACCGCGCCAACACTTGGGAACGGGCAAAAAAAATCCCAAGCTATAAAGCTTGGGATTTCACAGATTTCATCATTATGGTGGAGGCGGGGGGAATTGAACCCCCGTCCGCAGATCCTCTGCCGTTGGCCCTACATGCTTAGCCTGGTCTTTAATTTAACCTTTCGTTGCCCGACCGGCAGGGCGACGAACGGCGGTTCCGGTAAGGTTTTAGAGC
The DNA here is from genome assembly GCA_003989075.1 of Candidatus Competibacteraceae bacterium. Lineage (GTDB taxonomy): Bacteria > Pseudomonadota > Gammaproteobacteria > Competibacterales > Competibacteraceae > RXIX01. The sequence goes on along the minus strand of RXIX01000056.1, from coordinate 13,027 downwards.
CGCTCCCCCGGACAGGTTTGGCGCGAGCTTGTGTTAGTCGACCCCTGAAGCGCCCCGAAAGGCTCCGGACCTCACAAGCAAGTTCCGGTCAGAGGCTGGCGGGCTTAAGCCGCCAGTGCGTAGCTGTCGTCGTTGGCGACTATAATTTGCAGCCGGATTAACGAGGGGGAGCTGCATCCTCGGCATGCGCCTCGGGTTTTGCAATCCACGTCGAAATCCGGATCGCCCCCGTGCGTAAACTACTATGATAGCCTGCCGCAGCGAAAGTTCAAAGCAGCAAGCCAACAAGCTACGGCGCGCCGCTTAACGCTCACGCATCAAACGCTGCTTATCGCGCGCCCAATCACGATCCTTCTCGGTAGCGCGCTTATCAAACTCCTTCTTGCCGCGCGCCAGCCCGATATCCAGCTTGACACGGTTACGCTTCCAATACAGCGCCAGCGGGATCAGCGCATAACCCTTACGCTCGACCGCGCCGACCAAACGGTCGATTTCCTCACGGTGCAGCAGCAGCTTGCGGGTGCGGGTTGGATCAGCCTGCACATGGGTGGAAGCTGAAGTCAGCGGCGTCATATGGCAGCCAAACAGGAACGCTTCGCCATCGCGCAACAACACATAGCTTTCCTTGAGATGGGCGCGTCCAGCGCGCAGACTCTTCACTTCCCAGCCCTGCAGGGCCAGGCCCGCTTCATGGTGCTCCTCGATGAAGTAGTCGTGATAGGCTTTCTTATTGCCAGCGATCTGGGGATTTTCGGTGGGTTTCTTGCTCATGACGGGGTCGTGAAGGCTTGAGGATAGACATGGATTCAAACAAACTGGCGTGGCCAAAGTCCAACACCACCAGGACTTTCGCTTGCCTGACTTTTTCCGTCATACCCGCGAAAGCGTGTATCCATTCTTTTCAAAAAGTTACTGGATTCCCGCATACGCGGGAATGACGAAAAGCGAAAGTCCCGAACACATCAAAATGCCGCAACGGAGATTGATTCGTGGCGACGGTCAAAAAAAGCGCCCTGGTCCTGTATTCAGCGGCCGAAATGTACGCCCTGGTAAGCGATATCGAGGCTTATCCCCAGTTCCTGCCCTGGTGCCGTTCCACCCAAATCCTCAGCCGCGCTGAAGATGAAGTGCGGGCAACCATCGAAATGGTCAAGGGTGGGGTGCATAAATCCTTTACCACCAGCAACCGCATGCAAAAACACAAGATGATCGATATCCGCCTGCTGGAAGGGCCGTTTAAACGCCTGGAAGGCTACTGGCGCTTTGAGCCGCTGCGGGCCGATGCCTCCAAGGTCGGCCTGGATATGGAGTTCGAGTTTTCCAACCAGTTGCTGCGCATGGCGATTGAACCGGTCTTCAAGCAGATCGCCAACTCCCTGGTCGATGCCTTCTGCAAGCGCGCGGTGGATCTCTATGGCAAACGATAATCCCTCCCGTCCAACCCTGCTGCGGGTCGAAGTGGCCTATGCCCGTGCCGATCGGCAGGTGATCGTGCCGGTCGAACTGCCGGAGGGCGCCACTCTGGAACAGGCGATTATTGCCTCGCGCCTGCTCGAACAGTTTCCGGAACTGAGCCTGTCCAGCCTCAAGGTCGGCGTGTTTGGCAAGCTCGGTAAGCTGTCCGCCGCGCTGCGCACTGGCGATCGCGTTGAAATCTACCGGCCACTGCTGGCCGACCCCAAGGAAGTGCGCAAGAAACGCGCCGCCGAGGGTAAACGCATGCGCCGCGGCGGCGGTGATCTGGAACCGGATGGCGGCTAGGCCAGATGTCACACGGCCCGCAACAGCCCTAGTTCGTGCGCGGCAGGTCGTTGCTGGCGTGGCTGAGCAGGTCGCCGTTGAAGAACAGGGTGATATGGCGCTGTTCTTCAACGCTGCCACCACGGCTGTAGCTGTAGTAGTAATCCCAGCGGTTCTGATGAAAGGGATCAGCGACCAGGGGCGTGCCCATGATCCGCTGAACCTGCTGGCGGGTCATGCCTGGTTGCAGCCGGTCAACCATGTTTTGATCAATATAGTTGCCTTGGCGGACCGGAACGGAGTAGAAACTCGGCAGCGGCGTGCCGCCGCAACCGGCAGTCAGTGACGCCAGCAGGACAGCGGCGGTGCGTAAGGACGTAGACAGCATGGAGGGCAGAATCCGGGTTGCTCGAAACTGGACGACATCATAGCGTACATCGGCAATCCGTGGGTAAGGCGCAACCCTGGAGAGCGTTCCGCGTGGGCTCCAAAGAACTCAAACAAGCTGGCCTGAAGGTCACGCTGCCGCGCATGAAGATCCTTGACATGCTGCAGCATCAGGAAAGTACCCACCTGAGCGCCGAGGCGATTTATCGGGCGCTGGTCGATTCCGGCGAAGAGATCGGCCTGGCTACGGTATACCGCGTGCTGACCCAGTTCGAGACGTCTGGGCTGGTGCGGCGCCACCACTTCGAGGGTGGTCAGTCGGTCTTTGAAATCAACCACGGTGGACACCACGACCATATCCTGTGCCTGGAGTGCGGGCGGATCGAGGAGTTTTGCGATGAGGACATTGAGCACCGCCAGCGTGCCATTGCCCAGCAGAGTGGTTTTACCCTGGCCGAGCACTGCCTGATTCTCTACGGCCATTGCAATAACGCCGATTGCCCGCATCGCCCACTCCCGGAAGGCGCAGAAGGCGATGCGACCGTGGAACGGGGCGAGAATTAGGCCGTACTTCAGGAGCAGCGGGTAGGGTGGATAAGGCGCTTGCGCCGCATCCACCCACCCTCAACCCTTGCCCAAGAAGGTGGATGCGCTTCGCTTATCCACCCTGTTCCATCCGTCAATTAGTCCGGTCAGGACTTTCGCTGACCTGACTTTTTCCGTCACACCCGCGAAAGCGGGTATCCATTCTTTTCAACACGCGACTGGATTCCCGCATACGCGGGAATGACGAAAAGCGCAAGTCCCGTATATTAGAAAATCAATGAGCTGAAACACCAAGCGAAAGTCCTGCTGGTTAATCTGGTTGAAGCACTAGGCGCGCGCTCAGGAGCAGTCGCTGAGCGTCGCCTGTGCCGCGCCCGGCGTTGCGGCTCTGTCGAGCATTTCCCGGGCGTGCGCCAGAGTGTTGGCGGTCAGCTCCAGCCCACCAAGCATGCGCGCGATCTCGCCAACCCGTTCCTCCAGCGTCAGCACGCGCACGCGGGTGTGCGTGGTCGTGGCATCGCTGTGTTTTGCCACTTTGAAGTGCTGATGCGCCTGCGCCGCGACCTGCGGCAGATGGGTCACGCACAGCACCTGCCGCTGTGCGCCCAGTGCGCGCAATTGCCGGCCCACTACCTCGGCGACACCGCCACCGATGCCGGTATCAACTTCGTCGAAGATCAGCGTCGGAATGTGCGCAGCATGGGCGGTGATCACCTGAATCGCCAGGCTGATGCGCGACAGTTCGCCACCGGAAGCGACCTTGGCCAGCGGTCGCAGCGGCTGGCCGGGATTGGCGCTGACCTGAAATTCCACCGCTTCCAGCCCGGTCGGGGTCGGCTTGTCCAGCCGCTCCAGGACAATGGCCAATTGGCCGCCGGGCATGCCCAGCCCGGCCAGCGCTGCGGAAATACGCTCACTCAGTGCACGCGCGGCCTGCTGACGCCGTTCGCTGAGTTGTGCGGCCTGGGCCTGATAGGCGGCTTGCGCGGCCTGCATAGCCTGCTGCAGTTGGTCGAGGCGGGTTTCGCTGTGCTCCAAAGTATCGCGTTCGGCGGCGAAGCGTACCCGCAGCGCAGGCAGTTCCTCGGCATTGATCCGGTGCTTGCGGGCGAGCTGGTGGGCAGCGGCCAGACGCTGTTCGATTCGCGTAAGGTGCTCAGGGTCGAGATCAAGCGCCTGCAGATAGCCGCGCAGCTCACTGCTGGCTTCCTGCACCTGAATCAGGGCGGCGCTGAGCAGTTCGCTGATGGGCACAAGACGTTCGTCGAGCCGGCTGAGGCCGTCCAGTTCGCGCAGGCTATGGCTGAGGCGGTCGATTACCGCCGTATCTTCGCTTTCACTGAGCCAGCCGAGCAGGCTCTGGCCCGTGTCGAGCAGTTGCCGGGCATGGGCCAGCCGGCGCTGTTCCTGTTCCAGCTCAGTGATTTCGCCCTCGGCAAGATTGAGCGCGTTCAGCTCGTGCAGGTGATAGCGCAGGATGTCGAGGCGGGCATCGCGTTCGCTGGCGGCTTGACGCAGATCGCGCAGCGCCTGGCGGGTCTGCTGCCAGTCGCGCCAGGCGGCGGCCAGCGTGACCAGCAGGGCCTGATTGCCGGCGTGGTCATCAAGCAACTGGCGCTGGGCGTCACGGCGCAACAGCGACTGGTGTTCATGCTGACCGTGGATATCCACCAGTTGCTCGCCGAGTTCGCGCAGCGTCTGGGCCGGCTGTGGCACGCCGTTGATGTAATGGCGCGAGCGGCCGCTGCTGGCAATCACCCGGCGCAGGTGGCATTCGCTGCCGCTGTCCAGATCACGCTCGGCCAGCCAGGCGCGCGTTTGTGGGTGTTGCCCGAGGTCGAAGACCGCACTGATATCAGCACGCTCGGCGCCATGGCGCACAGTGCCACTGTCGGCACGGTCGCCAAGCAGCAGGCCGATGGCATCGACCAGGATCGATTTGCCGGCGCCAGTTTCGCCAGTGACCGCACTCATGCCGGCCGCCAGCTCCAGTTCCAGTGCTTCGACGATCGCGAAGTCGCGAATGCGCAAATGGGTCAGCATGGCGGCCGATCAGGTAAAGGGCGAGGATTCCGGACTCAGGCCCCAGCGCAGCTTGGCTCGCAGCAGCTTGAAATAGTCGTGATTGACCGGGTGAATCAAGCGCACCTTATGCGTCTTCTTGCGGATCACGATGCGGTCGCCCGGTTCAATGGCCAGACTGACCTGTCCGTCACAGGTGATTTGGGTCTGGGTGGTGTTGGCACTGTTGAGCACCACTTCGATCACGCTGTCGGCACGGACCACAATCGGCCGGTGGGTGAGGGTGTGCGGGCAGATCGGTACCAGCACTACCGCTTCCAGCCCCGGATGGATGATCGGGCCGCCACCGGCGAGGGCATAGGCGGTCGATCCGGTCGGCGTGGAAATGATCAGGCCATCGGCCCGGTAGGCATTGAGGAAGCGGCCATCGACGAAGGCATCGACCTCGATCATCCGCGCCACTTCGCGCTTGTGCACCACGACGTCATTCAGGGCGTCGGCTTCGCTGGATACCTGACCATCGTGCATGACCTGGGCATGCAGCAGTGAGCGGGTCGCCTCGCGGAAATGCCCGGCCAGCACTGCATCCAGGCTGTGCGGAATCTCGGCCGGTGAGACATCAGCCAGAAAACCCAGCCGACCCAGGTTCACGCCCAGGATGGGTACTTCAAAATCCACCAGCGAGCGCGCGGCGTTGAGCATGGTGCCGTCGCCGCCCATGACGATCGCTAAATCGCATTCGGCGCCGATGGTGGCACGGCTGGCGACTTCGAGATCATGGTCGGTGATAAGGCGGGCCGAGCTTTCGTCCAGCAGCACCCGTAGCTGGTGCCGGCGCAGGTGCGCAGCAATCTGCTTGAGGGTGCCGGCGACGTTTGGTTCGCCGAATTTACCGATGAGGCCGATGGTGTGAAAAACCGGGGTGGACATCGTTCCGTACCGGGTGGTGAGTGCGCGCAAGTTATCACTTTAGAGGAAAACGCGCCAAGCGTCGCGCCTGGCTATTTCACTTGACAAAAGCAGGGCTTTGCGACAAGTAGTCATTATGTTTAGCCGCTCCTGAATAATTCGTTCTTGGCTCATCCGGCGGTAATGTCTATGATGCCTCTCCTTGATCAACGCTGTGCCCAGACCGTTCTGGTTGTGGATGACATGCCGGAAAACCTCAGCGACTGGAGATGATTTTTATGTCTGCTAATGAAAAACTCGTTCTGGTTGTGGATGACATGCCGGAAAACCTCAGCGTGCTCGGTGAGCTGTTGCAGCCGCATTACCGGGTGCGGGTGGCCACTTCCGGTGCGCGGGCCTTGCGGGTGGCGGCGTCCACACCGCAGCCGGATCTGATTTTGCTGGATGTGATGATGCCGGATATGGACGGCTACACCGTGCTCGACCGATTGCGCGCCGATCCTGCCACCTGCGCCATTCCGGTCATCTTCATCACCGCGCTGGATGCCGCCGAGGATGAAGCCTATGGTCTGGCGCGCGGTGCCGCCGATTACATCACCAAGCCGGTGCGTCCGGCCATCGTTCTGGCCCGGGTGCGCGGACAACTGGAATTGAAGCAGGCGCGCGACTGGCTGCGCCAGCAGAATGATTTCCTCGAAGCTGAAGTGGCGCGGCGCCTGGCGGAAAATCAGTTGGTGCAGGACATCAGCATCCGCGCCCTGGCGCATCTGGCAGAGATTCGCGATCCGGAAACCGGCAATCACCTGCGCCGCACCCAGGGCTATGTGCGTATTCTGGCCCTGCATCTGCGCGATCACCCGCGCTTTGATGTGCTGCGCGGCCATTCCGCCATTGAAATCCTGGTCAAGTCGGCGCCGCTGCATGATATCGGCAAGGTGGGTATTCCCGATTCCATTCTGCTCAAGCCCGGCAAGCTGACCGGAGAGGAATGGACGATCATGAAAACCCACGCCCGCCTTGGCTGCGAGGCGATCGAGCAGGCTGAGCGCGACGCCGAGGGGCCAGTGGCATTTCTGACCGTCGCCAAGCAAATTGCCTTGTATCATCATGAAAAGTGGGATGGCTCCGGCTATCCCGAAGGTCTGGCGGGTGAGGCGATTCCGGTCGCAGCACGCTTGATGGCGCTGGCCGATGTGTTCGATGCCCTGATCTCGCGCCGCGCCTATAAGGAACCGCTGCCGCTGGATAAGGCGATACGCATCATCGAAGAAGGTCGCGGCAGTCATTTCGACCCGGATATCGTCGATGCCTTTCTGGTCCTGCGCGATGAGTTCGCGGCCATTGCCCAGCGCTATGCCGACCATGAGGATGATCTGCGTGCCAAGCAGGCGCAGCGTTATGGCGTCGCAGCCCTGTCCTTAAGGGAAACCTGAAAGCAGGGACTGTGGCCATTGGCCGGGCGCGGGGCCTGAATTTTTCCGCGAACGCTGCCTGATTCCACCGTCGTTTGCTTGAATATTGATTACGCCGCTCCTGTCGGATCCGACCCGGCGGGAGCGCAACACGGCAGGGATTGCAAACGACCACACCTTGGCAGTCGTGTCCCTGTGTTCAGTCAAGCGGAAACAATAAATCCATGACTGCTGACGAACCGTCTCGCGATATCACCGATCTGGAACGCGAGCGCGCTCTGTTCAAAGCGCTGATCGCGACCATTCCCGACCCGGTCTGGGTCAAGGATCCCAATGGGGTCTATCTGGCCTGCAACCGCGCCTTTGAACAGCTCTATGGCGCCCGTGCCGCTGCCATCATTGGCCGTACCGACGACGATTTCGTCGCTGTGGAACTGGCCGAGTTCTTCCGCGCCCGTGACCGGGATGCCCTGAATGCCGACCGGCCACTGCGTAACGAGGAATGGCTGATTTTTGCCGCGACCGGCTATCGCGGCCTGTTCCAGACCACCAAGGCACCCCTGCGCGATGCCAGCGGCCGGTTGATCGGTGTGCTCGGCATCGCCCATGACATTACCGAATTGCATGCCTCGCAGGAGGCGCTGCGCGAGCGCGAAGCGATTCACAGCGCCATCGTCAACCAGGCGCTGGATTCAATCAGCCTGATCGATCCCCAGGATGGCCATTCCGTCGAGTTCAACGAGGCCGCCTGTCGCAATCTAGGCTACAGCCGCGCCGAATTCAGTCGCCTGCGCATTCAGGATATCGATGCGGTTCTGACGCCCGGGCAGGTGATGGCTGCCTTTGCCGCCATCATCGCCAAGAGCGGCGAGGTGTTTGAGACCCGCCACCGGCACCGCGACGGCAGCGTGCGCGATGTGCGCGTCAGCACCCAGGTGATCCAGAGCGCCGGGCGTGACTATCTTGCGGCAATCTGGTCCGATATCACCGAACGCAAGCAGATGGAACGGGATCTGCGCGAATCGCGGCAGCGCCTGCGTGACATCATCGAGTTTCTGCCCGATCCGGTGTTCGCCATCGACCGTCAGGGCCGGGTGATGGTCTGGAACCGGGCCATGCAGGAGATGACCGGGGTGAGCGCGGCGGACATGCTCGGCAAGGGTGATTATGAATACACCCTGCCGTTTTATGGCGAGCGGCGGCCGATGCTGATCGATTTCGTGTTTGCCGAGAATCTGCCGGCCTTGCCGCACTACCAGCATATCCAGCGGATCGGCGGCGCCAACCTGATGGCCGAGAATTGCCAGTGCCAGATAGGCGGCCGAACACTGGACCTGCTCTGTAAGGCCAGCCCGCTGTATGGCATCCAAGGCGAAGTGGTCGGCGCCATCGAGATGATCCGTGACCTAACCGAGCAGCGTCAGGCCGAGGAGGAACTACGGCGCTATCGCCAGCACCTGGAAGACGAAGTAGCGGCGCGCACTGCTGCGCTGGAAGAGGCCAATCACCGCCTGCGCATGAGTGATGCGCGCCTGCAGGCGCTGTTTAATCTCAGCCAGCAGGCCGGCGGCCTGGTCGAACACGAGTTGCTGCAATTGGGTATCGACGAGGCGGTCCGGCTCACCGGCAGTTCGATTGGCTACCTGCACTTTATCGGCGACGATCAGGACACCTTGGATCTGGTCGCTTGGTCAACTGAAACCCAGCGCCAGTGCGCGGTGCTCCACGACTGCCATTACCCGTTGAGCGCAGCGGGTGTCTGGGCCGACAGCGTGCGTACCCGCCAACCGGTGGTGCATAACGATTATCCGAGCCTGCCCAACCGCAAGGGCTATCCGTCCGGTCATGTGCCCTTGCAGCGTCATCTGGGCGTGCCGGTTCTGGAAGGCGACCGGGTGCGCATGTTGCTGGGCGTGGGTAACAAGCCCAGTAATTACGATGCTGCCGATCTGCGCGAACTGCGCCTGATCGGCGATGACCTGTGGCGGATTGTCACCCGCCGCCGGGTCGAGGAGGCCTTGCGTGCCAGCGAGGCACGCTATCGCACCCTGTTTGAATCCTCCACCGACGCGCTGGTGATCATCGACGGCGCCAGCGGTCGCTTTGTCGATTGCAACCGGGCCGCGCTGACGCTGTATGACGTTGACAGCCGCGCGCAGTTGCTCAGCCGGTCGCCCAGTGAATTCTCGCCGCCCTGTCAGGCGGATGGCCAGCCTTCGGCGCTGCGGGCCGTCCATTACAACGATCAGGCCATGCGCGAGGGCAGCGCGGTCTTTCAGTGGCTGCATTGCCGCCGCGACGGCAGGTTGTTTCCGGTGCTGGTGTCGCTCAGTGCATTGCGCGAGCAGGATGAACAGCGGCTGCTGGCAATTGTCCGCGATATTTCGGCCATCAAGCGCTATCAGGAGGAACTGGAGCAGGCCCGCGATGCCGCTGAGGCCGCCAACCGCGCCAAGAGCACCTTCCTGGCCAATATGAGCCACGAGATTCGCACCCCGATGAACGCCATCATCGGCCTGACCCATCTGCTGCAGCGTAGTGCCCACGAACCGCGCGCGCAGGAACAGCTCGGCAAGATCGCCGAGGCTGCGCGGCATCTGCTTGGTTTGATCAACGATATTCTTGATCTGTCCAAGATCGAGGCCGGCAAGCTGGTGCTGGAACAGACCGATTTCGAACTGGAGCGGGTGTTTGCGAATGTCTGCACGCTGGTCGGCGATCGGGCCGAGATCAAGGGCCTGCGCCTGGGCTATGAACTGGATCCGGCACTGCCGGCGGTGCTGCGCGGCGATCCGCTGCGCCTGAATCAGGTGCTGCTCAATTTCGCCAGTAATGCGGTGAAGTTTACCGAACACGGTTCGGTGCAGTTGCGCGCCCGCCTGCTGGAGGAAAGCGCGACCGCCCTGCGTCTGCGCTGCGAGGTCACCGACACCGGCATTGGCATTACCGCTGCGCAGCGGCAGCGGCTGTTCGAGGTGTTCGAGCAGGCCGATGGCTCGACGACGCGCAAGTACGGGGGCACCGGGCTGGGGCTGGCGATTTGCCGGCGGCTGGTGCGCCTGATGGGTGGCGAAGTTGGGGTGGACAGCGTGCCGGGGGTCGGCAGCACTTTCTGGTTTACCGCCAGCCTGGCCCGTGGGCAGACGCTGCCGGCCTTGGCGACGGAAGATGTGCGGGTCGAACGGGTGCTGGAAGCGCACCGGGGCGCCTGCGTTCTGCTGGCTGAGGATAATCCGATCAATCAGGAAGTGGCCCTGGAACTGTTGCAGGAAGCCGGTCTGCGTGTCGAAGTGGCCGAGAATGGCGCTGTGGCCGTGGCCATGGCCCGGCAGCGGGTGTATGACCTGGTGCTGATGGATGTGCAGATGCCGGTGCTGGATGGTCTGGAGGCAACCCGCCAGATTCGCGCTCTGCCGGGCTGGGCGCAGGTGCCGATCCTGGCGATGACCGCCAGCGCCTTCGATGAGGATCGCGAGCGCTGCCTGCGCGCCGGCATGAATGCCCATGTGGCTAAGCCGGTTGATCCGGATCGCCTGTTTGTGTCGTTGGCGCACTGGCTGGCGATCGGCCAGCAGGATGCGGCTGCGCCGGAACCGGCTGCGACTCCGGTGCCGGCTGCGTCGCCCGCAGCGCCGGCGTTGCCTGCCGATGCGGCGGACTGGCGCGCCCGTCTGGATGGTATTCCCGGTCTAGCGCTGATTCAGGGCCTGCAACGGGTGCGCGGCAACCCGATTCGCTATGCGCGCCTGCTGCACCAGTATGCGCAGGCGCACGCGGAGGACATGGCCCGGCTGCGCGCCTGCCTGGATGCCGGCGACAGGCACGCTGCCGTACAGATCGCTCATGCCCTCAAGGGCGCCTCGGCAACGCTGGGGGTGGTGACGGTGCAGGTCCATGCCGCAGCCCTGGAAGCGGTGTTGCGCCGCGCCGGGATCTCGACAACGGTTGAGCCACTGATTGTGGCCGTAGAACAGGCGCTGGCCCCGCTGGCCGCCGCCGTGCTGACGCGTCTGGCCGAGACGGACAGCGCGCCTGCGCTTGATGCGGCCAGTCTGCGCACGGCATTGACGCAACTGGAGGCGCTGCTCGCCGAGGATGATCTGCGCGCTGCCGCACTGTTCCGGACGCTGGAAAGCGGCCTATGCGCCCTGTTCGGCGACCGGGCAGCCCTGCTGGCGCGGCAGATTGCGGCCTTCGAATATGAGCAGGCCCTGACGACGCTGCGCACCGCGCTTGATCACGCTGCGCCTTGACAAGCCATCGGGTGAATCGCTAATTTGGCCAATGAATTAGCACTCATAGACAGAGAGTGCCAAGTAGAGAACAACCCATGAACAGGATGGAATCCACGGCTGCAGGCTATCCCGCGCTCAATGAGCGTACTCAGCACGTCCTTAAGGTGCTTGTCGAGCGCTATATCCGCGACGGCCAGCCGGTCGGCTCGCGGACCCTGTCGCGCGATACCGGTCTTGATCTGAGCCCGGCGACCGTGCGCAATGTCATGGCCGATCTGGAAGAATTCGGTTATCTGCGCGCGCCGCACACCTCAGCCGGGCGGGTGCCGACCGCGCGCGGCTACCGGTTTTTCATTGATGCCCTGCTGCAGTTGAAACCACTGGAAGAGCAGGAGGTGGCGGCCCTGCGTCGGCGCATTGACCGGCCGGCCTCCAGCAGCGCCGAACTGGCCCATACCGTATCCGATCTGCTGTCGGGCATTACCCGTCTGGCGGGTGTGGTGATGTTGCCGCGCCGGCACAGTGCGACTCTGCGCCATGTCGAATTCCTGCCGCTGTCCGATAATCGCGTGCTGGTGATTCTGGTGCTTAATGCCCAGGAAGTGCAAAACCGCATTATCCAGACCCAGCGTCCCTACAGCGCCAGCGAGTTGCAGCAGGCTGCCAATTACCTCAACGCCCACTTTGCCGGCCACGACATCCAGCAGGTCCGTGGCAACCTGCTGGATGAATTGCGCCAGACCCGCGCGAACCTTGATCACCTGATGCAGACCGTGGTCGAGATGGCCGAACAGAGCCTGAGCCCCAGTCCCGATGTTGACGATTGTGTGGTTGTCGGCCAGACCCAATTGATGCAGTACGCCGAACTGTCTGATCTGGACAAGCTGCGCCAGTTGTTCGAGGCTTTCAACCATAAGCGCGATCTGCTGCATCTGTTTGATCAATGCCTGCGCGCTGAGGGCGTGCAGATCTTCATTGGCGAGGAATCCGGCTTTGAAGTGCTGGAAGGCTGCAGTGTGGTCACCGCGCCCTATACCGTCGAAGGCCAGGTGCTGGGCGTGCTGGGCATCATCGGTCCGACGCGCATGGCCTACGACCGGGTGATTCCGCTGGTCGATGTGACCGCGCGGCTGCTGGCGGCGACGCTGGACGGGCAGGCCTGAAGCCGCTGACGTGCTCCGGCTAGGTCTCCGGTGCCGTCGACTGTTCCGGCATGGCCAGCCAGTCATGGATATGCCGGTAGACGCGTGGCGTATTCAGCAGCTCCATATGATGCAGGCCGCCGAGCCGAACCGTATCCACATCATCGGCCAGGTCGGTGGCGGTGGCGCTGCCGAGCGTGACCAGGCCATCGCCAAGGAGTTGGCCGATGGGGTGGTCAATCCTCTGGGTCAGGCTGGCGCCGATCAGGCGATAGGCGATGCCGGGTGATCCGGGTGGCGTGCCGGTGGCGCGCAGGCCATGGCGCAGATCCTTGATGCCGGCGCTGCGGGCGTTGGCGATCTTGCCCAATGGCGCCACCAGGCTGGAAAGCCCCAGGGCCACGGTGGTCAACTGCCCCAGCTTTTCCAGAGGCGCGCCCTGATGTGGCGAGCCCAGACAGATCACCATGCGGGTCAGGCCCGGCCACGTTTGATGTGTCGCGGCGGCCTGCTCGCAGGCACTGCGGGCAACCAGTCCGCCCATGCTGTGGCCGATCAGCACCAGTTCGCGCACCGGCAGCGGATAGACCGCCAGCAGCAGATCCAGCAGCCGCGCCAGTTGCTCGCCATTGTC
>RXIX01000055.1 GCA_003989075.1 Candidatus Competibacteraceae bacterium | reverse complement strand
ACAGCAGAATTCCCAGCATGGCCATGCTCACCCCAGTGCGCGAGCGGGTGAAGATCAGCCCCAGCAGGATCACCAGCGCCGCCAGTCCGTACAGAACCGCACGATTGAGTCGCGCCACGCTGAACCGGGCCAGCCACTGGCGCAGGCCACGCCGCCGCCGCCCGACATGATGTCGTGTGCCATGGCCGACCGTGGCTACCAGTAATGCCAAGGCCAGCGGCAAGGCCATCTCAAGCAGTCCAGCAAGACTATTGCGGTTGACGTAGGTGCCCACGGCACTGCCCGCCATCCAAGTATTGCCCAGCCGAAACGGGCTATCGGGACCATCGCCATACTGGATCAGGCCCAGCAAGGCCTGCCCAACAGCCATGCCCAAAAAAACCAGCGCCAAGGCCAAAAGCCGCTGTTCATCCAGACGGCTGGCCACGATAAACACCGCCAGCGGTGGCAGCAGCGCCAGCCAGGCCGCTTCCGTCGTACTGGGAATCAGTGAAATCGCGCGCCAGTCAAAACCAGAACCAGCATCCCCCACTTGGCGCAGCGCATCTGCATAGAATGCGCGCCCCGGCAACTCGGCCCATGACGCCAGCGGTACCGGCAGCAGTTGTAATAACGGCAGCAGCAATATCAGACCGAGAAACATCCGCAGCGGCCAGGATAATGCGCGCCCTGTTGCCAGCGGCTGCCAGGCCAATCCGGCCAGCAGCAACAGAGCCACCAGCTCCATGATCAGCAAGGGCAAAGGCCGATAGCCGCCACGAAACAGCGGTGCGAAGATCAGCAGCGCACCTAAACCATAAAAAAGAACCGCGCTACTGGATGCAGCGCGGCTGGAATCGGCACTCGCAAGCGTGCGAGTGCGCTCTTTTTTACCCATCGGAGTTTATGGCGAGCTGGGCGGGTTGTCGTTGTTATTATTGTTTTGAGCGACGGCAATGGCGGCTGCAGCCGTAACACCAACAATACCAGCCGTGACTCCCGCACCTAACCCAAACAAGCCACCCGCAGCACCCGCAGCACCCGCAGCACCCGTAGCACCCGCAGCACCCGTAGCACCTGCAGCACCCGTAGCACCTGCACCTGCACCTGCACCTGCTACTCCGGCACCGCCGCCAGCGCCACTACCAGCACCAGCACCAGCACCGCCAGCACCTGAGCCCGAACCGCTCGCCGCACCGTTACCGCTGGAACCAGTGCCCTTGTTGCTGTCGATATTCAGACCCACATCGCAGTTCGGCGCACTGCCAATCGTCAGACTGCTGCCGGCTGCTACCGTAGCCGAGCAACCGTTGGAGTACACAATATTGACCGGATTCGATCCAGCCACCACCTGGTCGCCCTTGAACAGCCTCATGCCATTAACTACGGGCTTGCTATTCACCTTAGCCCCTGTCACAGCTTTCGGGATCTGCGCAGCAGCAGTCCTCGGCTGCTGCGGCACCTGGCCAATCCGTTCCGCCTGGAAACCATCAACCGCGCGAATCGCAGCCAGGTCCTGCGCACATTTCCGAGTCTGGCCCAGCACCAGCATGCTATTTGCCGGCAACGCCAATACACAGCCATCGGCGTAAGTCACATTAACCTGGCTACCCTCCAGGCTTACCACGCGGCTACCCGCAGCAACCGCCATGCCCTCGCGGGCCGGCACCATGGCGCTGCCCTGACTGACAAACACCTTACCTTGTAGCTGCTGCAATAGCGCGGCAGACTCGGCAGCACCAGCGACCACGGTAACACTTGCCAGCGCCGCCGCCACTCCAAACTTGATCAAGTTACTCATACCATTCACCCCCTTGCACACACCACCCGTTGCAGACCCATCCCCAGTTTTCAGGCGAAACTCCACCCATAAACTTTCGGCGACCTATGCGTAACAACCTTAACCTTATAAAAGCAAATATAAAAACGGAATTTCTGCATCCGTTTATGCCGCTTTATCCACTGTGAACATAGCAATTGCCACCTGGACTGTCCAGCTTTTGCAACTATCTGTCTTCCAGACGCGCAATGCTCAGATCGTCAAACCAGATATCGCCTTCCACCTCAAAGTCCAGCGCAGCGCGCCCCTCCAGCTCCAGTCGCAGCACCTGCGCCATGCAGTCGCGCTCGGGAACCGTGAACTCGACCCCGAACAAGCGCCAGTCATCAGATCCCAGAAAGAGTTCACTAGCCACCAGCACGGGCTGGTCAGGAGCACAGCGCACCGTCCAGCGCAATCCCCGCTCGGTACGCAACTGATCCACCCGCACCCAGCCCCGCAAGCGATACTGGCCCGGCTCCAGGAACAGGTACTGCAGAACATGTCGGAATTGGGCTCGCTGGCCATTGAAATTGATGTGCAGGGCCTTATCACCACGCGTCCCATAGGTCTGGGCGGTTTCCACCACGACCCCCCGCAGCGGTAATACCCGCCAGTCGAACCCCACGCTGGTCAGCGGCAGTTCAAAGCTACCGTTATAAATATTTCCCAGTACGGTCAACTGGCGATCATCGAGACCATTGAGCCAGGCCAGATAAGCATCCAACCAGCGTTTATCCCGCAACAATCGACCCAGATAGGCCTGCTGCTCGGCATTATCCAGCGGATCGCCACGGCGACGCCGGGCCTGATAGATGGAAAGCACCGTCTCCGGAGACTGCGCCTTCTGCGCCGTATAACTGAAGAACTGCAACCACCACGCCGGTGGTTGCTCCAGAAAGGATTGCAGCAAGGGCCGGCTGGCCGGATCCTCGGCCACACGCAGCAGGACCGGAAACAACTGTTTGGCGTTCTCGGGCCGGTTCAGCAGCAGATTGCTCCAC
Organism: Candidatus Competibacteraceae bacterium; assembly: GCA_003989075.1. Taxonomy (GTDB): domain Bacteria; phylum Pseudomonadota; class Gammaproteobacteria; order Competibacterales; family Competibacteraceae; genus RXIX01. The sequence goes on along the minus strand of RXIX01000055.1, from coordinate 15,985 downwards.
CGGGCCAGCACCCGATCCCATTGCCCCTGGCGCAGCCAGAAATCCGCGGATCGCGACAGCGCCGGTGGACGCATCGGCCCAAGTGCATCGGCCACTGCGACCAGACCCTGGGCCGCGGGCACGCGACCCGCCTTAACCCACAAGTCGGCCAAGGCCAGATACACCAGCGCGTCACTTGGATCCGCCCAGGCAGCGGCTTGCAGCAACCGTTCAGCAGCCGGCGGGTCGCTTTCAATCTGTGTGAGCGCCTGCTGATACAAACCCTGTGGTTGCTGCGACTGCCAAAACAACGCCTCCACGGCTTCAGCGCGGTCATCCTGCTGGCTGTAATATTCGGCCATTCCACTGACGATGATCCGCCAGCTCAGCAACCCGACCAGCAGCAGCAAGCCGGTACCCTTAGCCACGCGCAGCGCGCTGTCTATCACCTTATTCCTAATCACTGTGCCTGGATGTCATAGTGAAAACCAACGATCCGCAACTGCCCATCCTGCTTTTGTACATCAAAGCGGATATTGCCCTGATAGCGATCATGGGCCGCGCCATCGACGCGCATGGCATAAAGCTCATAGCGGCCCTGACCGCTGGCATCAGGGCCATGCCGCTCCCAGCGCAGATTGCGCAGGTTGATCCGCCGGGCACGGGTCGTGCTGAAAAAATCAGCGTAATCGCGCCGCAGCTGCCCTAGGTCCTGATTGCCGTTGACCCGCGCCTGCGTCGCGAACAGTCCCATCAGACCACCGAGGTCTCCGCGCTCATAGGCGCCAGCGTAACGGCCTATCAGGCTATCCAGTTCGGGCGCCATAACATCGCGCGCTACCGCTTCGCGCATCGCGCGCGCATGCTGTTCAGCCTGCAGACGCTCAGCCTCAAGACGCTGGGTGCGCGCCTGCTGTTCGGCCTGCTCGGCCTTGCGGGATTCAATGGGCGGTGAATCCACTTTCGCTGGCGCGACAGGAGCAGTGGGAGTCTGCTGCTGGACACGCAACTGCGCGGCCAGTTGACGCGTGCGGTCCTGTTCAGCACGCAACTGCGCAGCCAGCCGCTCGGCCTGCAGTTGATCGGTACGCATCTGCTCCAGCTTCAAACGCTCGGCACGCAACTGCGCGGCCAGTTGCTCAGCTTGCGCCCGTTCAGCCTGCAGCTGCTGCAAACGCCGGCGCTCGGTCTCAAGCCGTTCAGTCTGTGCCTGCTGGGCTCTTTGCTGCTCGGCCTTCAATTGCAGCAGCCGCTGGCGCTCGGTCTCGGCATGAACAGCCTGCAACTGCTGCTCCAGCTGGTCGCGTTCCCGCCGCAACCGCTCCAGTTGCTCAGTTTCAGCCTGCAGTTGCCGCTGATGGACCGATTCCAGTTGTTCTTCGGCGTTGCGCGCAGAGGCTGCCCTGGCATGCGCGGCGCTTTCGCGCTGCTCCAGCGCTTGCCAATCCGGCATTGCCTGGAATGCAGCCATCGCATTACCTGGAATGGCATCGGATGCAGCATTTGTTGAATCGCTCGGCGCAGCGTCGAGTACTGATGGCGGTGGCGTAACGAACCGGGCAGGATGGGCGCGTTTTTGCAGATACAGACTCCAGACCAGCAGCGTAGCCACCAGAGCGGTGCCACCCAACACCCAAACCGGCAGAGACTGACGCAAGCGTACCGACAGCAAGCCGGCAGGTCGATCATCCTGGGGAGCGTGGCTCAGGGGTCGAAAGGACACCGGCCGGGACACCATTGCCTTGGCCTCGGCGCGGTGAGTCTGCAGCAGTGCATCATAGCGTTCACGCGATAGCGGCCGGGACAGCACGCTGTAGGCTTCATTAACCCGGGCGGCATAGGCATCCGCCCAGAGATCGGCGACGCCCTGGCGATCCGGATGCACCAGCCGCATCAGCAGGCGATGGTGTTCCTTAATCTGCTCAGCGGTGGCGTCGGCCCGCAGACCCAGCACCCGGTAGTGATCAGCGCTACGGACAAAACAGACCTGCTGGATGAAAAAGCTTGCCGCCGCCTGCACCTGCGCACGATCGCTTCCGGTCTGGCGCGCCGCCAGATCCAAGGCTTCCGGCGAACCATTGGCCAGCAACAACAGACGGTCCATGCCGCGTGGCAACGACAGTGCGGGCGACAACCATTCCGGGTGTGCCAGCGGCGTCTGGTAACAGATCAGCACCCGTTGCAGAAGATCCGGGTCGCCGACATCCATGCGCGCTCCCGCCGGATCAGCGCCCATAGATCTCCCTGCCGCTGATCGTCATGCGCTTAAACCGCCAGCTTCTTGGCATTAGTCGGCGCTTCGCCGTAGTAACTGTTGTGGTAGTGGTAGTAGCTGGAATAGTAGCCATAGGCGCCGGCGCGCGCCTCCAGCTTGGTCATGATCGTGCCCAGCACATGCACCCGCGCACCGCGCAAGCGCTTAATCGCACCCTGCACATGTCCACGTGGCGTAGAGCCCATTTCCACATTGAGCAGGGTGCCCTCGCAGAGGTTACCGAGAATCAGCGCATCGGCCAAACCCAGCACTGGCGGCCCATCAACCAGCACCTGATCGAACTTTTCTGCGGACAGCGACAGCAGTGCCATCATCCGCGCTGTGGACAGCAGCTCGGCGGGATTGGGTGGCAACGGCCCGGAGGTAATGGTGAATAGGTTGGGAATGTGCGTGGGTCGGGCGATTTCCACCGGCTGTACCGTCTCGCCGACCAGGAAGTTGGTAAGCCCGAGGCTGTTGTCGAGCCCCAGGCTGCGGTGTACGGACGGCTTGCGCAGATCAGCGTCAATCAGCAGCACGCGCTTGCCGGCCTGGGCGAACTGGATCGCCAGGCTCAGGGCCGTGGTGCTTTTGCCCTCGCCGGCCTGCGTACTGGTCACGGTCAGCAGGCGCGGCACACCACTGGCCGTCGAAAACTGCAAGGCGGTGCGTACCGAGCGATAGGCTTCGGCAAAGGCCGAACGCGCATCATCATGGCCGCTCAGGGCAACGGCGCGATCGTCACCGCGCAGCGCGCGAGTGCGCGGAATCACCCCCAGCACCGGCAGACCCAGCGCCTTCTCCAGTTCCTCAGGGCGCTTGAAGGTATCGTCCAGACGCTCGAACAGGAACGCCAGACCCACCCCACCCAGCAAACCCAGCACCAGCGCCAGCAGCGCGTTCAGCCGCAGGTTTGGCTTGTAGGGCAGAACCGGCACCTTCGCGTCATCAATGATGGAGATGTTGTTTGTGCCCACACCAGCCGCCACGCCTACTTCCTTGAAGCGCTGCAGCAGGCCATCGTAAAGCTGACGATTGGTATCAACTTCCCGGCGCAGGATATTGAACTGGATACTGCGGTTTTGCAGGTCCAGCATCTCTTTCTTGGCCTGCTCAAGGCTAGCCCGCAGCAGAGACTCCTCGGCACGGGCGGATTCGTAGGTAGCCGAGATCGCCGCGCGGATATTGTTGATTTCCTGATTGATCAGGCTATCGATCTGGTTAATCTGACTGCGCAGCTGCACCATCGCCGGGTAGGCCGGCTTATAGATGCTCAGGTTATCCTGGTATTGCGCATCCAGCTTGGCCTTGGTTTCCTTGAGCGTCTGGATCGTGCTGCTCTCAAGGATCTGGCTGGCCCCTTGTCCGCGAGTCGCATTCATCTGTCGGTAGACTGCCTCGGCGGTGATCCGCTTCTTTTCGGCGTCACTCAAGGCTTGATTGATGCTTGCCAGGGTCTGACTGGTAATACCCTGCTTGTCGTCGGTATTGATGATGCCGGCTTCACGGGCGAAACTCACCAGTTGCCGCTCGGAATCCTCCAACTTGACCTTGACCTGCTGCAGGCGCTCCTGCAAAAAATTGCGCGCATAGGACGAGGCGTCGAAACGGCGTTCCAGGTTCAGGTTGATATAACTCTTCGCCACGGCATTGACGACATTAGCTGCCTCTTTAGGATCAGGGCTGTCGTAGTGCAGCTTGACCAGCCGCGAATTGCGCACCGGTTCGACGGTCAGGTTTTGCAGGAATCTGCTGATGACGCCTTCGAGGCGCGCGCTCTCCGAGGGCGGTTCCGGCTTTTCATCATTACTCTTCGGCAGCCAGTCGGTCACCCATTGCTTGAGTTGCGCGAGCAGCGAGGGTTCCTTATCGGGCTCACGCCGCTCAGCCAACCCCAGCTGGTTGATGACTCGCAGCGCCAGGCTCCGACTTTTGAGCAATTCGTACTGGGTCTGGTAATAATCCTGACCAGAGCCGCCGCGCTCGACCGGGGTTACCTCTTCGATCTTGGTGATTTTGATGTCTTCGCGATCAATCTGCACCGTGGTGCTGGCACGATAGATGGGCGTTTTCAAGAAGGTCGCCGTCACTACGGCAGTCACCACGATCAGGGTAAACAGGATGATGGTCCAGCGGCGCTTGACGATGACATGCCATAGCTCACGCAGGTTTAGCTCATCGCCCTCGACATCATCTCCGCTCCCTGTGGTGTCCGGCGGTAATGGTGGGCCAGGCAAAGTCGTTGCTCGTTCGACCAGCGCCTTGCGCATCGAAGGTGGATCACCATTGCGGGTCAGCAATTCTGTTTCGCTCATCAAAATTATCCAATCTTACAATCTTGCGGAAATCCAGGCGGCTACGATTCACTTGGCGTGACGGCCAGCAACAGGCAACCCTGCGCACCAGAAACGCGGCGGACTGGCTCCTGGAAAACCGGGTTCATTACAGAGCCGGACTCAGCAACCGGAATGGCAGGATGAACTCCATCAAACCCTTGGCCACCGCCTTGCCTTGGGATTGACCAACCTGCACCACATCGTCATTCCGGACTTCGGGGTCAGGCGCGGCACCGGTGCGAATCTGCTCAAGGTCAAACACCTGAACGGACCGGGTTCCATCGGGCGCAACCCGGAACACCTTAATATTGCTGGCATCCGCCATATTGGTAATCCCTTCGGCGGTAGCCAGCGACTGCAACAGTGTGATATGTCCCTTAATGGGGTAAACCCCAGGCTTCTTGACCTCGCCTTCCACCGTCACCCGCTGGCTGGTGAATTCCTTGATGAAGACGCTGACCTGGGGATTCTGCAGATAATCCTTGGCCAGCCGGGTGGCCAGTTCTGCCTCCAGTTCCTGGCTGGTCAGGCCAGCAGCCTTGACCACACCCACCAGGGGCAGCGAAATCGAACCCCGCGAATTGACTCGAACCGTACGGCTCAGGTCCTGCACGCCGACGACCTGTATTTCCAGCAGATCCTGCGGACCAATCCGATATTCCTCGGTGCCCACGCGAGTATTCGCAACCGCCACCGGCGTCGAAGTCTCGGTCGGAGACACACCTGCCCCCGTGGAAGCGCTGGACGCAACCGGTGTGGACGTTGTTTCAGCCGGTGGCGTGCTCGTGCTCGCGCAGGCCGATAGCATGAGCAGCGCCACCATCAACACCAGGAGTGCGGGAATATTCACCTTCTGCAAAACCAGTCACCTCTCTAAATACGGGAATACGGGCGCAAATGTTAACGAAACGAGTGGCCACCGAACCAATGCCGCAGCCGCGACCATACCGATCCTGAAGACCCGGACACCGGGGTGGCCAGGGCCGGAATCGGCGGCAGATCATCGGGACTGCAATCGTCGAGTATGCCCTGCGGGCGCGTTTGTACCAAATATAACGCCTCCGTGTCACCCACCCAGCGTGCCGCTGCCTGTTGTCCCTCGGCCAGCAGGGGCGGACGACGCTCCGCACTATGCGAATCCGTCGCCAGGATATGCACCCAGCCCTCGTCGAGCATGCGTTCGCCCCAATATTGCGCGGCGGAACCAAAACGACCGGTCAGACTGCCGGCTGTGACCTGCATCCATGCCCCCTGGCGCACCAGTTCAATAAAGGTTTCGTAGCGATCCTCGATCCAGCTCAGCCGTTCCGGGTGCGTCACCACCGGCACATAACCGGCCGCGAGTAGATCGAAGACGGTTTCCGCCAGTCGCGGTGGCGCCACATGGTGCGGCGGTTCGAGCAGAAAATAGCGGCTGCCATGCAAGGAAGGCACGCGCCCGTCGCGCAAACCCGCAACCAGATCAGGAGCAATATGCGTATCCGCACCATAGGTGAGGCGCAGCGACACGCCAGCTTCATCCAGATGCGCCTGCAATTCGCTGACCGCCTGACGGATGGCCGGCCCGGTATTCTGATACATGCCCGGATAGATATGCGGAGTGCAGGCGGTGACGGTAATGCCATCGGCAACGGCGATTCGCGCCATGGCCAAGGACGTATCCAGATTCGGCGCGCCGTCATCAATACCGGGCAGCAGATGGCAATGCAGATCGATCATGGGATTATCAGGGTGCTTTTGGGATGGTTTGGGGCGGTTAAAGATAAAAGAGAGTCAACTATCTGCGGCACTAAACTCAGCTTTCTATGCAAAAATCAAGCCAATTCCACCAGAAATTGGGCGATCATGTGCTCGGCCTGCGCGCGGTAGCCACCACCAAACAGATTCAGGTGATTAAGAACATGATAGAGATTATAAAGCATGCGCCGCTGAACATGGCCTGAAACCAGTGGCAGTATTTCCCGATAGGCCGCGTAAAAGCGCGCTGGAAAGCCGCCAAACAGTTCAGTCATCGCCAGATCGGCTTCACGGTCGCCGTAATAGCAGGCGGGATCGAAGATGATCGGCGTACCCTCAAGCGTGCAAGCGGCATTGCCACCCCATAGATCGCCGTGCAACAACACCGGAACCGGCTGATATCCGGCAAACAGCCCTTCCAGCCGCGTCAGCAGGGCCTCGCCCTGGCGCTGCAAGTGCCCGCCGTAACCGTTGCGCGCCGCCAGCGCCAGTTGAAATCCCAGGCGCTGCGTGCGCCAGAAGTGCACCCAGTCCGCGCAGGGTGTGTTGGGCTGTGGGGTCGTACCGAGGGTATTGTCACGATGCCAACCGAAAAAGGGCTGGGCGATGCTGTGCAATGCTGCCAGTTGCCGGCCCAGATGCTCCATCGCCTGCGCATCGTTGCCGCCCAGCGGCAGATACTCCAGCACCAGATAAGCCTGGCCGGCACTGCTGCCCCAGCAAATCGGCCGGGGCACGCGCACGGTTGCGGTAGCAGCCAATTCTTCCAGCCCGGCCGCTTCGGCAGCGAACAGCTCCGGGTCAACGTTGGCCTGGGTCTTGACAAAAAATGGCTGCGCATCCGGTCCGATCCGCCAAGCCTGATTGATGCAACCACCGCTGAGCGCTTGACGCGGTGTCATCATGACGGGCCGACCCAGGGCGGCAGTGATTGCCCGCTCCAGAGCCGCCCAGAAGGTGGTCATGCGCGCATCCCGCCTGAGTACCCGCGCGTCAGGACTTACTCAGTGGTTGCACCGTAGCCACGGTCGCAGCCGGTACGCGACTGGGCAGCGGGCGAACCACGGTCACCGGCGCCAGACACACGGTCGGCGGCAGACACACATCCATGGCGATCGGCAGATGGTCGGAATAGGTATAGCCAAGCACCTCGACCCGCTCGACGGTGATTGATGGCGACACCAGAATATGATCCAGTTGCCGATTCGGCTGCCAACTCGGAAAGGTGTACAGACCCGGCGCCGATTCACGCAGGCGGGCCTTATCCAGCAACACCGCCATTTCCGGACTGTCCGAACGGCAGTTGAGATCGCCCATCAGGATGACATGGCGATAGCTGCGCACCTGTTCGGCCAGGAATTCGATCTGCCGTAGCCGGCCACGCCGGCCCAGCGCCATGTGCAGAATCAATACATGCAGGGCATCGGGTCCATTGCCAAAACGCACCTCCAGCACACCCCGCCCCGGAATCAGACCAGGCAGTTTGTGCTCGGTGATGGCATCCGGGGCAATGCGACTGAGCATGGCGTTGCAATGCTGGGAAATTACGCCGATCTTGCGGTTGGACTGGCCAAAGACGTGGGCAAAGCCGGCATAGTCGGCCAGGTATTTGGCCTGATTGACAAAACCGCTGCGCAGACTGCCGGCATCCACTTCCTGCAGGGCGACGATATCGTAGCCCTTGAGCACGCGGGCAATGCCATCGAGGTTGACCATCCGCGACGGCACCGGCACCACATGCTTCCAGCTGCGCGTCAGGTACTGGGAATAGGTGCGGGTGCTCAGTCCGCTCTGGATGTTGTAGCTGAGCAGGCGCAACCGTTGCGGATCGGCGCTTTCAGGCATGGGTCAGGGTCCTTGGAGGCGTGCTGGCGCGGCCTCCGGTGCGCGAACTGCCAGGATTCAAGAAGCGGATCAATGCCCCTGCGCGCGCACCGCGCCAGGGTTCTGCTCTCATTACCGCCCTAGCTCCTGGGCGCAGCGGCTTGGGCAACCAGGAAATCCACCACTTCAAAGACCTTTGGCGAACGGATCTCGTAGGTGCCATTCACGATCACCGCCGGTACGCCGCGAATGCCGTAGCGCTGCGCCAGCTGGTTGCCGCGCCGCAACTGGGTTTCGGTCTGGAAGGAGGTGTAGGCCTTGCGAAACGCTTCGGCATCGACACCATGCTCAGCGGCGAAGGCGGCCAGGGCATCGACATCGCCCAACGGCCGGCGCTGGTGGTAGGCCTCAAACAGTGGCTGGTGCAGCTTATCCAGCACACCCAGTGCCTCGGCAGCGTAATAGGCACGCGCGCCCGGTTCCCAGCTCGCGCCAAAGGATACCGCAATCCGCACGAAGGCGACGTTATCCGGCTTGCGTTTCAGCCAGGCCTGGGTCGAGGGCTCCAGATCGTAGCAGTGCGGACAGCCGTACCAGAACATCTCGACTACCTCGGTCTTGCCGGGTGTCGCGACCGGTACCGGATTAGCCAGACGGGCATAGTCCTGACCTTCCTTGAAGGGCGATGGCAGATCGGTGGCGAAAACAGCCAGCGGCAGGGCACAGGCCAGCACCATGAGCAGCAAGCGGCGCAGCGGGTTCAGCATCGGATGAACTCCAGCATCGGGTGAACGGATTGAGAAAATGGCGACCGGGCCATCGGCTACAGCGTGCCGTAGGAATGCAGGCCCGACAGAAACATGTTGACACCAAGAAAGGCGAACAGGGTCACGAACAGGCCGATCACCGCCCACCAGGCCATCGGCGCACCGCGCAGGCCCTTGCTCAGCCGCAGATGCAGCCAGGCCGCGTAGTTCAGCCAGACGATCAGCGCCCAGGTTTCCTTAGGATCCCAGGACCAGTAGCCACCCCAGGCCTCGGCTGCCCACAGCGCGCCGAGAATCGTGGCGATGGTAAAGGCGGCAAAGCCCAAGGCGATGGCCTTATACATGACATCGTCGAGCAGCACCAGCGACGGCAGCACTGTAGCCAGCAGACCATCGGGATGGCGTGCCTCAGCCCGTTGCCGCAGTAGATAGGCCACGCCGAGCATCGCTGCCAGGGCAAAGGCGCCATAGCCGATGAAATTAGCCGGGACGTGAATCTTCATCCAGTAGCTTTGCAGAGCCGGGATCAGCGGCTGAATATGGTGCGCCTGGCGATCGAAGGTGTACCAGAGCAGAAACGCCACCGCGCCACTGATGGCCAGCAGGGCGAAGCCACCCATGGCACGGGTGCGGTGTCGGTCCTCGTAGAACAGATACAGCAGCGCGGTGATCAGCGCGAACAGGATGAACACTTCATAGAGATTGCTGACCGGGATATGGCCGATATCGGCGCCAAGCAGATAGGACTCGCGCCAGCGCACCAGCAGCCCGGTCAGGCCCATCACCGTCGCGCTCCAGGTCAGCGCAGTGGCAGTCTTGCCAATGAACACGGAACGGGAAAACAGCGCGACGAAATAGGTCACCGTCGCCAGCACATACAGCGTGCTCATCCACATGAACGCGGCCTGGCTTTCCAGAAAATACTTGAGCCAGAAATCACGCTGGCGCAGGCCGTAGTCGTCGCCATAGCGCCACAGGGCCAGCAGCACCAGTACCGTCACCACCACGCTCAGGGGCCGCACCGGCGACCAGTACCGGCCCCAGGCAATCAGGGCGAGTGCGCTACCGGCCAGGATCACCATTTCATAGCCATCCATGGACGCGCTGTAGAACAGTCCGGCATAGAGCGATCCGGCTACGACCAGCACTGCCCAGACGATCTCCTGGGCCGTCAATCGCAGCGACGCAGACGGCTGGTCCGCCTGCTCCAGCATTGCTTCACGCGTTACCGCCATTGTTATTGCCTCTTTCCGATTCGGGTGGAGCTGTGGACCGCATCCGGTGCGACCGGTTCAGGTTCAGGTGGACCCAGGCGCCGCGCCAGCGCTGCTGCCAGTTCATTAAATTCACGGGCAAATTCCGCCTGGCGACGATTGCCGGTGCCGGCCAGGAGCATCCGGATGCCTGTCGGCTCAATCGCCAGCCAGGCCCAGAGGCGGCGCTGTGAAGTATAAAACATGATGAAGACGCCGATGACCAGCAGCAGAAAACCACCGTAGACCACTGTGCTGCCACTGCTGCGGGTGACCTGCAGGCCCGAGGCCTCGACCTGCTGAAACCCGGTCATCTGCAGGTAGAACGGTGAGCCATAGGCTGGCAACGCGGCGATCGCGCCGACTGCATCGTTGAAAAAGGCATCCTCGCGTTCGCCGATGGCCTGCTCGACGTTGACGCCCTCCTCACGCAGCACAGCGACGAACACCTCGGCCAGTGCATCGCGCAGGATGTTCATGTACAACGTCGTCGCTTCCTTAAGCCGCTCGGGCGGCACTACGGCTTTGGCCTGCTCAGTGACTGCGGTAAAGCCGCCGCGCGCGAACAGCTCGACCAGGTTCAGCCGCACCCGGTTCAGGTCGCGGCGAAACTCATCCTCGACCGCCACTGCGGGTGGCTCAAGCAGTGCGCGCAGTCCGGCACTGTCGCGCAGGCGGGCATTGAAGCGCAGGAAGCGTTGCGGACTGTTGGCCGGATCAGCCGGGATGTGCAGGTAAATGAACGGTGCACCGGGGCGATCACGCATGCCGCTGATGTAGAACCAGCGCCCTTCCAGTTGCACCGGCGCCATGTAGTTCAGGTATTCGCGGGCGCTGCCGGCCGCATCGCGCAGCTTGAAGCCGACGCTCGGGCCGAAATTGCGGAACTTGCGCTCACCGGGCTGGGCATCCGGCTCCGGCATCAGGTTGAACAGGCGAAAATCGTCCAGTTCCAGCGCCATGGCACCGCCCGTACTGCCGCCAACGCGCAGGGTTTCACCAACGGCGCCGCGGGCCTCGCTCGGCTCCAGATGGCCACTGTTCAATGGCCAGGCGCGCAGCTCCAGCCTGGAGCCACCGTCGCCGAAATCGGACTGGTAGATGGCATAGCCACGATAGACCAGCGGATGGTTGACGCGGATGGTCGCTTCCAGCGGCTGCTCGCCAAGCTGCTCCTGGTCGTGAATCAGTACCTGACTGATAAAGGACTTGGGCTGACCGGTGTCGTAGTAGGCAACCTGAAAATCCTTCAGCTCAATGGCAAAGGGCAGTTCCTGCAGCAGGAACCCATCGCGCATGCGCAGGAAGACGAAGTTGGCGGCGCTGCCTTCGGGCAGCATGACGTTGCCACGAAAGGCCGGCACCGCGCCAGGCGCCAAGCGGCTTTCGGGTGGAATCCGTCCGGCGGGCAGATCGCGGGTTTCGATCCGCAGCTCACCGCGCCATTCCTTGAGCTTCAGCCACAGATTGCCATCGAGCAAGCCGCCGATACCAATCACCACCACCGCGACATGGGTGAACAGGTAGCCAAGGCGGCTGTAGCGGCCCTTCATCGCCGCGAGCACCTGATGATCGTCACCAGTCCGCAACCGCCAGCGATAGCCGCGCGCAGCCAGCAGGCCGGTCAGCTCAGCGCGCACCTTCTCAGGCTCGCATCCGGCCAGATGCCACTCGGCCTGCTGGTGAAAGCCGTGCAACGAACGCAGCTGCACCCCGGTGCGAAACCGGGTCATGTCACGCCACAGCAGCGGCGCCTGCCGGTAAATGCATACGCTGGTCGAGAGGATCAGAAAAGCCAGGATGCCGATGAACCAGCCTGCACCATAGACGTCGTACAGGCCGAGGCGGCGAAAAACCTCGAACCAGAACGGACCGAACTTGAGCACATAATCCGGATAGGGCTGGTTCTGTTGCAGCACGGTGCCGATCACCGAGGCAACGGCCACCACCACCAACAGGGTGATGGCGAGGTTCATCGAACCGAGGAGTTCCAGCAGCACCCAGGCGAGGGTACGCCGGGTAACAGGCTTGCTTGCGGTGTTATCGTTCACGGCGGAGCACTGGCAAGGGTTGCGGACGCCTGTTCGACCGGGTGAACCGCAATCCGTTCAGGAGACCAGAACCGATCGCGCCAGACGCCGCAGGCCGGGGCCAGCGCGAAAGGCGCGAAAGGCACAAAAAAGGGTGGCTGCCCGGCCACCCTGGACGACCGGGACGTATCGCCCGGTCGCGTGTGAGCCTATTGCAGGCCCTGGACGTAGGACGCGACGGCCTTGATTTCGGCGTCGGTCATCTTGGCGGCATTGGCGCGCATCATCTGGCCGGCGTCGTTGGCACGCTCCATGGCGCGGAAGCTCTTGAGCTGCAGTTCGACATAGTCGGCATGCTGGCCCGCCAGCGACGGGAACTTGGCGGCCGGGTTGCCCGCACCGGTAGCGCCATGGCACGCCGAGCAGGCGGCCAGACCGCTGTTCAGATTGCCGCCACGGAAGACCGCCTCGCCGGCGGCCGCGAGCGCCGGATCAGTGGTGCCGCGCGTCACCTGCTGCGAGGCGAAGTAGGCCGCCAGGTCTTCCATATCCTGCGGACTCAGCGGCGCGGCCATGCCGGCCATGATGGCGTTCACGCGCACGCCCGCCTTAAACTCCTGCAACTGCTTAAGCAGGTAATCAGCGCCCTGCCCGGCCAGCTTCGGATAAGCAGGATTGGTACTGTTACCATCCGCGTTGTGGCAGGCGGCACAACTGACGGACTTGGTTTTGCCCGCGGTGGCGTCACCGGCGGCTAGCGCGGCGGTCGCAGAACCGAGCAGTGCGCAGGTCGCGGCGATCACAACAAGTTTTTTCATTTTTGGAATGCTCCTGTACGATGACAACGTTCGGTTCAGGCGACCGTGCCGCCCGCACACAAGTCAGATAAAGCAGTGGTTTCAACCGGCGGCCGAGTCTCGCTCGATGATGGCCAAGCCTGCCTTTTCCGGCGGTCGCCACCCTGCGAAAACGGTAGTTTTATATATCAGTTTCGGCTTATGAGTTCAATGAGAAACCCTGCAATAACCAGCGCTTTCACCACTGCCGACAGTCGCGCGCGCCGCTACCAGGCGACGCAATTCATGAGCAGCATCAATGCGTTCTCGCAACTTCCAGACGATAGTGGCCTGGAAGTCGCTCTGGCCGGACGCTCCAACGCCGGCAAGTCCAGCGCCTTGAACCTGCTCGCCGGCCAGCGCCAACTGGCCCGGGTCAGTAAAACCCCCGGCCGCACCCAGATGATCAACTTCTTCACGGTCGAAGCGGGCCGCAGCCTGGTGGATCTGCCCGGCTATGGCTACGCGCAGGTGCCTGAGGCAATGCGCCGCCACTGGGGCGCATTGCTGGAGCGCTATCTGCGCGAGCGTGCAGCGCTGCGCGGCCTGCTGCTGGTGATGGATATCCGCCATCCACTGACCCCGCTGGATCAGCAACTGCTGGCCTGCTGCGAGGCCCGCGCCCTGCCGGTGCATGCCCTGCTCACCAAGGCCGACAAGCTCAGCCGGGGCGCGGCAGCGGCAACCCTGCGCCAGGTCACCCAGGCCCTGCGCTCCGCCAAGGCTCCGGCCAGCGTACAGCTGTTCTCGGCAGTCACCGCACAGGGCCTTGACCCGCTACACGCGCAACTGGATCAATGGCTGGGCTACACCCCGGCCCCGCCGGCGGCACCGCCCGCTTAAGTCCTGCCATCCTCACCGCCCTGCAGCAGGACGGGGATTCCTCCACCGAGACGGCCCTGGCCCGGCTGCAGGCATTCACCAGAATTGCGCGAGAAGCCCCGCTGTTTACGGCAGGGAGGGATAGCGCACCGCGCACAGCGCGGTCAGCTTTTGGGTTGAATTGAGTCATAACTTCCTATGTAATCAGACGTAATGCACATAGGCACCCTCGCGGTAAACCGTTTCCCGTGCAGAAAAATACTGGCGCTGTTCGTCTGAGTGGAGCAATCCACACGGGTCGCAATCGATCAAGACTCGGAACGAAGAGCGAGGTCGCTCTGCTTCAACGCAGCCCCTTGATCCGGGGTGTCAACCGACCTAACGGGTACGCATGTTATGCCAGGAATCCATGCTTGAATGCCCAATGCAGCGTGCAATGACGACAAGGGACCGTCCGAGCACAGCCGCAAGCCCCGCCCTAAAGGGCGGGGTAGTTGACAGCGCGGTACACAGCCACCTACTGCTCGATCCAGCCCTCGAACACCGTCGTAGCCGGGCCAATCATCGTCACCGGCTCACCCTCACCGGCCCAGTGGATCTCCAGCGTGCCACCGGGCAGATCAACGCGCACATTCGGCCACAGCAAACCCCACAGCCGTCCCGCCACCACTGCCGCGCAGGCACCACTGCCACAGGCACGGGTCTCGCCGGTGCCGCGCTCGAACACCCGCAGACGAATATGATCGGGGGCAAGAAGCTGCATGAACCCGACATTGGCACGATTCGGGAAACGGCCATGCCGCTCCAGCAGCGGCCCAAGATGCGCCACCGGTGCACGCTCGACATCCTCGACCATCAGCACCGCATGCGGATTGCCCATCGACACCGCAGCAATCTCCAGCTCAACGCCATCAGCCGCGATCGGATAACGTGCGGCGCGCTCGGTGGCGAAGAACGGCACCTCAGCCGGCTCCAAACGGGGCTGACCCATATCCACCGCCACCCGGCCATCGGCCAGCAGGCGCAACCGCAACAGGCCGGCCGAAGTTTCCACACAAAGCTCGTCGCGATCGCTTAAATCATGCTCGCGGACAAAGCGGGCAAAACAGCGTGCGCCGTTGCCACACTGCTCGACTTCGCCACCATCGGCATTGAAGATCCGGTAACGGAAATCGGCGTCGGCACGGGTCGGCGTTTCCACCAGCAGTACCTGATCGCAGCCGATGCCGACATGCCGATCCGCCAGGGCACGAATCGCTGCCGGCGTCAGCGCCACGCTCTGCCTGATGGCATCGATCACCACGAAATCGTTGCCGATGCCGTGCATCTTGGTGAAGTACAGTTTCATGATCATGACCTTTGGAGGTTGCGACAGGTAGCGGCGCGCGGCAGGGCCTGCATCATCCCCGGCCGGTCCAGGCAATCTTGTACAGGTCCAGGCGTCGATCGCGGAAGTTGCGCACGCTGCCGTGCATGCGCAGCTCCTTCAGGTTATCCAGATCCAGGTCAACGATCAGGGTCATTTCCGTGTTCGGCGTCGCCTCGGCAGCGATGGCATCGTGCGGGAAGGCGAAATCCGACGGTGTGAACACCGCCGCCTGGGCATACTGCATGTCCATGTTTTCCACCTTGGGCAGGTTGCCGACGCTGCCGGAAATCACCACGTAGCACTCGTTCTCGATCGCCCGGGCCTGGGCGCAGCGCCGCACCCGCAGGTAGGCATTCTTGGTGTCGGTCCAGAACGGCACGAACAGAATCTGCATGCCCTGATCGGCCAGCAGGCGCGGCAGCTCCGGAAACTCGACGTCGTAGCAGATCAGGATGCCGATCTTGCCCACGTCCAGCTCGAACACCCGCAATGCGTCCCCGCCCTGCAAGCCCCAGTAGGCCTGCTCGTCGGGGGTAATGTGCAGCTTGGACTGCTTGTCCCAGGTGCCATCGCGCCGGCACAGATAGGCGGCATTGTGCAGGGAGCTGCCGCTGTACTCGGGCATGCTGCCGGCGATGATGTTGACATTATAGGCCACGGCCAATTGCACCATGGCTTCGCGCAGCGGTGTGGTGTACTCGGCCAGTTGGCGCACCGCTTCGGCGGTGTTGCGCTGGCTGAACTGGGCCATCAGCGGGCCGTTGAAAAACTCCGGAAA
>RXIX01000054.1 GCA_003989075.1 Candidatus Competibacteraceae bacterium | reverse complement strand
ATCCACGAAAGGTACGATCATGGTAACCCTCACCTTACGCTGTCCGTACTGTGCGAGTGACCGGCTCATCCGGTACGGCGTGACGGCCAAGGGCCAGCAGCGCTATCGGTGCCGGACCTGTGGTCGGCAGCATCGCGAAAACCCCGGTTCCAATGCCTATTCGGAGGCCGAGCGGGAGACCATTTTGCGGGCCTACCAGGAACGCAGCAGCCTGCGAGGGCTCAGTCGCACCTTTGGCGTATCGCGCAACACGGTCACCGCCTGGCTGAAAAAAAAGCCCTGAGGATGCCGCCGTTGGAGACGACCTTGCCCGCCGCTCAACCGGATGATGTCCTGGAACTGGATGAATTGTGGACTTTTGTGGGTCATCGCCGGCGTGGAGTGGTCTGGCTGTGGCTGGCCCTCTGTCGGCGCACCCGCCAGATCGTCGCGTATGCCTTGGGGCCACGCAATGACGCCACCGCCCGGCTCCTTTGGGCCCGTATCCCACCTGCTTACCGTCAAGGCCTACTGTATACGGATCATCTGGAGAGCTATCACAACGTCCTGCCTGCCGGCCAGCATCAGGCCCGCTACCCCAAACGGGGCCCGACCCATCACATTGAGCGCTTTAACAATACCCTGCGCCAACGCCTGGAGCGGCTCGTGCGCAAGACCCTTTCGTTTTCCAAATGCCCCAAAATGCACGAAATCACCATCCAACTCTTCTTGCATCGCTACAACTTGAAACATCAAAAAATTCTAAATTAAACCACTACCGGATTTTCCGGAACGCCCCCTTGCGGATGGCAAGGGGGATTTGAATCAGCACTTAACCCGTGTTGCGCATGCCCGCCGCCAGGGCATTGATCGAACGCAGCAGCGGCTGCAGCCATAGCGCTGCCTCAGGCGCATCCGCACCGTGATCCCGTAGCGCCTGCCGGTAGCGCTTAAGCACGGTGACCTGGATGTGATTGAGCGGATCAAGATAGGGATTGCGCCGCTCCAGTGACTTGGCCAGAGTCGGGTTTTCATCAAGCAGGGTGGGCAGTTGCGCCACCGCCAGAATTTCCCGGCAACTGCGCAGATACTCCTCCTGGAAGCAGGCAAAAATGTGCGCCTCGGTATCGGCGTCCTCGCACAGGCGCGCATACTCGCGGGCAATGCCCAGATCAACCTTGCTCAGCGACATCTGGCTGTTGTTCAACAGCGCGTGGAAAAACGGCCAGTCGCGGTACAGACGCTGCAGGGTCGCCAGCCGTTCGGGATCATCACCGCGCCAGGCAGCCAGGGCGCTGCCGATGCCGTACCAGCCCGGCAGGGTGTGGCGCGATTGGCCCCAGCCAAACATCCACGGAATCGCCCGCACCGAATACTTGGAACGGTCGCCCTTGGCGCGATGCGACGGTCGTGAGCCAATGTTGAGCTGGCCAATCTCACTGACCGGCGTGGCGGTGTAGAAATAATCGATGAAGCCGGGCGTGTGCTCGGTCAGGGCGCGATAAACCGCTTCGCCGTGACTGGCCAGTTCGCTCATTACGGCGCTTGCGTCCGGCGGATCAGCGGCAATCTCCTGGACCAGATGCCGGCTGGCCTTCATCAGCCCGGTGATCCCCAGAGTCAGCTCATAGATCGCCGTTTCCAGGTTCTGGTACTTGAACGACAGCACCTCGCCCTGCTCGGTGATCTTGATCTGGCCGCGCACCGTGCCCGAAGGCTGGGCGAGAATGGCATCATGGGTGGGACCGCCACCACGCCCGACCGTGCCGCCGCGACCGTGGAACAGCCGGCAGCCAAAGCCACGCGCTGATGCCAGTGCTACCGCCTGCCGCTGCGCCTGATACAGGCCCCAGTTCGAGGCCAGAATGCCGCCGTCCTTGCAGGAATCCGAATAGCCCACCATGACATCCTGCACGCCGCCGGATGCGGTCAGCAGCTCACGATAGGCGGGCTGGTCGAGCAGTTGCGTCAGCACACTCTCGACCCGCTGCAGATCGGCGATGGTCTCAAACAGGGGCGCAACGCGGATCTCGCAATGCCAGCCGCCATCGGCGCGGCGCCCGGCCAGACCGGCGAAGCTGGCCAGGAACAGCACTTCCAGCACATGGCTGGCTTCGTGGGTCATGGAAATAACGTAGTTGTCAAAGGCGCGCGGGCCGATCTCCTCGCGCATGCGCGCCATCACCTGGAATACGTCCAGGGTCTCGCGGGTGGCGGGACTGAAGGCCTCACAGTACAGCAGCGGCGTGCCGGGCTGGGCGAGCAGCTCGCCAAGGGTAGTGAGGCGTTCCGTCTCGGACAGCGCCGCGTAGTCGGGCAGATTGGGCGCCATGGCGAAGATTTCCGTCACGGCGGCCGTATGCCGGCCTGATTCCTGACGCACGTCCAGCGAGGCCAGATGGAAGCCAAAGGTTTCGGCCAGACGGATCAGATCCTTCAGTTCGCCATCGGCTACCGCGCCGTCGCCGTGGGCAAGCAGCGAGTCGCGGATGATGTACAGCTCATCGAGGAATTCCTGCGCCGAGGCATAGCCCCAGAAGGGCACCGGTACCTGATCGGGACGCCCGGCGATCTGGGCGTGGATGCGCTCCAGGTTGTGCTGCAGGCGGTGATAGATCAGGAAGAATTTGCGCCGATAGGGTTCCTGGGCGTACTGGCGCGGTGCGTCGCTGAACAGGGCCTGCATGCGCTGCACGTCCGCATCCAGATGGGCGCTGAACACCGGTGAGGGCGTGACCAGCGAGCTGGAATAGGTCAGATGCCGGTTCAGTTCCTCGACCCGGCGCAGGTACTCGCGCAGGATATCCTGAGCCTGCAGGCGCACCGCCAGCGCCGTGGTTTCCGGCGTGACGAAGGGATTGCCGTCACGATCGCCACCGATCCAGGAGCCAAAGCGCAACAGGCTGGGAATACGTACCGCGTTCTTGCCGCCCTGATCGGCGTAGACCGCACCCAGCGCCCGCTCCAGATTGCGATACAGCAGCGGCAGGGCCTGGAAAATCGACTCGCGGAAGTAATACAGGCCGTTCTTGATCTCGTCGCGCACCTGTGGCTTGTAGCTGCGCACCTCCTCGGTCTTCCACAGGATCTGGACCTGGCTGCGCAGTTCCTCGACGACTTCGGCGCGCTGGTATTTGTTCAGCGCCGGATTATCCAGTTTGCCGTTGGTGAGGAAGATGCGCCGCTGTGCGCCAAGCAGAACCCGGCGCTTGGCCTCGGTGGGGTGGGCAGTAAACACCGGCATGAAGCAGAGCTGATCGAGCAGCGCCTGCAACTGGCTGGCGTCGAGACCGGCGGTGCGCAGGCTGCGCAGGGTTTCATCGAAGGAGCCGCGCCACAGTGATTTGCTGCGGCGCACCTGTTCGCGGCGCTGCTGGTGCTGGAAATCTTCCTCGGCGATGTTGGCCAGGGTGAAATAGGCGCTGAAGGCACGCACCACATGGTTGAGCATGTCCGGATTGAGCGCGGCGATCAGGCGCATCAGCCGCTCGCGGATCTCGATGGGTGCATCGGGCTGGCGCCGCAACTCGGTGAAGCCCTGCCGCAGAGTTTCCACGGCATCGAGCACCGGGCGGCCTTCACGGTCACGCAGGGTATCGCCCAGCAGGCGGCCTAGCAGTTTGACCCGGTCACGCAGGGGTTTATCGGATTCAGTCGGCATCGGCAGAGGGTTCCGTCACTGTGAGAGAAGAGTGCCTGGCAAGTTGAGCACAGGCGGCGAGCATGATGCCAGAGCGCCCGCCTGATTCGACAGTGTCGAGGCGGGACACTATAGTAACCAGCAGGGTTCCGTGGCGCGCCTGGCGCCGTGATGCCACAGCCAGCGCCGCGCGCCCGGGTTCCTGTTCACCGGGTTTCGCCAGTCGTTTCACTCTCTGATAAGGAAGCCGTCCATGTCCGTTCCCAGCAATCTGCCGGTCTGGCAAGAACTGCACGCCCATCACGCCGCGATCGCCGATTTGCATCTGCGCGACCTGTTTGCCGCTGATCCGGCGCGCTTTGCTCGGTTCTCCCGGCACTTTGGCGACCTGCTGGTGGATTTTTCCAAGCATCGTATTACAGACGAAACACTGCGCCTGCTCACCGAGTTGGCCTATCAGGCTCAGGTGCCGGAATGGACCGCGCGCCTGTTCAGCGGCGAGATGATCAACCACACCGAGCGCCGCGCGGTGCTGCATGTCGCCCTGCGCAATCGCGGCAACCGGTCGATCTTCGTCAATGGCGAGGATGTGATGCCGGAGGTAAACGCGGTGCTGGAGCACATGCGCAAGTTTGCCGACCAGATTCGCCGGGGCAAGTGGCGCGGCCATACCGGCAAGCGCATCCGCGACGTGGTCAACATCGGTATCGGGGGGTCCGATCTTGGCCCGAAGATGGTCTGCGAGGCGCTCGAACCCTATGGTGATCCGACCCTGCGCATGCACTTCGTCTCCAATGTCGATGGCGCCCATATCAGCCATGTGCTGGCCGACTGCGACCCGGAAAGCACCCTGTTCATCATTGCTTCCAAGACCTTCACCACTCAGGAAACCATGACCAACGCCCACACCGCGCGTGCCTGGCTGGTGCGGGAACTGGGCGATGAGGCAGCAGTGGCGCGGCACTTCGTCGCGGTTTCGACCAATGCCGAAGGGGTGCGCAAGTTCGGCATCGATACCGCCAACATGTTCGAGTTCTGGGATTGGGTTGGCGGGCGCTATTCGCTGTGGTCGGCGATCGGCCTGCCGATCATGGTCTATCTGGGCATGGAGCACTTCATCGAGCTGCTTGAAGGCGCGCATGCCATGGACGAGCACTTCCGCAGCGCGCCCTTGCAGGACAACCTGCCGGTGATCCTGGCGCTGCTGGGCGTCTGGTACATCGACTTCTTCGGTGCCAGCAGTCAGGTGACCCTGGTCTACGATGATTATCTGCGCTCGCTGCCGGACTATCTGCAGCAGTTGGACATGGAGAGCAACGGCAAGTCGATCGACCGCGAAGGCCAGGCGGTATCGGTCAAGACTGGACCGATCCTGTGGGGTGGTCTGGGCAACAATGGCCAGCATGCCTTCTACCAGTTGCTGCATCAGGGCACACATCTGGTGCCGGCGGATTTCCTGGCGCCGGCGCACAGCCCCAACCCGGTCGGCGATCATCACCCGATCCTGCTGGCCAATTGCCTGGCTCAGGCCGAGGCGCTGATGGTTGGCAAGACCGAGGCGCAGGCCCGTGCCGAACTGGAGAAGCAGGGCCTGAGCGGTGAGGCGCTGGAAAAACTGCTGCCCTACAAGATCTTCCCCGGCAACCGGCCGAGCACCAGCCTGTTCTATCGGCGCATGACGCCGCAGGTGCTGGGCGCGCTGCTGGCGTTGTATGAGCACAAGGTGTTCGTGCAGGGCGTGATCTGGAACATCAATTCCTTCGATCAGTGGGGCGTGGAGCTGGGCAAGCAACTGGCCAACGCAATCCTGCCGGAACTGAAGGGCGAACGCCCGGCCGACGGACACGATGCCTCGACCCAGGGCCTGATCGAGTTCTGCCGCGCCGCGCAGTAAGCGTCTGTGCTGTAATGCCCTCTCGCCCGGTGGGAGAGGGCGATCATGGGCCGGGTGCGGGTGTGTGAAAGGCCGCTGCTGTCGGTGCAATCATCCCCAATCCTGGCCCTTCCCTCTGCAGAGCGGGGTGGGTTATGGCCTGGAACGCCATGCGTACCAGACCTGCCCGAGCCACTCATGCGCGGCGTAATGCATGTCTTCGATTGCCGTGACTGAAGGCAGCCAGGATTGCGGATCGAGAGGCTGCAGGCGCTGGTTGAAAAACAGGGTTGGCGCCGCGATCACCCGCAGGCCTTGCGCGGTAAAGGCCGCAGCCGCGCGCGGCAGGTGCGCGGCATTGCTCACCAGCAGGACCGTTTCAATACCGCGCTCGCGCAGCAGAGCAGCGCTGTATAGCGCATTTTCCCAGGTATCGCGGCTACGGTTTTCCACCAGCACCGGGCTGATGCCAAATTCCTCTTGCAACACCTCACGCATCAGTTCGGCCTCGGACGGCACGTCCGCGCGGGGCGGTCCACCGCTGGCCAGCACCGGCAGGCTGCTCAGGCGCGCCAGATGTGCCGCGTAGCGCAGCCGGCCCAGGGTGCGTGCATGCAGGGTCGGACCGGAACCGTATTCCGGCGCATCCTGATGCAGGCCACCGCCCAGCACCACGATCGCCGCCGACTGCGGCCATGACGACAGCGGCAGGGTCAGGGGTGGTGTGGTTTGCAGGGCGCGATTGAGCAGCGCGGCGCTGAAGGGAATGCTGGTGAAATAGGCCAGCATGCTGCCGGCCAGCAGCAGGCGCAGACCCAGATGCCGCCGGTAGTGATATAGCAGCGCCCCGCTCAAACCCAGCAGCAGCGGGCCACCGGGCGGCAACAGCAGCAGCTTGACAAGCGTGGTCAGCGTCGCAATCGGTGCGCTTCCCGGTGGCCGGCGATGGGATCAATAGGGCTTGGTCTGCTGGGCGGTTTTCTCAATGGCCTGACCGGCCGACTTGATATCCTGGCCCGCGCCCTTGACGGTATTGCAGCCGCTCAGGCTGCTCCCGGCCAGGATCAGCAGCAGGCCGGTCAGGATCTGCAGGCGGGCGATGATACGGATTTTCATCGGCGTGAACCTCGGTTGTTCGGCAATACGGGTTGGCAGCGCGCGTGTCCGGTGCGGGTATACCGCGCCCATCACGTCTGGCTTTTGATCTTGTATAATTCATCCTGTGAAAAGTTCATCGGTTCAGCACAAAACCATAAACCGTACCAGGAGGACACCCCGATGCTTGGTGAGAGTCACGATCTGTTCCACGAATTTCCCGAGTACAAGAACCGTATCGCGGAGCTGAAAGCCGAGGATGCCCGCTTTTCACAGTTATACGATGAATATCATGTGGTTAATGAAGAGGTGGAGCGGATCGAACTGGAAATCGAGACCCCATCGGATTTCTACACGGAAACGCTGAAGAAAAAGCGCTTGCACCTGAAGGACGAGATTTACGCCATTTTGCGCGCCCGGATGAACGCCTGAGTTAGGCTATGCCCACTACCCGGCGCGCCTTGGCGGGTAGCGGTTTTTCTCCTCCCCGGTCGCTGATATCAATCACCGGCCGGTTCTTCCTCACTGCCGACCCTGGACAAGGGCGCAGTTTTGCGCGCGCGGCGCACCCGCACCGGCGGCAACTGCCCGGTAATGTCCGGCAATGATGGTTGTGCCCTGGATTCGACTGCAGTCCCGATATTCGGCGGGCCACCGCGCGCCCGGCGCAGCCAGCCCAGCACCCGCCGTTCCAGCGCTTCCTGGCCGCTCGGCGACAGGTCGCGCACGATCAGCGCTCCCGCGCCCAGCAGCAGCGTCAGTCCTCCCAGGAAGGTTACCAGCGGTTGCATGAAGGCGATCGCCAGCAGTGCTCCCAGAGCGAGCAGAATGTGCCTGATTTTCACGGGCGCGGCCCTCCAGTTGCTTCCATCGGTTAAACCACCGGGCACGAATCCGCCGCGCCGGCCTGTGGCGGGCTGTCGCCCGTAGCCGCACGGCGCAGCAGGATCACGGTGCTGTTGTCATCGGGTTGACAGCCCTGCGCGCGAATGGTGTCGGCCAGTTCGGCCAGCAGGCGATCCAGCAGCTGGTCAAGGGGCTGTTGTGGCTGCACGAGCAGCGCCGGCCAGCGCTGCACAAAGACCTTTGGCTGATGCAGATTCCACAGACCATCGCTGGCCAGCAGATAGACCCGGTCCTCGTCCAGCGTGATCGCGCGCCGATCGCCCAGCCCGTGCAGAAACAGCGGCATGTTGCCATCGTTCAGGACGAACAGGGAGGCTTCAATGGTCTCAGCATATAATTGCGGCACGCCCAGGGTACTGCCGAGTATGAAGGCCTGACTGATCTCGGAGCTGCGCTGAGCATGGACCTGTTGTCGCCACTGGGCGCTGCCCATCAGGCCGAGCATGGCCATGTGCGTGGCCGGGACATGATCCACGGTCAGGCAATCGACGCTGTCGGCGCTGATCGCATACAGGCGCGAGTCACCGACATGGCACAGCAGCGCCGGTCCATGGGCGGGAATTTCCAGCATCACCAGCGTGCAGCCCGATTCCAGGTCAGCGGCGCGAAAGCGTTCGTGCAGCCGCTCGTGCAGCGCATCGAGTGCTCGCGACAGCGTATCCAGATCCGTGCAGGCGGGGATGTTGAGCAGGCCCTCGACGGTCTGCTCAGCTGCTTCCCGGCCATGGCTATGGCCGCCCATGCCATCCAGCACCGCCAATCGCCGGTGCCCGGCCGGCCAGTCGGTCAGTCGCAGGCGAGTTTCCTGCTCGGCCCAGAGCAGCCGCGCTTGTCCATGTTCATCGATGATCAGGTAATTATCCTGGTTTTCGCGGCGGCCCTGGCCGGTTGGGGAGCGCAGCGAGCGCACGGCAATGTCCAGCGCGGGGACAGTGGGGGGAACATCCAGGGGGTGCATGGTCGATGTGTGATGACGTGGCATGGGTTCTGCTTGGATCCTGGTCGCAGGCGTTCGGGCGAGCCGGTTAGGCGCATCAAGCGCTGTGTGTGTTGCGGCGCCTACCGGTAGTGAGTCGCCGCTGGATGGTTTTTTGCTTCTGCTAGACTTAGAGAATAATACCGCAGTAGCCGTTTAGGACCCCATGCTCGGTGCGACCTTCGCAGTCACCGACTCGACGCAGGACCTATGGATCTGGAAACGCATCTCAAAGAATCGGCACAAGCCTGCTCGGATGGACAGCCCGATGCGGAAGCACTGGCGCGTCGACAGGATGAATTGCTGGCAGCCGGGGTCGCGGCCCCGGTTGCTGCGGGAGCGGACACTCTCGCGCCGGGCATGACTATCGGCCCATCCGGCAGTCGCTTTCGTCTGCTGCAGGATCTAAGCGGCAGTGGCCGGATCTGGCTGGCGCGCGCCGAGGAAGCGCCCGCCGACAGTCCCTCAGCGCTGAATCTGCGCGCGCTCAAGGTGTTTCCGCCGCTGAGCCATGCGCCGGCCGCTGGGCGCGGCGTGATCCGCGAGGAACGGGCGTTGCGCGCCGATCTGGTCGGGGTACGCGCCTATCTGACCAAGGTCCGGGCGCGGGTCGAGCTGGCCACCAAGCTGCGCCATCCGCACATTGTCGCCGTGCAGGGCTGGCGCAGCGGTGCCGACGGCTGGCCCTTCGCCGAGATGGACTATGTCGATCCACTGCGCTACCGCACTCTGACCCAACTGCTCAAGGAACAGGGTGCGCAGGGGTTTCCCTGGGAGACGGTGTTGCGCTGGCTGCGTCCGGTCGCTGCAGCGCTGGACTATGCCCGCATCGAGCACCGCATTGCCCATCAGCATCTGGACAGTGACACCGTGTGTGTGAATCCGCAGGGCATGGTGCTGCTGCTGGGCTTTGGCCTGGCCGTCGAACCGCGCGAGCCGCGCAGCGTGCTGTTTGGCGCTACTGGGCTGAGTGGCGATACGGGCGCCGAGGGGAGCAGCGAAGCGGTGTCTGCTGAGACGCTGTACCGCCGCGATGTCTACGCTCTGGCGTTGCTTGCCTATCAGCTGCTGTCCGGGCACAGCGCCCATGAGGTTATAGCGCAATATCCGAATGTGGTGGCGCGGCCAGCCGGCCTGACTGATGAGGCCTGGCGGCGTCTGCGCCAGGGTCTGGCGTATCCGAGCGAGCTGTGTCCGATCGAGGCGGGCCGTTTCATCGCCGATCTGGACGATGCACAGCGCCCGGATCAGGCGCGCGCAGCGGCCGTGGTGTGGCCCGCCTGGCGCTGGGGTGCGATCGTGGTGCTGCTGGTGCTGGCACTGCTGGGCGTCTACGTCTTCATGGTTCGTGATGGGGCGCTGCCGCTGGAAGTGCCCGCGGTCACCGGGACCCCTGTCGAACCGTCGGTGCCGCCGACTGAGTGGTCGGCGCCGCTGCAGGAAGCGGAACGCGAAGCCGATCGGCGCGCGTTTGAAGCCGCGCGACGGGTGGGCGACCGTGCTGCCTATATGCTGTATCTGCAACGCTGCCCGCGCTGCGGTTATGGCCAGGATGCGCGCGAGATGTTGCATCGTCTGGATGTCGAGGAACAGGCTGGTGCATTGCGGCGTCGTTTCGAGCTGCTGGTCCAGACTCTGGAGCAGCAGGGGCGCGGTGATGCCGGCGATGAGGCACTGGCACGGCTGGAAGCGCTGGAACGTCTGATACCCGACGATCCGCTTAAGGTCAGTGGCCGGCAGCGGCTGGTGAACGGCTGGACAATGCTGGTCCAGCGCAGCCTGGAACAGCAGGATCTGGCCAATGCCGATCGCTGGCTGCGCAAGGCGCTCGCCCTGCAGCCGGATGCCCCGGAATTGATCGCCCTGATGCAGGATCTGCGTCGTGCCGAGAGTGTCGCACGCGAGCGTCAGCAGGATCGTGATGCCTTCACAGCCGCGCGGCGCATGAACACCCGCCGCGCACTTTGGGCCTATCTGGATCGCTGTGGCGCGGCCTGTGGCTACCGTGCCGAGGCCGAGGCGGCGCTGGAACGCCTGGTGCCTGGCAATCCGGTGATTCGTGACCGTCTCGGCGATGGCTCGCCCGGACCGGAGATGGTGATTATCCCGGCTGGCAGTTTCCTGATGGGCTCGCCGCCGCATGAGCGTGGCCGCTACGAGGACGAAACACCGCATCCGGTGCGCATCGGCCGTTCGTTCGCCATGAGCCGCTACGAAGTGATGTTTCATGAATACGACCGCTTCGCCAGTGCCACCGGGCGACCGCTGCCCGCCGACCAGGGCTGGGGACGTGGCCGGCGCCCGGTGATCAATGTCACCTGGCAGAACGCGACCGACTATGCAGCCTGGCTGTCGCAGCAGACCGGTCAGCGCTATCGCCTGCCGACCGAAGCGGAATGGGAGTACGCAGCACGCGCTGGTACCACCAGCAGCCGCTACTGGGGCGACAATCCCGACCAGGGCTGTGCCTATGCCAATGCCGCCGATCTGGATGGCAAAAAGGTGTTCGTTGGCTGGTCTGTGATGCAGTGCCGCGATGGCCAGGTCTACACCGCGCCAGTAGGCAGTTACCGCAGCAATGATTTTGGCCTGTACGATATGGCCGGCAACGTGCTGGAATGGACCTGTACCCTGTACGATCCTGGGTATCGTTCGCCGGTGCAAAGCTGTGAAGAGCCGGCGGGTGATGCCGCCTTCGTTTCCCGTGGTGGCTCCTGGAATGACGAGCCGCGCAATGTCCGCTCGGCAGACCGGCACCGGGGCCGCACCGATTTTCAGGACTACTTTCAGGGGTTTCGTCTGGTGCGGGAGCTGCCGTGAACAGCGCAGGCACCGGGAGTATCGTGTGTCCGGGCGACAGTTCGGACCAGCGCTGCTGGTGTGCGTGCGCAGCAGAGATCGTTAAAATGGGGCATTCGGCAGGCTTGATCGAGGTAATCGGATTGCCGGCTTTATGCGCTGGTGCACCACGATCGCGCCGCCCCCAACCGGGCGCCTCGCAGCGGCCGTTTTCACGATAGGATGCCATGATCAAGAAATCCAATACGCTGCCCGTCGGTTATCGCCTGCACCAGTACCGGATCGAATCAGTGCTCGGCGCCGGCGGGTTCGGCATCACCTACAAGGCTGTCCACGAAGCGCTGCGCACCCGCGCAGCCGTCAAGGAGTATTTTCCCGTCGAGTGGTCCTACCGGGATCGTGACGAGATCAACGTCCTGGCCAATACCCAGGGTGCCTTGCCGACCTCGGAGGTGGGTGAGGAAGCCTGCTACGCCTGGGGCCTGGAGCGTTTCCTCAACGAGGCGCGCATTCTGGCGCAGGTCAATCACCCCGGTGTGGTGCGGGTGCGCGATTTCTTCGAGGCGAACGGCACCGCCTACATTGTCATGGACTACGAAGATGGCGAGCCGCTCAGTCAGGCCCTGATTAAGGAAAGCACCCTGCCCGAAGAGCGGGTGCGCGCCCTGGTCAACGATGTGCTGCCCGCGCTGGATGCGGTGCATGCTCTGGGCTATCTGCACCGGGATCTGAAACCGGCCAATCTCTACCGGCGTTCCGATGGGCGCACCATCGTGATCGACTTTGGTGCCGCTCGACAGGCGCTCGGCCGGCGCAGCAAGAGCGTCACCAGTGTGTTTTCGCCCGGCTATTCACCCATCGAGCAGTATCTGGTCGATGGCAAGGGCTACGGGCCCTGGACCGATATCTACGCGCTCGGCGCGGTGCTTTACCACTGCGTGACCGGTCGCCCGCCGATCGAGGCGCCAGCGCGGGTGCTTGATGATCCGCTGCAGCCGGCCGAAGAAGCCGCCGCCGGCCGCTACAGCCCGGCGCTGTTGCGCCTGATCGATCGGGCGATGGCGGTGCGGCCGGAAAAGCGCTTTCAGTCGATCGCGCAGATGCGCACGGCACTGGAAGCGCCGATTGCCGAGGATGACAGCGAACGCACGGTGAAGCTGGATCTATCGCTGCGCTCGGAATTGCACCGCAGCGGCGAGCGGCCCCGTCCACCGATTGGTCCCAGCGTCAATCCACCGCCGGCGTCCACGTCTACGCCGCGCCGGGCCTGGATACTGGCCGCAGCGCTGGCTGCCAGCCTGCTGGGCGTGGGAGGCGGTGCCTGGTGGTGGTGGGGCGCCGCGCCGGAGTCCGCGCCGCCGAAGCTGCCGGAGCCGGTGGAGAAACCGGTGCCCAAGCCCACTGTCAGCCGGCCGGCTGCGCCCACGCCGGGGCAGAATTTTACCGAAGCGCGCGCCGGCATGGCCTTTGTCTGGGTTGCGCCGGGCTGCTTTGACATGGGCAGTCCCGAATCCGAGAAAGATCGCAGCTCCAACGAGCGCCTGCACCGGGTGTGTCTGAACGGCTTCTGGATCGGTGCCACCGAGGTGACCAACGGCCAGTACCGGCGCTTCAACGCTAACCACGA
The DNA here is from genome assembly GCA_003989075.1 of Candidatus Competibacteraceae bacterium. Classification (GTDB taxonomy): domain Bacteria; phylum Pseudomonadota; class Gammaproteobacteria; order Competibacterales; family Competibacteraceae; genus RXIX01. Next base: position 5,974 of record RXIX01000054.1, on the reverse strand, counting down.
CAGCGGCCGCTACGAATCCTACAGCCTCAACGAGGATAATCAGCCGGTGGTGCGGATCAGCTGGCGCGAAGCTGTCGCCTATGCCGCCTGGCTGAGCGGGCAGACTGGACTGCGCTATCGGTTGCCGACCGAGGCAGAGTGGGAATACGCAGCCCGCGCCGGGCAGACCGCGTCGCGCTCCTGGGACGAGGATTCGAACCAGGCCTGCCGCTATGCCAATATCTACGACGAAACCGCGCGCAAGTCCCAGCCCTTCAACTGGGCCAACTATCCCTGTGCCGATGGTCAGGTGGTGGTCGCGCCGGTGGGCCAGTACGCCGCCAACAGCCTGGGTCTGTACGACATGCTCGGCAATGTCGCCGAATGGACCTGCTCGGATTACGACAGTGGCTATGCAGGTGGCGAGAACCGCTGTGCCGAGGCGACTGTGGTTGCAGGCGGCCGGCGGGTGTTGCGTGGTGGCTCCTGGTCCGATTATCCGGGTCTGGTGCGCTTTGCCTATCGGTTCCCGGCGGCGCCGGAATATCGCAAATTCGATCTGGGATTCCGCTTGGCCCTGGAACCGTGATGTAAGAGCGGCTGGCCGGCGCGGGTTGCGGAGGAGGGATGATGGGTCAGATCCTGCTGCGGTCTCTGTTGTATCCGCTGCTCTTCCTGCTGACGGTGCCGCTGCTGCCGTGGCCGGTGCAGGCCGCCAGCGCGCCCGCTGCGCCACGCATGACCGCGACGGTGGTCGAGTTCAGCGTGCGTGGCGATTTACCCGAGCAGACCGGTGCCATCCTTGCCGATCTGATGGTAGCGGCGATCGCCAACACCGGGCGATTTACCCTCAAGGATCGCCTGTCGCTGCTGGCGGTGGCCAAGATTGCCAAGGCTCAGGAACTGGGTTCGACGGGTCTGCTCGATCCGAAGACCGCCGCTGAACTGGGCCGCCGCTACGAAGTGGATGCGGTGGTGATCGGCGAAGTGTCCAAACTCGGCAATCTGATCAATGTCACCGCGCGCCTGATCGACACCCGCAATGCCTCGCTGCTGCGCAGTGGTCAGATCCAGGGCAAGAATCTCGACGCCATCCAGATCGAGGTCAATCAACTGGCCTCAATGATCATTGCGCCGCCTGAGCCGCCGCGCACCTTTGCCCTGACCGTGCGCACCGAGCCGGCCGATGCCCGGGTGCGGCTGCTGAATGTGCCGCTGACCTATCAGCCGGGCATGCAGCTCAGTCCCGGTGAATACCAGGTCGAGGTGACCCATCCTGGCTATGTGACCCATACCGGGCCGGTGCGTATCGAGGATCGCGACGCCACCCTGAATGTAGCCCTGCGCAAGGCTCTGTATGCCCTGACCATTGAGCCGCAGCCGGTTGATGCCCAGGTGCGCTTGGCCGGCAATGCGCCACCCTATCGTCCGGGAGTCGCTCTGGAGCCGGGCGAATATCCGGTCGAGGTCAGCCGCGAGGGCTATGTGACGCGGCGCTTTCCGGTGCGGGTGGTTGATGGCGAGGTGCGGGTACCCGTGGTGCTGGAGAAGCAGCCGCCGGTGGCCAGCGCGCCGCCGGGTGGTTACCGGCTGAATGTCTATACCCATCCCGAAAAGGCCACGGTGCGCCTGCTGGACAGCAAACTGGCCTATCAGGCTGGTGGGCGTCTGCCGCCGGGCGAATATCGGATCGAAGTCGCGCTGGACGGCTACGAGAGCAGCACCCTGGCAGTGCGTATTATCGACAGCGATGTGACCGTGCCGGTCACGCTCAAGCCGGTCGAGCGGCCAACCGTCTACCGGCTCACCGTGCAGGCCCGTCCGGCCAATGCCCAGGTGCGCCTGGTCGATTCCGAATCGACCTATCAGCCCGGGGTACGGCTGGCGCCGGGGCGTTATACGGTGGAAGTGGCAGCCACCGGTTATGCCACGGCCACGGTGCCGGTGCGCATTGTCGACAGTGATGTGACTCTGCCGGTCACGCTGAACCGCGAGGAAGCAGTCGCGGCGCCACCGCCACCGCCGACCCAGTACCGGCTGACGGTGCGCGCCGATCCGGCCAATGCCCAGGTGCGCCTGCTTGGCACCCGCACCCGCTATCAGGCCGGCGTGGCGCTGAAGCCGGGGCGCTATACGGTGGAAGTTGCCGCCAGTGGTTATCAGACCCGGCAGGTGGCGGTCACGCTCAGCGATGCCGATGTCACCCTGCCGGTGAGTCTGGTGCGCGAACCGGAACCGCCACCGCCGACCCAGTACCGGCTGACGGTGCGCCCGGATCCGGCCAATGCCCAGGTGCGCCTGCTTGGCACCCGCACCCGCTATCAGGCCGGCGTGGCGCTGAAGCCGGGGCGCTATACGGTGGAAGTTGCCGCCAGCGGTTATCAGACCCGACAGGTGGCGGTCACGCTCAGCGATGCCGATGTCACCCTGCCGGTGAGTCTGAATCGAACCCCAGAGCCGGTCGCGGCACCGGAAGCGCCACCGCCGCCGGCCCAGTACCGGTTGACCGTGCGCGCCAGTCCGTCTGGCGCCCGGGTGCGGCTGGTGAATGCGCCCTATACCTATCGGGCCGGGGTAGCGCTGGCCCCGGGGCGCTACACGGTGGAAGTGTCGCGCAGTGGCTATGAGGCACAGCAGGTGGTGGTCACCATCCGTGATAGCGACGTGGTGTTGCCGGTGACCCTGCAAGCGCTTGAATCGGCACCGCCCGCGACGGGCACCTACGCCACGACGCGCCCGGGTGAGTGGCGCATCAGCAGCGTCCAGATTGATAGTGCGCTGAGCGGCGTCGATCGTTCCGAGGTGCAGAAAATCGTAGGCCGCTATGTCGGCCAGACCATCAATCGCGATGCCCTGCTCAATGCGGCGACGCAGGTTTATCGCAGCACGGGTGTTACGCTGCGCTTCGTGGTGCGTAACCGGCCCGGTGGCGCCGAGTTGCATGCCCAGGTCAGCCGCGTGCAGCGGCGCAGCTATGAAAGTTCGGTGCCGATCATCACCAGCGGCCAGTTGGAAAACAGCGGTTTTGGTGTATCGGTGGAATAGCTCAGGAGAATCCCGATGAGCCTGCCTGAATCCTTAATCAGTTTGTCGCTGGATGAACCGGTCTGGGAGCGCTGTTTTGGCGTATTTCCGCTGGTGCTGGTGGGTACCCGGGAAGCGGATGGCGGCCATGATCTGGCGCCCAAGCATCTGGCCATGCCGCTGAGTTGGCGCAACTGGTTCGGCTTTGTCTGCACCCCGCGCCACCGCACCTACCAGAATGCGCTGCGCAGTGGTGTCTTCACGGTCAGCTATCCGCGCCCGGAGCAGGTGCTGATCACCAGTCTGGCGGCGGCGCCGCGCTGTGGCGAACAGCAGCAGGATAAACCGACCCTGCAGGCGCTACCGGTGTTTCCGGCTACGGTGGTCGATGGTGTGCTGGTCGAGGGCTGCTATCTGTATCTGGAATGCCGGCTGGAGCGGACTTTGGATGAGCTGGACGGCAACAGCCTGCTGATCGGGCGGGTGGTCGCGGCGCATGTACATGTCGATGCGCTGCGCGATGAGGAGCGCGAGGATAACGAACTGATTCACGACCATCCGCTGTTCGCCTATCTGTATCCGGCGCGCTTTGCGGTGATTGATCGCAGTCAGGGGTTTCCTCTGCCGGCCGGATTCAAACGCTGATGAACACCGCAAGCGCTGTACTCGATGTGCTGCACGACCGGCGTGAAGCGCTGGTCGAATTTCTGCAGCGTCTGGCGCTGGCCGAATCGCCCTCAACCAGCAGCGCGGCGCAGCAGCCCGCCCTGGCGCAACTGGCGGAGGCGCTCGGCGAACTGGATTTTATGACCCGCCTGCTGCCGGGACAGCGCAGCGGTGGGCAGCTTTATGCCCGGCCCCGTGCGCGTCGTCGCGCCCAGACGGCGCAACTGCTGCTCGGTCATATTGACACGGTCTGGCCGCAGGGCACCCTGGCGACCATGCCGGTTGAACGTGATGGCGATCGGCTGCGCGGCCCGGGGGTGTACGACATGAAAGGCGGGTTGACCCAGATGGTGTTCGCCCTGCGTGCCCTGCGTGAACTGGGTCTGGAACCGGTAGTGACGCCGCTGGTGTTCGTCAACTCCGATGAAGAAATCGGCAGCCGCGAATCCACCCGGCGGATTCGCCGTCTAGCGCGCACCGTCAATCGCGCCTATGTGCTGGAGCCTTCGCTGGGTGCCGATGGCCGGCTGAAAACCGCGCGCAAGGGTATCGGCCGCTTTACCCTGACCATCAAGGGCAAGGCGGCCCATGCCGGGCTGAATCCGGAGGCCGGCGCCAGCGCGATTCTGGAACTGTCGCACCAGATCCAGCACCTGTTTGCGCTCAACGATCCCGCCGCAGGCGTCACAGTCAACGTCGGCATGATCGACGGCGGTATCGGCCCGAACGTGGTCGCACCGGAAAGCCGGGCGGTGATCGATGTGCGTGTGCCCAGCCACGAGGCCGCGCGTCAGGTGGAACAGGCGATTCGCGCTCTGACACCCGTAACGCCGGGTGTCAGCCTGCGCGTGGAAGGCGCGATCGGCCGGCCACCGATGGAGCGTACCCCGGCCGGTCAGCAGCTTTGGCACATGGCGCAGACCCTGGGTCTGGAACTGGGGCTGCATCTGGAACAGGCTGCTGCCGGCGGGGGTTCCGATGGCAACACCACCAGCCAGTACACGGCGACTCTGGATGGCCTGGGGCCGGTGGGCGATGGCGCCCATGCCCATCACGAATTCGTGCATATCGACCGGCTGGTTGAGCGCAGCGCCTTGCTGGCCTTGCTGCTGCTGGCACCACCGCTGCCGGGAACGCCGGCGCCGTGAGCGCGCTGATCCGGGCCTCGCTGAGTCGCATCGCCCCGCTGCCAGCGTTCACGGTTGAGCCCTTGCCCCATGTGGACTGGGCGACGGGTGATTATGTGCTCGGTGAGGTGAGCGGATTGCCCGGGCAGGGCGTGGGTATCGAGTTGACCGATGGGCGGATGATGCAGGTTGATCTTGGCGACCGGGTGCTGGGCGCGTTTGGGGTGCGTTGCGCGACCCTGGAGGCGACTGGAACCTGGGAGGGGATTGGTCCTGATGGCCGGATGAGCGCGATGACTGCTGCGGGTCTGTTTGGCCGGCTGAGTTCGCGCTCGCCGCTGATTCCAAACCTGATCGAGCTGTGCTATCGCGGCCATGTGCTGGCGGACGGGCGCAAGGCAACCATGGGCGCCTTTGCCCTGCCGCACAGTGGCCATGACTTTACCCAGCCGGTGCTGCTGGTCATCGGCAGTTCGATGTCGGCGGGCAAAACCCGCACTGCACAGATTCTGATCCGCCGCCTGCGCGCGCTCGGTCTGCGGGTGCTGGCGGCCAAGCTGACCGGGGCCGGCCGCTATCGTGACCTGCTGGCGATGCGCGATGCAGGCGCCGAATGGGTGTTCGATTTTGTCGATGCCGGTTTGCCATCGACGGTTTGCCCGGTGGCTGAGTATCGGCAGGCGGCTACGGCGCTGCTGTCGCGGATGGCGCTGGCAGCAGCGGATGTGGCGGTGATCGAGGCCGGCGCGTCGCCGCTGGAGCCGTATAACGGTGATGTCGCCGTTGCATTGCTGGAGCCGTATCTGCGCCTGACCGTCCTGTGCACCGCTGATCCCTATGCAGTGGTGGGGATGATGCAGGCCTTTGGCCGCCGCCCGGATCTGGTCGCCGGCATCGCCTGCAACACCGATGCCGGCCAGGCGCTGATCGATAAGCTGACCGGCTTGCCGAGCCTGCGCCTGCTGGACCCGGCGACCTGGCCCTGGCTGGATGGCCTGCTGCGCGAGCGCTTTGTCCGCGCCTGAGCACGGGGACGCTCGCCGGGCAGCGGCCTGGTCCTACTGACCTTACTTGCCTTCCTTGCTGTAGCCGGGGTGGTCAATCATCGCGGTGTGGTCGCCGCGCACGATCGGCAGGTAACGCGGTTTCCAGGAGCGCGCCCGCAGGTAGGTATCGAG
>RXIX01000053.1 GCA_003989075.1 Candidatus Competibacteraceae bacterium | reverse complement strand
GTTTATGACTTGAGCCGCTACAGCGCCCGTATCGAGGATATTGGCGTCGAAAAGCCCTACTACTCGCCCTATATCGCCAAAAAGAACGACGACGAGGGCTGGTTTCCCGAAAATATTCTCCCGCTGATCTCATTTCTGCCGGAGGGCGCCAGCGAGCCAGTCATTATCCCGTTGACCCCGCAAGTACGGGAACTGTTTGAAACCAAGCTTCAAGAAGCCAAGGCCAGCGGTCAGACCACTTTCCAGATCAAGGGCTTTCCACAACCGATCCCGGTGCGCGAAGCCGAGGCTATTCTGCAAACCTTCACCGAAGTATTGAGTGATGCTCGCCAGGCAAGCTTCGATCCGACCCAAGTCAAACGGCCTTCCAGTGAACGCCAAGAAAGGCGGCTTATCCTCAAGGGCAACATTCAAGGGATTGATTATGAAGAGGCGCGTCGAGACATTTTGCAGGCTTATCCAACGCTTCCAGCGCTCCCCCAGGCATTGCGTGAGGATATCCGACTCCTCGATCACCAGTGTGAGGGCGTGGCCCGACTTCAACATCTGTTTCGGAAGTCACCCGAACACTGCCGGGGGGTGATTCTGGCCGACGACATGGGCTTGGGTAAGACGCTGCAACTTTTAACGCTCATCGCTTGGGCCTTTGAACAACAAGCTGATTTGGAACCGGCCTTGATCGTGGCCCCGGTGTCTTTGCTGGAAAACTGGGAAGAAGAGACCCAGAAATTCTTTAAGCCCGATGGTTTGCCCGTGCTGACGTTATATGGATCGTCCATCCAAGCGTTGCGGGTCCCCCGCGCCAGCATCGATAGCCAACTGGCACAAGAGGGACTGGTGAAATTCCTGCTGCCCGGTTGGCGGCAAGGTGCGCGGCTGGTATTGACCACTTATGAAACCTTGCGCGACTTTGAATTTTCGTTTGCCGAAGAAGACTGGTCGATCATGGTCTGTGATGAAGCGCAGAAGATCAAAAATCCTAATACGCTGATGACCCGCTCCGCTAAAAAGCAGAAGGTCCGCTTCAAAATCGCTTGCACCGGCACCCCAGTAGAAAACACCTTGGCTGATCTCTGGTGCCTGTTTGACTTTGTTCAACCGGGCTTGCTCGGAGCGCTCAATGACTTTGGTCGCCGTTATCGCCGACCCATTGAGGCAAAAACCGACGAAGAATTGGCGCGGGTCGAGGAATTGCGAACACGGATCGATCCACAAGTCATCCGACGCACTAAAGCACAAGTCGCTAAAGATCTGCCTCAGAAGATCGAGCGGGATTACCGCATTCCATTGTCGAACCACCAACGGGTGTTGTACGCCAATGCAATAGACTTGTTCCGCCAGCGCAATAATCCCAATGTTGTCGTACCCTTCAAAAATCACTTAGGTTTGCTCCACTACTTGAGATTGATTTGCACCGATCCACGTCGTCATGGAATGGATGTCTTCAAACCAGAACCTTTAGCGGAATATCGCGATAAAGCACCCAAATTACATTGGTTATTGGAAACCTTATTACCCATTCAACAACAAGCCGAGAAAGTCATCATTTTCTGCGAATTCCGAACGATCCAGCGATTGCTCAAATACTACATTGAGCAGAGGTTTGGCTTTTCCCCGGACATCATCAATGGCGATACAAAAGCCTCCAGTAAAGCGGTGGATAGTCGGCAAAAACGGCTCAAGGCTTTTCAGGCCAAAGCCGGATTTGGCGCTATTATCCTATCACCGGTAGCCGTGGGGTTTGGCGTGAATATCCAGGCAGCCAATCACGTTATCCATTACACACGACATTGGAATCCTGCCAAGGAAGATCAGGCTACTGACCGTGCCTATCGGATTGGCGCGACCAAAGATGTGCATGTTTACTACCCGGTGATCCATGCCGATGATTTCACGACCTTCGATATGAACTTGCATGAACTGCTCCAGCGCAAACGGGAATTGGCGCGGGATATGTTAAATGGCACAGGGGAAATCACTCCCAATGATTTTGATCTTGCCGACGTAATCCCGATAGGTGATGGTCTTCCCTTTGATGCCAAATTAACACTGGATGATGCGTTACAAATGCGCCCGGACTACTTCGAGGGCTTGGTTGCGGCGCTTTGGCAACAGCGGGGGTTTCTGGAGGTTCAGCGCACTCCAACCAGTGGCGATCATGGGATTGATGTGGTAGCCATTCGCCGGTCACAGGGCGAGCTAATCCAGTGCAAGTCCTCGTCTTGTGAAAATGCCCAACTGGGTTGGGACGCGATTAAGGACGTGGTCGCTGGCGCGGCGACTTATGAACAACGCCACCCAGAGGTCACGTTCAAAAAAGTCTGTGTGACTAATCAGTTTTTTAACAAAAATGCACAACGCCACGCGGCTAACAATCACGTTGCGCTCTACGATCAGAGCCACCTTGCTCAGTTTTTGAAAGACTGTCCGGTGCGGCTTTTGGATATTGAGCGATTTATGTATACCGAATGGGATCAGGCTTAGAAACGGGCAACATTCATGACCTCCCAATTCCTTCCCGACTACGGCCGGTTTCTGCTCCGTCGAGGCGTTCAGCCCGGCACCCGGCTGGGCTGGATCAGGCCGGTGCTGGTCAACGCCACCCACCTCACCACACCGATGCCCCCCAAGCCCAAGCCCTACCGCGTGCGCTGAGGTATGGCGTCCAGCAACAAAAAAGCCCGGTGCATCACCGGGCCTTTGACGTTCGCCAATCCTCATAATCCATACAGCCATAGCACTCAACACCCGTACCAGTAGCCGTGCCTGCACGCGACAGGCAAGCCTGTCACTGGTGTTGAGGGTTAATACCGGTTGCCGATAGATTTTTCTTTATTCGTCAATGGCCTTCCTTGTTATAACCGGGGTGGTCGATCATCGCGGTGTGGTCGCCGCGCACGATCGGCAGGTAACGCGGTTTCCAGGAGCGCGCCCGCAGGTAGGTATCGAGATCGCGGTCGGCCAGATCAGTCTTGCCGGCCACCTGATCCTGCAGCGCCTGACGGATCACCCGCGCGCCAACCCGGATGCTGACTTCGCGCAGTTCGCGCACCGGCGGATAGATACGGCCGGATTCCAGATGCTGTGCGGCAACGGTGTAGTCAGCCAGGGCGTAGGCAGCTTCCAGCACCATGGTGTCGGTGACCTCGCTGCACTCGGCCAGGATGGTGCCAAAGCCCAGTCCGGGGAAGATGAAGGCGTTGTTGCCCTGGCCGATGTGGTGCACCTGACTGTCGCGGATCACATCCGGGAACGGGCTGCCGGTGGCGACGATGGCCCGGCCTTCGCTCCAGTCCAGGATGTCCTGCGGCAGCGCCTCGCAGGCCGAGGTTGGGTTGGACAGCGGGAAAATGATCGGCCGGGTGGCATTGCGGGTCATCGCTTCCACCACCGGATGGTTGAAGGCGCCGGCCTGGCCGCTCAGACCGAGCAGGACGGTGGCGCCGGTGTGCTCGATGGTTTCCAGCAGGGTCGGCACTTCATTGGCGATCCGCCAGTCGGCGATTCGTGCCGGCGACTGCGCATAGGGCTGCTTGTAGGGTTCGAGGTTGCGCCCCTCGACCAGCAGGCCGCGCGAATCAACCACGCAGACCCGGTCGCGGGCCTCCTCGGCGCTCAGACCTTCGCGGATCAGGCCCTGGGTGATGGCCCAGGCGACGCCGATGCCGCCGGCGCCGGCGCCCAGAATGACGATGCGCTGATCACGCAGCGATTCGCCCTTGAGGCGGCTGGCCGAGAGCAGCCCAGCCAGTGCCACCGCGCCAGTGCCCTGGATATCGTCATTGAACGAGGGAATCTGCTTGCGGTAGCGCTCCAGGACGGTGAAGGCGACGTCCTTGGCCAGATCTTCCCACTGAATCACCGCTCGCGGCCAGCGCTCGTGAATTGACTTGACGAACTTGTCGAGGAAGGTCAGATAACGCTCGCCACGCAGGCGCCGCTGGCGCACACCGAGATAGAACTCATCGTTGAGCAGTTCCAGGCGATCGGTGCCAACGTCCAGCTTGACCGGCATGGTGTGATAGGGATTGACGCCGCCGCCAATGGTGTACAGCGCCAGTTTGCCGATGGCGATGGCCAGCCCGCCATAACCCTGATCACCGATGCCGAGAATCGCCGAGGAGTCGGTGGCGACGATCATGCGCACATCGTTCCATGGGAAATTGCGTACGACCTTGGCGGCGCGGTCGATGTTCAGTGGCGAGAACGACAGCCCGCGCGGATTCTGGTACAGATGGCTGAACTGTTGCACCGCCTGACCGACGGTCGGGGTATAGATAATCGGCATCATCTCTTCGAGATGGCGTTCCAGCAGGGCATAGAACAGGGTCTCGGCGCGTTCCTGCAGGGCGCGCAGGTACTGGTACTTGGCGATCGGGTCGGGTTCGCGCAGGAAGCCGCGATAAACCCGCTCGACCTGCTGTTCCAGCGTATTGACCTGGGGCGGCAGCAGTCCATCCAGCCCCAGCGCGACCCGCTCATCCTCGGTGAATGCGGTACCCTTGTTGCTTAGGACCAGGCGCAACAGGGCGATACCTTCCAGGTACACTTCCATGTACTCATGGCCTTCGGCATCCGTCTTGATATCAAAATAGGGGCTTATCGGCTCTCGTTTCATCGTGGGGGCTTGCGGCAGAAGAGGTTGGAATGGGGGACGGGGCGGTTCCCCAGCCTGATGGAGGATTTGAACAAAACAATATGGCATGTCCATGGCCGCAGCGTCAAACTAACAGCGTGTGGATACTGTCACTGGAGTAACGGTTTTGCATATGAGCCCTGGCGATGTGCGTCGGCCTACCGGGCCATAGTGACCCGATGCAAGCTGGTGTTTGCGTCACTTGTGGCTCGGGGTGGTCAGTCGGACTGGTTCGCACAGTGGGTGTCGGTTCGCACGGCGGTGCTGCCCGGAGCAGGTTTTTTATTCATATTTTTGTTTTTTAATATAAAATTATTTTGCATGGGTGTTGGGCATGATCATTGCTGAGATGGCCTGCATCGCTGATCGAAATCAAATCGTTGCGGAAATATCCGGAGCCGTCACCATGAATATGCCCTTTCACCGCAAGCAGGTGATCATTCTGATCCTGGCTCTGTTGCTGGCTGCGGCTTCTTACCTGATTCCACTCCCGCAGCAAGCCTTGCCACCGAACCCCGTGGCCTTGCCGGGCGAAACGCCTACAATCGGTGATACGGTGCTGTTCGCCCGCGAGTCGGCGATCCGTTGGCGCCTGCCGGTAATCCTGTCCGAGCCGCAGAGTCCGGTCGCGTCCACTTCGACCCTGGCGACCACGTTGAATCCGTCTACGCCTGCGGCGCGCCAATATCTGAATCCGCAGGATATCGGTAATGGCGAGCGCCTGCATTTGAACAATACCCCGCTGCTCTGGCCGGTCGGCAATCTCCGTCAGTGATTCTCGCGAGCCACCTGAATCCGACTTGCCATTTGGATGTTCGCTAGCGAAATTGCGCGGCTTTCCCTGATCGTTCCGGCACGTGCCCGCTGGCCGACGCCAGCGCCGACTGACCGGTTATATCCCTGTTCTGTTCCCGCTCCCCGCCTGATTTCCTCCTCAATCATTCGGCATCATCCGGACTGAACCTGACTTATACTGAGCACATCGGCCAAGCGCCGGTCGCTGATGACGTTTCCGTGCAAGCCGCACCGGCGTGGCTTCTGCCAGAATCGCAGCCATATTCCAAGACCAGTTCAGAACAGATCGGGAAGGAGGATTGACGCATGACTTACCAGAACATCCGGGTCGAAACCCGCGGCCCGGTAGCCCTGATTACCCTTGACCGGCCCAAGGCATTCAACGCGCTCTCCGATGAGCTGATGAGCGAGTTGAGCCAGGCGCTGGACGGGGTCGAGGCTGATGAGGCGATTCGCGCCATCGTCCTCACCGGTGGCGAGAAGGTGTTCGCTGCCGGCGCTGATATCAAGGGCATGAAGGATTATTCCTACATGGATGCCTACAAGGGCAACTTCATCACCCGCAACTGGGAGCGCACCAGTCGCTGCCGTAAGCCGGTGATTGCTGCGGTGGCTGGCTACGCGCTCGGCGGCGGTTGCGAATTGGCGATGATGTGCGATTTCATCCTGGCTGCCGATACCGCCAAGTTCGGCCAGCCGGAAATCAAGCTTGGCATCCTGCCCGGCGCCGGCGGCACGCAGCGTTTGACCCGGCTGATTGGCAAATCCAAGGCCATGGAACTGTGCCTGACCGGGCGCATGATGGATGCCGAGGAGGCGGAGCGGGCCGGTCTGGTCAGTCGTATCGTGCCGGTGGCGGAACTGATCGGCGAAGCGCTCAAGGTCGCCGAGACCATCGCTAACTATTCAGCGCCGGCGGTGATGATGACCAAGGAATGCGTCAATCGCGCCTATGAATCCACGCTGGCCGAGGGCCTGCTGTTCGAGCGGCGCACCTTCCACGCGGTTTTCGCCACCGCCGACCAGAAGGAAGGCATGGACGCGTTCGCCAACAAGCGCGCCGCAGACTTCAAGCATCGCTAGGCATGTTCTGAGGCATATGTTCTGAGGCAATGGGCTGCTCGCTGGAATCCGTCGCAGGGCGCTGATGGCTTGCGTTGACCGGCCTGGCCCGAACCGGGTCAGACGTGGTGTTCCTGAGCGGCATGGCGGGGTAAAACAACCGGTTTTGTAATAACAGCAGTCTTCGTCATCTACTGAAGGAGCGTATGATGGAAATCAAGAAAGTCGGTGTCATGGGTTGTGGGGCGATGGGTCTGGGTGTGGCGCAGGTGTGCGCACAGGCCGGTATTCCGACCGTGGCGGTGAAGGCGACGCCGGGATCGACCGATAAGATTCGCGCCGGTCTGGAAAAGTCGCTGGCCAAGATGGTCGAACGCGGCAAGATGAGCGCCGGGCACATGGAATCCACCCTGAGCCTGCTGCAGTTGACCACTCAGGAAGAAGCCGTGGCCGATTGCGACCTGATCATCGAGTCGATCATTGAGGATCTGGATACCAAGAAGGCGTTGTTCCAGCGGCTTGAAGGTATTGTCTCGCCGCAGACACTGTTGACCACCAACACCTCGACGCTGTCGGTGACGGCGATGATGGCGGTCTGCAAGCAGCGCGATCGGGTGGCCGGCCTGCATTTCTTCAATCCGGCGCCGGTGATGAAGCTGGTCGAAATCATCCACGCCTTTGAAACCTCGGACGAAGTTGTCACTACCCTCAACGAATTCTGCAAGAAGATCGGCAAGGATCCGGTGATCGTGCAGGACACCACCGGTTTCATCGTCAACCGCCTGCTGACGCCATACATGCTCAGCGCCATTCGCCTGCTGGAAATGGGTACCGGCACGATCGCCGATATCGACCACGCCATGAAGTCCGGTGCTGGCCACCCGATGGGACCGTTTGAGCTGGCCGACTATATCGGGCTGGACGTGGTCGAGGCGATGACCATGAATATTTATCAGGATATGCATCAGCCGCACGTCTCCCCGCCGCATACCCTGACCCGTCTGGTGCAGCTTGGTTATCTGGGCCGCAAGACCGGCAAGGGCTTCTATGACTACTCGGTCAAGCCGGCGATCGCCAACCCGCAGCTGCGCCATCCGGTAGCCTGAGTCTGAACCGCGTTTTGCCTCCGCTCTCTCCGCATGGACGGGGCGGAGGATGGCAATACCACGACTCTCCATCCGCATCTCACACCTTGATTGGTTTCACGAGTGACACGCCTTTTTCAGCATCGCTATGGCCCTTTGTGGCTGCTTCTCCTGATCTTCCTGGGTGTCGCTCTGTTGACCCGTACCGCACTGCTGATCAAGACCGGCAGTGCTATCGAGTCCGGATTGATCAACCTGCTGCAAATATTCGGTCTGGGCCTGGTATTTGATCTGATTGCGGCCAGCTACTTTTTCATTCCGCTGGCGCTGTTTCTGTTTCTGGTGCCGGATCGGGTCTATCGGTGGCCACCTTTCCGCTGGCTGTTGCTGGCGGGCACCGTTGTATGGATCTTTATCATGCTGTTCAACGCGGCCGGTGAATGGACCTTCTGGGATGAATTCGGCTCGCGCTATAACTTCATTGCTGTTGATTACCTGATCTATACCCATGAAGTCGTGGGTAACATCGTCGAATCCTACCCGATTGGTCTTATTCTGAGTGGATTGACGCTGCTTTCGCTTGGACTGGCCTGGGGTATTCGGCGCTGGCTTTGGGCCTCGCATCATGTTGAATCGCATTATGCCGGCCGCGCTGTCTGGCTGTTGTTCCTGCTGACCTTGCCCGCGCTCGCCTTTGCGCTGGTGGATTTCCGCCTCAAGGAGCAATCTGCCAACCGTTATGTCAATGCTCTGTCCGGTAATGGCATCTACGAATTTTTCGCAGCCGCCTATAACAACGAACTGGATTATGCGACGTTCTATTATTCACTGCCGCTGGATCAGGCAATGGTCCGGCTGCGCGCACAGTTAGCCACGCCACACGCTCAACTGGCCAGTGCCGATCCGCATGACCTGACCCGGATCGTCGCCTATCCGGGGACGGAAAAGCGCCTCAATGTCATTCTGATCTCGGTGGAAAGCCTGTCTGCCGACTTCATGAGCCGCTTTGGCAACCGCAGGGGCATCACGCCGCGACTGGATATGCTGGCCCAGCAGGGCCTGCTGTTTACCAACCTGTACGCTACCGGTACGCGTACCGTGCGCGGCCTGGAAGCGCTGGCCCTGTCGGTGCCGCCTACACCCGGCCAGTCGATTGTCAAGCGCCCCAACAATGACGGGCTGTTTTCCCTGGGTGAAGTGTTCAAGTCGAAGGGTTATGAAGTCCGCTTTGTCTATGGTGGCTATGGCTATTTTGACAATATGAACGATTTCTTCACCGGCAATGGTTATCAGGTGGTGGATCGCATCGCTATTCCCGCTGAGCGTATTCATCATGAAACCATCTGGGGTGTTGCTGATGAAGATCTGTTCACGCAGGCCCTGCTCGAAGCGGATAAAGCCCATGCCACCGGCAAGCCATCCTTCATGCAGGTCATGACCACGTCCAATCACCGGCCCTATACCTATCCGCAGGGTCGCATCGACATCCCATCCAAGACGGGGCGCGAGGGTGGTGTGAAATACACCGATTGGGCGATCGGTAATTTTATCGAACGTGCCGCAAGCAGGCCCTGGTTCGCCGACACGGTCTTTGTGATTGTCGCCGATCACTGTGCATCCTCATCAGGCAAATCCGATCTGCCGGTCAATCGCTATCAGATCCCGGCCATTTTTTATTCGCCCAGGCATATTCAGCCAGCGGAATTTAGCCGCCTGACCAGCCAGATCGATCTGCCGCCAACCTTGCTCGGTTTGTTGAATTTCAGCTATCGCAGCCGCTTTATGGGCTACGATATGTTCGATCTCGAAGTGGGACGCGAACGCGCTTTTATCAGCACCTATCAGGATCTGGGTTATCTGCGCGATGGGAAACTGGTCAAACTCGGTCCACGGCACAATCACACGGTTTATCAGCCCAGCCTAACGGATGGATCCGCGCGGGAATTGCCGCCTGAACCGGAACTGGAAGCGGATGCGGTCAGTTGGTATCAGGCTGCCTCCTGGGCTTATGGCCACGGTGGGTTGCAGTGGCTGCCGCAGCAAAGTCAAAACCCGTAGCCGTTGATTTCGTCCATGCCGGGTACGGTGGGCATGAACGGAATCCGGATCTATTCCACACGCCGTAGCAGCGCCTGTACCTCTGGATTGTCCGGTTCCAGAGTGGCCAGATGCCGTGCATGGACGCGCGCAGCTTGCGAATGCCCGGCGCTGTGCTGCAACGATACCAGCGCTAGCAGACTGTCGCGGTCGTTGGGATGCCGGGCCAACACGCTTTCCAAAGCCTGAATCGCCTGCGCGCCGGCCCCGGTGTCATTGAGCGCTATGGCATACACATAACCATAGCGGGGATTTTCCGGACCCAGCCGGGCGGCATCCGCCAATTCACTCAGCGCTTCCGGCAACCGTTTTTGGCGGATCAGCAGCAAACCGAGTGCATGGTGGGCGGTGGCGTTGCGTGGATCACGGACCAGCGCATGACGCAGTATTTTTTCACCATCACCATCGCGTCCCTGCAGCCGGTACAGGTCGGCGAGATTGACCGCCGCCTGGGTGAAGGCCGGTTGCAGCTCCAGTGCCGCGCGGTAGGCGGCTTCCGCTTTTGCAAACTGGCCCTGATCGACGTAGACCAGCCCAATGTTCAGAGCGGATTCCGGGCGATCGGCATTGGTTTGTTCGGCGGCCAGATACTCGGTTATGCCCTTCTGAATCGCCTGCTGCTGCGCGGCACTGAGTGACTCGCGCGGCACGCTGGCCAGCGCCCGCGCCGCTTCGATTCGCACCAGCCGCACCGGATCATCCAGCAGCGGTAACAGGGAGCGGGTTTTCCATTCCAGCGGTAGCCCATCCAGGGCCCGCGCCGCTGTGCTGCGCAGCAGTGGATCGGAGTCGCTCAGCAAGGGGCGGATGGCCTCGAATGCTGGCGGATCAAGCCGCTCGCCAAGCAGGGCCACGCCACTGGCGCGGGCGATGCTGGGCTGCTCCGGGTTCCTGAGCAGCGCCAGCAGCAGATCCCGTGCCCCTGCGGCCTCGGTCTGGCCAGCGTGCAGCGCCGCTGCGAATTGCTGATGACCGGTGGGCAGCTTGCCGTACCAGGTCTTCACCTGGTCCGCTGCCCATTGGGCCGACTGGTCGCCATGGCATTTCGTGCAGGCATTGGGCACACCCAGCGCCACTGACAGGTCCGGGCGCGGAATGCGGAAGCTGTGATCATGGCGCGGATCAACCACCATGTAGGTGGTGGTGGGGGCGTGGCAGGCAACACAGTCGGCACCTTTTGAAGCGGCCGGGTGAAAGTGGTGCTGCGGCGTGTCGTATCTGGAGGCGATATGGCACTGCAGGCAGACCTTGCCACCGGGTGCGCGCAATTGACCCGTGTGCGGCTGGTGGCAGTCGCTGCAACTGACGCCCTTCGCTTGCATTTTGCTTTGCAGAAAGGAGCCGTGGTTGAACACCTCGTCCTTCATCTGCCCATCGGGGTAGTAGAGATCGGGCGTCAGCAGCGCCAGGCGGTGGGTGTCCAGCAGTGGCTGGCCGAACCGGTACCCGTCCCAGAACTGCCCGCGTCGCGAATGGCAGCGCGCGCACAGCTCCAGTTCGCGGTTGGAGGAACGCGGCGTGCTGCGCTGGGCGGTGCTGGCGTTATCGGCGAGGGTCCAGGTGATGCCGCGCCGCTCGTCGAGCGCGATGCTCAGTCCCTTGGTGCTGTTCAGCCTCTGCCAGTCACCTTCCTTGCGCGCCCAGGTGAGATGATCTGCGCCGGGTCCGTGGCAGGCTTCGCAGGAAACATTGATCTCGGACCAGGTGGTGTTAAAGCGCTGGTGCTGGGGATCGTAGTTTTTGCGCAGATCGGTCGAATGGCATTCGGCGCACATGTGGTTCCAGTTCTGCTGCATGCCGGTCCAGTGCAGCGGATCCTGAGGGCTCAGGTTCTGGCCGGGATAGAGGTGGAACCAGCGCTGCCCGCCTTGCTCCCTGGACCGGCTGTCCCAGGCAATGCCCAGGGCCTGATAGCGGCCATCGGGGAAGCCGATCAGGTATTGCTGCAGGGGATACACGCCAAAGGTGTAGGCGATCGCATAATCCTGCAACCTGCCATCCGGGCCGTCGGTGCGGACCATGAAGTGGCCATCACGCCGGAAGAACGTCGAGGTGATGCCGGCCTCGGTGAAGGTGACATCCTTGAAATCACCGAGCACGCTTGATTCGCTGGCGGGCTGCATGGCCTTGGCGTGCTGCGAGCCTTGCCAGTGCTGGTATTCGACTGCGTGGCACTGGGCGCAGGTCTGCGCGCCGACGTAGCCGCTGCCGCCTGGCGCGACCGGTGGATGGCTGGCCGGCAGCGTCACGGGCAAGGGCTCGGCGAGTTCCGCGGCGGCGGCCGGCGCCGGCGCGTTCAACAGGGTTATGCTGCTGATCACCACCAGAAAAGACAGCAGGCGCAGGGTCCGCACGGGCCATGTCTGGCAACGGCGCGATCGAGTGGCGATGACGGGGGCGAGCATGGACATGAGCGTTATGGGGCAGTGATCTGGTTGAGTGCGGCCAGCAGCGGTTCGCTGGTCAGCGCGATCAGGCCACCGAAGGGTCGATCCAGCTCCAGGATGAGGAAGATCGCACCGGAGACCGAGGTGACCGCGACCAGCAAGGCCAGACTGGCGGTGGCGTTGGGTGGCGCAAACAGGCTGAAACTGAGGAAGATAGCCACCAGCCAGGCGATCACCACGATCAGCATCGGCTTCGAAATGGAGGGCGTTGCCTGGGCCACCAGCAGGGCGCGAAGCTGGGCGATCTCAATCGCCAGAGCGATGGCCTGGGTCTTAAGGTTGCTCTGTATGTCATCGCGCGGGACAAGACGCTGGAGGGCGAAGTAGACCGTATCGCCCGCAGATGCCTTGGTGATCAACTGAGGGGGGAGCGCCTTTTCTTCAGGCCAAATCTGCCGTATCGCCTCCTCGGTCGCGCCACGGACCTGGACACGAATCGCGGCAGCTTCCGGCCCGTAGTCGCTGAGGATGCGATCAAGAAAAGTGAGCTTGGCGGATAACTGGATGACCTGGGCGCGTTCCGCGTCGTAGGTGTTCTTGGCTGAACTCACCAGCAGGCCGAGGAGCAGGGCGGCCATGGTTGCGACCAGGCCCATGGCCAGTTTCACGGTATCCTTGGTCTCCGTGTTCAGGTGATTCTCAGGCAGGAGTCGCTGCAGAGCCATGCCGAACAGTACGGCACCCGACAGGCAGGCCAGCACAATGGCAGCGGTGAGGTTGGTGTTCAATCGCGTTCAACTCCAGCAAATTAAAGTCCACCGCCCCAGCGATATTGCCAGGCGATGCCAAGGGTGTCGGCATCGCTGCCGATACGGGTTGATAGGCCGGTACTGGCGTAAATCTTGACCGAGTTATGGCGATCGATCGGCAGGGCGAGCGTGACACCAGCCCGCGAGTTCCTTTGCAGATCGTTGTCCACCGCGCCATCAAGGGTGGTGCGTCCACCGGCGAAATAGGTGCCGTTTAATGCCACCCAGATCCCGTTTGCAAAGCCATAGGTAAGGCCGCCCTGCACCGAGTAGAGCGGATCCTGGGCGCGGGTCCGGCCGCTGAGGAAGTCGTCATTGTCGGCGAAAAAGGTGATCGCCGTAGCCAGTTCCAGCGTCCATGGTCCCCAGGCCTTGGAAATGCCCAGTTCCGGCTTGGCGAACCAGCGGTTGGAGCCAATATTGACCAGCTTGTCGGCATCGTACTGACCAGAGGGTATCGATAGCTGTAGGCTGGCGCCGACGATGGTGTCCTGCCGATAGGCGGCAAACTCCCTGAGCGGCAGCGCCGGTGCTCCGTACAGATTAAGCGAGAAACGCAGGCGCGCATCGCCAAAGCCTGCGGTTTCGCGGTCGCGGGGCTGGCCGGCGAACTCTGCGGTTCCCGAGAGCCACGAATAGGGCAGGATGACATCGAACTTGCCGGACTGGCCCCAGATATCCAGCGAACGGGCGTACGCGAAAACGGTGGTATGGGTACGCAGGTTGGCATTCCTGAGCGGCAGCGTCGGATCGGTGACTAAACCGCCTTCAGCGTAGCCGTAGCCGGCTATCAGAAACTCGACGCCGATGGGGATGTTCGAGAATGCGCGCGGTTCGATCTCCTGGGCCGGTGCGTCCGCTGCGCCGACCGCAAGAGCTAGGGTGAGAAAAGCCGTGGCCTTGATAATGGAATCCAGGAGCCAGGAGCAAGGCAACGACAGGTCATCCGGAGGTACGGGATTCATCAGATTGGTGCGAAGGCATGGGCTGTTCTCAGCGCGGTGGCGGCGTTCCACAAATCTGTACCGATCCGGTTCGCCGTGGCAAGGGATGCTTTCAGGAAGGCGGATGGCGGCATGGCGGATGTGCCCGTTCGCTTGCGGATGAGCCTTGATTGTGGTCCCTGTGCAGATGGTGGACTGCTAAAAGCGGAACGTTACCCCGAGCGCGGGGCCACTGAAATCAGTGTCCTGCAGGAGCTTGTCGCTGCCCATGTCATAGCTGAGATAGCGGTAGGCCAGGATCAGGTCACCCCAGTCCCAGCGGTAGCCCACGCCAGCCAGCGCCTGCCAGGTGAACTCGGTATCGCCTGTGCCGATGTCGAGGTAGTAGGGCGAAAACCAGTTTCCACCCCATGCCACCTGCCCCTTAACGCCAATGATGCCATCCACCAGATTGACGGAATCGGACAGATGCGCTGTCAGCAGGGGAGCAGGTAACGGGCCTTCGATGCTCAGGTCGGTATCGGTGTCGAAGCCGGCGTAGCGCAGTCCAAGCAGTACGTCGAGGTTGGCGTTTTCGCTGCGCGCTACGGTGTAGGCGCCGGCCACCTGGAACAGCGTACCCTTGATGCTGTTATCGGCATTGAGATCAAGGCCACTTCCGTCCGGCAGGCGCGGTACGGTCGCCTTGCCGGTTTGCCCGGACAGATCCAGATAGATCAGGTCGGCCAGGATCGACCAGTCGCCCTTGCGGGCCAGGAACGAGCCCATGAACGCGAACTGGAGATCCTGGAGATAATCGTCGGGACCGGCGTCCACCTCAGCGACGATTCCCGAGGGTAGCGGGTATTTCAGGGAGCCGCCGATGGTGGGAAACCAGCCGTAAATATCCAGCGCGTACTGCCAGTCATCGCTCGGGGCGGGAGTTGCCGCTTGAGCAGCAACGACGCTGCCGGTGAGCGCCGCCGCGAGAATTGTGTGGCGAAGAATCGCTTGAGTCATGCCCTGCTGCTCCAGTGTGTGGGATTGCTATTTGGGAAACATCAACTGCACTTGCGCGCGAATTTGCCAATCGGCG
The DNA here is from genome assembly GCA_003989075.1 of Candidatus Competibacteraceae bacterium. Lineage (GTDB taxonomy): Bacteria > Pseudomonadota > Gammaproteobacteria > Competibacterales > Competibacteraceae > RXIX01. The sequence continues at coordinate 4,243 of RXIX01000053.1, read as the reverse complement.
TCGTCACCCAGTATGACTGCGTTATGGTCGGCGGATAACCGGGTATTCACGAGCAGTTTCCCCAGGTGGATTCTCTTGTCGATGTTGCGCTATCCAGCGACACTGTCCGTGTGTCGCTGTCGGCTTTCCGGTCGACGGTGAGAATTGGTGAGCTGGTGAGATAGAAGCCGCCCTCGAAGTTGTAATTGACGAAGGGCTGAATCAGGCCGTTATTGTAGGAACCGCCCTGCTGATTGCTGGTGAGTGACCAGACATTATTGACCAGTACTCCGTAGACCCAGGGATCGCCATGATCAAGGTGCAGAACCACGAATGATGGTCCCAGTCCCCAATTATCATTGCCCAATTCCGCGTTGCTGTTTGTCGGCAATTGAGCAATCGCGCCAAGGCCCCAGATCCATGCACCGGGATGAGCCGGTGACAGGAATGCCGTGAATTGAATATCGCCAATGCCATGGGTGCGGTCATCGCCGGGATAGAGCGATGGCATGGAAATTATCGGCATGATCGTGCGGGTGATGATGTTCCAGTCGTCATTCACCGAAATCGGAATCACCGGCTGGATGTTGAGCACGTTCTGCGTGCCTTTCTCCGGTCCGAAATTGAGATTGGTGTTGTTCTGAAACGGCAGGCTGATTAAATTGCCCACCGGGTTCTGCGCTAGCTTCGCGAGTTCTTCAGCACTCAGTGCAGCGAACGCTGGAGTGGCCGCCAGCAGTGCCGCTACGAACATGGCGCCTTGCATTGTTCGCCGGGCTGGATTCATCATTGTCGATAAACTCTCTTGGTCGATAAACAGAGGTTTAGTGTAAAAGAGTGAAGCCGATGCGTGTCAGGTGGGATTCGTGATCATGAAGGCGCGTATGCCAGAAAGGGCAAACTGAATGCCCATGGCAATCACAATCAGCCCCATGAATCGGCTGACGGTATCCCGAAAAAAGCCCCCGCTATTTGTGGATGTCTTGTCCACGCTGGTAACGAGTAGAATGGCCATCCACATCACTGCGACCGCGACAGAAATCGCAACCAGTGCGGTGATCGGCAATTCGGGAGAATGCTGGGCGGTAGCCAGTGTAATGACGCCGGTAATCGTGCCCGGACTGGCAGCAAACAGAATTACCGGTGTTAATGAGTGTTGCTCATTCACCGCATCTTGATGCATCGTGCTGCTGTCCATGGTGGATTGGCCGCTCAGCATGGAGAAGCCGATCCAGGATAATACACCGCCACCCGCTACGGCAAAGGCATCCAAGGATATGCCAAAAAGATGCAGAATCCGGGTGCCAAAAAGGGCAGCCAGTACGAGAATGCTCAGTACCGCCAGGACGACTTTGATCGAGTCGCGGATCTGGGCTTTGCGCGATTGCGTGCTTTCGATGCGCGCGAACAGGGCGCCACACATCAGTGGGTTTACCAGGGAAAGTACGGTCACAATCGCCTGCAGGTGTTGCTGCATGAATGAAGTTAACATTGATCCGGTAATTTTTGACTATTGCAGCGCGATCGGTGCGCGCGGTTGAGGGGAGTCCTTGCGAGAACGAGGCTGCTTGGCAGGAGCGTCTGGTGATTGGCACCCGGACAGCCCCGGTTTTTGCTCTAACGGCATCGGGATGCAAAGCTTATCGGAGCCTGGCGGCTGCGGTGGATATTGCCGGGGCCGTACCTAATTCGGGCGGTGCTTTTTGCCAGGGATAGCCCTTGCGCCCCAGTTGATAGCCATAATCAAACAATGCGCGCATATACGTCGTATCGAAATTCTCCTTGTGCTCGGCGTTGAAGTCGGCGCCGATGTAGGCGAGGTTGAAGTCAAGGCCATCCTTTAGTGCTTCCAGATATAAGCGGTACAGATCGCCGATGCCCTGGGTTTGAATCAGCGACGAAATGGCGCGCCCGGCAATATTCAGCGTACTGCGTTCTACCGAGGCCCAGTCCGGGTCCAGTCGGGCATTGCGGATGATGTAGGCGTTGCGCTGCCGCTTGACGAACAGGGTGATATGCTCCTGTCGCGCGGTATCGCTTAGGTTCATCGGGTATAGAAACAGTTGTCGCATGGCGCCACCGTCGACATGCATTTCCTGGTAGGGCTTGCCGTCTACCTCAACGTTGAACATCACCGGCGGGAATTCGCCGGGAATGGCCGCCGAGGCCAGCAGGATATGACGAAACAGGTCCACGGCCTGCGGATTGTTCTGGGCGGCCGCGGCAATGGCGCCCATGTTCCAGACCACCGGGCGGCGCGCGTCGAGGTTGGTAGTGCCAATCAGCAGCAGGCGTCCCTTGCGATATTCCCCGGCGATCCGCGCCAGCAGTTCCGGGGTGAAATACTGGCTAATTAGCGCAAATAGCGGCTGGTTGTCGGCGAGTGCATCGCTGGTCAGCGCGGCCAGCAGGCTGCGCGGAACAGCGATGCTATTGGGTGAGACCTGGGTGTAGACCGCGCGCAGGGTCTCGTCATACTCGGAGCCGAGGAAGGCAAAGGGGGCGATCAGCGCGCCGGTGCTGACCCCGGTCACCAGTTTGAAACTGGGACGCGTACCGGTTTGCGTCCAGCCGACCAGCAGCCCGGCGCCGAACGCGCCATCATCGCCGCCACCAGAGACGGTGAGAAAATTCGCCGGCGGCAACGGAGCCTTCTGCTTGTCCTGGATCCAGGTGGCCTGTTCACGTTCGATGGCCACGTGCATCTCCTGGACCATAGGCGTCAGGTCGGCATCCACCCAGAAGCGGGCGTTGGGGATACCGGGAATCTCCGCCCGGATCGTGTCCTGGCGCGGCACCGCGTTCAGGCGGTCAAGTGAGGCGCAGCCCTGGAGCAGGAACAGGATGATCGCCAGGGCATGAAGGGTCAGCAGCGCGCGGCGCATGGCTTGTGTGCTCCTCTACCAGCGGAAGGTTGCGCCCAGCGCGGGACCGGCCATGCGCATGTCTTCGACGATCTCATCGCCGCTCGTCGAGTAGGCGAGGTTGCGGTACACCAGCACGACATCGCCCCAGTCGAAGCGGTAGCCGAGCCCGGCCCAGCCCTGCCAGGTCCAGTTGGAGTAGTTGCCGGCGCCGATGTCGAGGTAATAGGGCAGGAACCAGTCGCCGCCGGCGCCGAGTTCCACCGCGCCGCGCACGCCGACGATCCCGTCCCAGACGTTGACCCGGTCGGAGGTGCTGCCCGAACGTCCGAGCACGCCGTCCGGCCCGGAGAAGCTGAGATCCGTCGAGGTTTCCAGACCCAGATAGCGAACGCCACCGAACAGGTCCAGCGTCCCGGCGGCATCTCGCGCCACAGTGTAGCTGCCGATACCGGTCCAAATCAGCACCTGGATACCCACATTCAGGTTCACGTCGATTGGCAACGGCTCGTTGCCCCCCGGCCCCCGCACGGTCTTGATCCTGCCTTCCTGGTCACCAAAGTCGTTGTAAATCAGGTCCATCGCCAAGGCCCAGTCGCCCTTGCGCGCTTCAAAGGTCCCCATCAGGGCAAAATCCAGGTTGCTCAGGTAGCTGTCCGGCTTGACCTCGACATCGACGGTCCTGCCGCCGCCCAGTGGCGTAGTCAAATGGGTCGTCTGCTTGATATTCGGGAACCAGGCATACGGCGTGAGGCTGTAATGCCACTGCCCGTCGTACATGTCCACGCCGGCGCCCGAGGCCACGCCAGTTGAAGCTAGAACGCCAGCGCCGGCGACCGCTGCCCACAGTCCGGCTTGCAATCGTTTTTTTCGAATCATGTATCCCCCTTCGGAACCGACATCGAACCAATGATTCGGTTTTGAATTCGCGGGCCGTTCCGGTCATCCCGGAACGGCCCGTACGGTTCGTGTTACTCCACAGTCCTGACTCGCGGAATTTTCCATGAGCCGTCAAGGATTGAGGGATCTTTCTCCTTCGGCCAATAGAGCCGCATCATAAGGATGAACTTGTCCTTCGGAGCCGGGAGCCAGTTCGATTCCTTGTCGGGGCCGGGGTTTTCGTTCTGGATGTAGAGGTCTACCGAACCATCGGCATTGGCCTTGAGGTTCTGCCGGGGGCTGATGCTGTAACGGTCGAGCGGGTTGGGCACGAAGAAGTAGTCCTTGTCGTACATCGTGAGCGACCAAAACCCGTTCACGGGCGGCAGTTCGCCTTTGTTGAAGTGCATCACGTAGTTTTTCTCGCCGGTATACGAACTGATCGCGGATGGTCCTTCCGATGTGGGATAGACGGCGTCCTGCGGACGATTCGCTCCTAACCCGATGGCGGTGATCAAGGC
>RXIX01000052.1 GCA_003989075.1 Candidatus Competibacteraceae bacterium | reverse complement strand
TATCTCAGCCAACACAGCCTGCCCTACCACCCGTTGTGGCATCAGGGCTATGTGTCGATTGGCGATGTCCACACCACCCGGCGGCTGGTGGATGGCATGAGCGAGGAGGAAACCCGCTTCTTCGGCCTGAAGCGCGAATGTGGGTTGCACGAGCATGTGTGAGGGCTGGCGCGCGACCCGCGCATGGTTCGCTGGTGGTGAATTCTGAACTTCGTTCAACAACGGTTCAGAGAAGAGTCGTTAAACTGCAGCCCACGAAATTTTGATTGTGGAGCTGTTAGTTATGGAAACCGTACTGATTTTGTTGGCCAGCGTTGCGATGCTGGTGGGTCCAGCCCTGCTGGCGCCGGCGAGCCTGAACGAAGACGAGGAGTGGATCGAATCCGCTTCCTATCGCAGTGATATCCTTGCCGCACCTTAGGGTAAGGCGCATGCCGATGGCAACAAAAAACCCGGCTCAGCACCGGGTTTCGTATTTTATATCTTACTGATCAATGACGTAGCGCTTGTCTGTATGGAAAGCTGATGGTGGCTACGGGTGGACTTGAACCACCGACCCCGGCATTATGAGTGCCGTGCTCTAACCAGCTGAGCTACGTAGCCAAAAACGGCAGCAAAAACACAAAAAATCAAGAGCTGTGGATTATCCAAACATCGGGCGTACCTGTCAAGCCATACCCTGCCCGGCGCTGAGCGGATTCCTCCTGTGCTCAGGCGTGGCATGGCGGCCTGCCAGCCAAGTGCGCCGAGTCTGCAACCGCTGCTCGTGTCTCTACAGACATCACGTCCAACATGCCCTGCCGTAGGCCAGCGCGGTTGTTGCTGGTATCTGCATGATAGGACGGCTACGCCGTCCGCGCTATCCTGCCCCTGCCCCGCCCTGACTTGTACTGAGCAAAGTCGAAGTAAGGGCGGGGCTTGTCGTGCACCGGGTCATTTCGTAGTCATGCCTTGCCGTACAGCACGTTGACCCTGTCAGTCTGGAACATTCAAATTTTAACGACTGCCCATGAACAACGTATTTGGCTTCCGTGATCAGCTCATCAGTGAGTACAGCTCGTTTTCACGAAGTTTTTCCCAGATTGCTGCGCCAGACATCAGGGATGAAGTGGATCGGCAATACGCTGATGGGCGCTATTGGCCAGAACCCCTCATCCAAATCAACCCAAACTATCAACGCAAGGGGACGGTGCCGCAGCTAGTTGCTGAGGGGGTTCTGCACAGCGCCTGTACAGATCTCTTTCAAGTGGGTAAAGCTGAAGGGCATCCTCAGCCGCTGCATCTCTATGCACATCAGATGCAAGCACTGGCCAAGGGGCAGGGAAAGCAGAGTTATGTTGTTACAACGGGTACTGGCTCTGGCAAATCACTGTCCTTCTTTATTCCAATCATTGATCGGATTTTGAAGGCAAAAGACCAGGATAAAACCGCACGAACCCGCGCCATCGTCATCTACCCGATGAATGCCCTAGCGAACAGTCAACTGGAAGAGCTTGATAAATTCCTTTATGGCTATCCGCCTGGGCAACAGCCATTTACGGTAGCGCGGTATACCGGACAGGAATCAAAGACAGAACGTGACGTAATAGCAGACAAGCCGCCTGACATCCTGCTTACAAACTTCATGATGCTGGAACTGATCCTGACCCGCTTTGACGAGGTGGATCGGCGCGTAGTGGATCATTGCCACGGTCTGGAATTCCTGATTCTCGACGAGCTGCACACCTACCGTGGCCGTCAAGGTGCGGACGTGGCATTGCTGGTGCGTCGGCTGCGAGAACGTCTGCAGGCCAACGATCTCGTCTGTATCGGAACATCGGCCACCATGTCGAGCACAGGAAGCTTGGCAGATCGAAACAAAACCGTAGCTGATGTAGCCAGCAAGCTGTTTGGTGCAAACATCAGTGAGCAAGACATCATTGGCGAAACGCTTGAGCGCGTGACTGATCCGCTGCAAGATGTCGCTGCAGTAAAGGCGGATTTGGCTGATGCGGTGGCGCGTATTCAATTCGCTTGGGCAGATTTTGATGCGTTTCGGGTTGATCCACTGTCGATCTGGGTTGAATTGAATCTCGGTATTGAACTGCCAGATAACGAGCCGCCGCGCCGTGCAAAGCCAATGCCCCTCCAGGCCGCCAGTGAAAAACTGGCCCAGGACGCTGGTTGCGAAATTGATGCAGCGCGACTGGCACTGCAGCAGTTTCTGGTGGCTGCACATGAAATCAGAACACCGCAAGGGCGGCCGCCATTTGCGTTCAAGTTACACCAATTCATCAGCGGTCCCGGCAAGGTGCTCGCCACGCTTGAAGCGCAAGGTGTTCGTCATATCACTCTGGATGCTCAGCGTTTCGCACCGGGTCGCCAGGATGAAGGCGCTCAGCTCTATCCGGTGCATTTTTGCCGGGACTGTGGACAAGAGTATTTGCCGGTTTGGCAGTCAAAGCGGGCTCCGACAACATATACTCCGCGCGAAATTGATGACATTACGGCAGAAGATAACGAAGACGTTCATTACGGATTTCTATGCCCCTTGATCTCAAATCTATCCTATCGCGGCGACATTGAAGATTTACCAGAAACTTGGCTGGATCTAAGTCGCGATCAACCCAAGATCAAACAGAATTACAAAAAGGCCGTGCCCTACAGCGTCAGTGTCGACGTGCAAGGCAACGAGGGGCATGGCGAATCGTTCTGGTACATCCCCGGAAAATTTCGCTTCTGTCTGAGTTGCGGTCAATTGCATGAAGCGCACGGTAAGGACATTAACCGCCTGGCCAGCCTTTCTGGCGAGGGGCGATCCTCTGCCACCACGATTCTGACCCTGACCGCACTACGCCAACTCTTCGACGATACGGAGCCAACCAGCGGCCAGCCTGACCCGCGCAAGCTGCTTGGCTTTACCGACAACCGTCAGGATGCTGCGCTACAGGCCGGGCACTTCAATGACTTCGTTTTTTTATTGACTTTACGTGCAGGTCTCATTGGTGCTTTGCAAAACAGCAAAGGATCGTTGAGTGAAGAGCAGTTGTCTGATGCCGTTTTTAAGGCGCTCGGCTTTGAGCGGTTGGACGAAACAACGTTGGTCGAATACCTGCGTAAACCCAAAATTCTGGGTTCGGATCGACAAAAAGCGCAAATCACTTTGCGCTACGTCCTCGGCTATCGCTTGCTACGTGATCTTCGACGGGGTTGGCGCTTCAACAATCCGAATCTGGATCAATTAGGTTTACTGAAGATTGATTATCTCGATCTGGATGAGTTCTGCTCTGATCCCAACAAATTTGCAAAGAATCTCGTACTGTCGCAATTAAACCCAGTGAATCGAGTCTCACTGTATCGAATCGTATTTGACACTATGCGTCGAGGGCTTTGCCTTGAAACGCGCTATCTCGATCCCGTTGAACAAGACAAGGCCCGAACCAGCGCCTTCACTTACCTGAATGAACGCTGGGCCGTCGCGCCTGACGAGCTATTGGAAACCGCTAAATATCTAATTCTTGGCAAACGTCCACAATACAGAGGAAAACCAAGAACAGATCTGGTCACAGGCGGGCCTCGCTCGCGCTTGCTGCGCAGCATCAAAACAGCCTCTTTCTGGAAAGAAACGGCCTTCGCCGGGCAAATATCAAGCTGGAAAGACTCCGAGTGGGTTGAGTTCATTGAGGCATTGCTTCTGGCGGCTGATCCTTTCGGATATGTACAGCAACATTCAATTGATCAAAAAGTGGTTGGCTGGCGTTTGTTTGCAAGTAAATTAGAGTGGCGTTTACCAGATTCATCTCCCAAAGAGGCAGACACCCGCGCCAATCAATTCTTCCGTGCGCTCTATCTGAACATTGCCGAGCTATTGCGCCAGCGAAGTCATCCACTCTTCGACTTTGAAGCGCAAGAACACACTGCCCAGGTTGATGCAGGAAGGCGGCAGTTGCTTGAACAACGTTTCCGCTACACCGACAAGGACCGCAAGGACTGGGCTGATAACCCCGCACACGAGGCACCGCTGGAGCGGCTGCCTGTCATGTTCTGCTCACCCACCATGGAGCTGGGCGTTGATATCTCTGCACTGAATACCGTGTACCTGCGCAATGTCCCACCCACACCCGCCAATTACGCCCAGCGCAGTGGTCGCGCGGGTCGTTCTGGCCAACAGGCATTGGTGATTACCTATTGCGCTTCGTTAAGCCCGCACGACCAGTGGTTCTTCCATCACGCCAACGAAATGGTGCATGGCATTGTCCGCGCGCCCACGCTCGATCTAGCCAATCGCGATCTGGTGGAGAGCCATTTACAGGCCGTCTGGCTGGCAAATGCCCATATCGCACTCGATTTCAGCATCGCCCCCATGCTGGACCTTGACCAACCGGGCAAGCCGCTGATCAAGTCCTACCACGATGCACTGCATGATCCAGCAACCACACAGCGAGCCCAGGCCAGTGCAGCGCGCGTCATTGCACAATTGCAGCAGGAACTGGCAGGGAACGATTGGTTTTCTGCCGATTATGTGCAGAAAGTGATTGAGCATGCGCCTCAGGCATTCTCAGATGCTCTCGAACGTTGGCGCGTCTTGTTCGATGCCACGCGCACGCAAATGAACATGGCCGACCAGATCGTCAAAAGCCATACGGCATCGCACAGTGAGCGCCAGAATGCCCAGCGTCGTTATGGCGATGCGGCTCGGCAATATGCCGTACTGCTGAAAACGGGTAATAGCCAAAACAACGATTTCTACACCTACCGTTACCTGGCCAGTCAGGGTTTTTTGCCGGGCTACAACTTCCCGCGGCTGCCCTTGATGGCCTGGATTCCGGCACGCGGAGCCACTGCCAATGGCAAGGACGATGAGGGCAGCATGGTCAGTCGTCCCCGCTTCCTGGCCCTCTCCGAATTCGGCCCGCGCAGTCTGATCTATCACCAGGGTCGTATGTACCGCGTGGTGCGCGCCAAGCTTAATGTGGGTTCGGCTGACCACATTTCCGGCAACAGCCAGCTCGCCACTATTTCCTCGCTGGTTTGCAGTCAGTGCGGCTACGGCCATTTAGGCGAAGCGGGCGGCGCGCAACCCTTGTTCAATCGCTGTGAAAACTGCGATGCCCTGCTGACTGAGCACGATTGGGTGCACAAGCTGTATCGCATTGAGACCGTGGAAACGGTCGCTGTCGAGCGAATCTCCATCAATGACGAAGATCGTCAGCGCCAAGGCTTTGAGTTACAAACCACTTACCGATTCCTGCCGGGGCCAGACGGCATCATAGCTCAGCGCAAAGCTGAAGTTCGGCATGGCGAAGACGTTTTGGCCGAGTTGACCTATGCGCCAGCAGCCCGTTTATGGCGCATCAACCGTGGCTGGCGCAGACGCAAAGACAAAGAACAGTTGGGTTTTTACATCAACCCGATTACCGGCATGTGGAGTAAACAGGACGATCCGACGGCCAACAATGACGACAGCAAGGACGAAGCCCTGCTCGACAAGGTACCCAATCATCGCATCGTTCCCTTTGTCGAAGATCACCGCAACCTGCTGATACTTACACCGGCTCATGCGCTGTCGATGGAAGCCATGGCGACCTTGCAGGCTGCGCTCAAGCGTGGCATTGAGATGACTTTCCAGATTGAAGAATCTGAGCTCGTTGCTGAACCGTTGCCCAAAGCTGATGAACGCCGCGCCTTGATGTTCTACGAAGCGGCAGAAGGCGGCGCGGGAGTGCTTACCCGTATTGCCAGCGATCCAGCCAGCCTGGCGCAGGTCGCTGGCAATGCACTCAAGCTGCTTCACCATAATGCACCGCAGGGGGCGTGGAAACTCGAAGAATTGCCTGCACTGGAGCAGACCACTGCGCTGGGCAACCGGATCTGTGAAGCGGGCTGTTATCAATGCCTGCTGTCCTACTTCAATCAGCCCGACCATGACCACATCAACCGTCGCAATGCCGATGTACTCAAGGTTTTGGTGGCGCTGGCCAATGCTGAAGTGAAACCGAAGCAGGCGCCACCGCCTGAACCTGAGGATAAGCCGAACACTGATCGTCTCCAGCACTGGCTGGATGCGTTGGCAAAAGCAGGCTTGCGCCACCCCGATGCCACACAGTTACCCGTTAATCAAGGTGCTGCCATAGCCGCAGCTCAGTACAAGGCGGCCCGCACTCTGGTATTTCTTGACGACATTGACGCGGAGACTACTGCCTTGCTGACAGATAAAGGCTGGCAAGTGCTGAACTTTTCCGACCCATCGCAGTGGCAAGCACTGTTCGCTGCTCATTCCGATGTATTCGGCAACGATGAGAAAAAACAATGACCCCGCTTGAACATGATTTCATGCCCGGCAACCTGGTACGTGCCCGTGGGCGCGAATGGGTCGTGCAAAGCGAATCCCGGCGGGACTGGCTGCGCCTGCGCCCACTCGGCGGCGCGGACGATGACACCATTGCCCTGATCCCTGAGCTTGAACTGCAACCGGTTGAGCCTGCCACTTTTCCCTGGCCACAACCTGAGCAGGCCGGCAATCATGCGGCAGCGTTGCTGCTGCGCGACGCCCTGCGCCTTAAGCTGCGTGCGGGCGGTGGCCCATTCCGTTCGTTTGGCAATATCGCGGTCGAACCGCGCGGTTACCAGCTGGTGCCTTTGTTGATGGCGCTGCGCCTGACCACCGTGCGCCTTCTGATTGCTGACGATGTGGGTATCGGGAAAACCATCGAAGCTGGACTGATCGCCCGTGAGCTGATGGACCGTGGCGAGATCGCTCGCCTCGCCGTGCTGTGCCCGCCGCACTTGGTTGAACAATGGCAAAGCGAACTGGAAACCCGCTTTAACTTGCAAGCGGTTGCGCTGACCTCGGCATCGGCGGCGCGTATCGAGCGTGATATTCCCCATGGCATCAGTCTGTTTGATCACTATCCAGTCGTGGTAGTGAGCCTTGATTACATCAAGAGCGAACGCCATCGCGAACACTTCCTGGCGATTGCGCCGGAATGCGTGATTGTTGACGAAGCGCACACTTGCGCCAGTAGTGGTGCGGGCAAGCAATTGCGCTTTGAACTGTTGCAGCGCTTGGTGAAAGACGCGGAGCGCCACCTGATTCTGCTCACTGCCACGCCGCACTCAGGCGATGAGGCCGCGTTTTACAAGCTGTTATCCCTGCTCGATCCCCGCTTTGTAGCGCTGCAAAACAGAACGTCAGCCAGCGACCCGTTGCGACAGGAACTTGCACGGCATTTTGTGCAGCGCCGCCGAAAGGACATTGCCGAATGGCAGGCGGAAACCGGTGATGGCCGGGGTTTTCCGCGTCGTATGAAAACCGAGGTGACCTACCAACTGAGCGGAGACTGGGGCGCCTTCTTTGATTCGGTGCAGGACTATTGCCGCGAATTGGCCGAAACCATCGAGCAGCAAGGCGCAGGCCGTGGCCGCCTGATCTGGTACGCCACGCTTGCTTTGTTGCGTTGCGTCGCCTCTTCACCTGCCGCCGCGGTCAAGGCGCTCAGCACACGGCTGGAAGGTAGCCTTGAGACGGATGAGCTGCTGGCCGACGAACGATTGCACGATGGCGAAGCCGATGATCTCGACAGCAACGACCTGGAACCGCCGGCGCAACTGGAAGAGGCCAGCCGCCTGCAGGGCTTGATCCAGGAAGCGGAACGGCTTTCCGGCAAAGCCGGTGATCCAAAATTGGCGGCACTTATTCAGCATGTCGATACTTTGCTGAAAGACGGCTACCACCCCGTGGTGTTTTGCCGCTACATCGCCACCGCCCACTATGTGGCCGAACACCTGCGCCAAGCCTTTCCGAAAGCCACCATCGAATCCATCACTGGCGAATACACGCCGGAAGAACGGCGTGAGCGCGTCGAAGCGATGGAGGACGGTGAGCCGCGCATTCTGGTGGCCACCGATTGCCTTTCAGAAGGTATCAACCTGCAGCACCTGTTCACGGCAGTGGTTCATTACGATCTGGCCTGGAACCCCACTCGCCACGAGCAGCGCGAAGGCCGCGTTGATCGCTTCGGTCAGCAGGCTGCGGATGTGCGCTGCACCATGCTGTACGGGCAGGACAACCCCGTCGATGGCTTTGTGCTGAACGTCATTCTGCGCAAGGGCGAAACCATCCAGAAAGAACTGGGGGTATTGGTGCCGATGCCGGAAGACGAGGCCCGCATCCATCAGGCACTGGTGAAAGCCGCACTGATGAAGCGCAGCGACAGCCGTCACCCAGTTCAAGGCAGTTTCGATTTTGGCGAAGCCGAACGCATCCTTGCGCCGCTGCAGGCCCAGTGGCAGGACGCACTGGAAAAAGCCAAAGCCAACCGCACCGTATTTGCCCAGCGCCGTATTCGCCCGGATGAAGTGCTGCCCGAGTGGCAAAAGCAGCAAGAAGCACTCGGCACCCAAGCCGATGTGCTTCGCTTTGTGCAAAGCGCCTGCATCCGCCTCAATGCCCCACTGGAACCCACCCGTAAGCAGCATTTCCGCTTTTTGCCGCAGCATTTGCCCGAAGCACTGCGCCAGCGTCTGGCCGATGAAGGCATCAGCAAGCCGCTGCTGCTGAACTTCAACGAACTGCACCGCAGCCACCCGCTGGTCAGTGTGCTGGCGGAACATCTGTTGGAAACCAGCCTGGCCACCGATGGTCAAGGCGCGGCAGTAGGAAATCAAAGTCTGGCCGCGCGCTGCGCTGCCACCCTCACTGATGCGGTCGAGGTGGTCACTACCGTTTACCTGCTGCGCCTGCGCCATCAATTGGGCTATGTGCGCCGTCGCCAGCCCTTCCAGATGATGGCTGAGGAAACCGTGGCCCTGGCGGTAGTTGGTCGCAGCCATCCGCACTGGTTGCAGGGCGAGGACGTGGCGCAACTGTTGGAGTGCACGCCCAGCGGCAACCTGCCGATCGAGACCGTGCAGCGCGAAATTCGCACCGCGCTTGAATTTCTCAACGCTCATCCGCAGCAACTGCAGACGCTTGCCCAGCAGCGTGCCAAAACGCTACTGGTCGATCACCAGCGTGTGCGCGAAGCAGCTCGCGATGTCGGTCAATACAGCGTGAGCGCCTGTCTGCCTGTGGACGTGATGGGCGTGTATGTGCTGCTGCCCGATATGCTGTAACGGGCGGCCACCAGGGATAACAACATGAAGAAACTCCGCAAAACCCAAGCTGTGCTCAAGCTGCCCACCCTTACGCTTGAAGGCGGTCTGTTTCTGCCGGATCAACTGGAAAAAGCCGCACTCGGCAGCGCGCAATGGCAAACCGAAGCCGACTACGGCACGCCCAGGGGACTGAAGCTCAAGGACGACTACAGCCGCGCCTTCCAGATCGCCTGCGCGCAGTGGAAGCACTTTGCTGCCCAACTCGAACGCGCCGATGTCGATGCCGCTGCGCTCACAAACAGATTCGTGCAGGAACTGCTGCGCGATGTATTCGGCTACACCCATTTGCAAACCTGTTCCGGCATCACGCTCGGCGAACGTCACTATCCGGTCAGCCTGCTGGCCGGTAGCGTGCCGGTGGTGGTGGCTCCCCACAGGCTGGCTGTGCATGAACCCGATCCGTGCTTTGCCATAGCAGGATCAGGCGCGCGCAAAAAGTCCGCGTTCATGCTGATGCAGGAATTGCTCAACGCCAGCCCCGATCACCTGTGGGGCATGGCCTGCAATGGCAAAACCCTGCGCCTGGTGCGCGATGCTGCCACGCTGACCCGCCCGAGCTTTCTGGAAATTGACCTGGCCGATCTACTGGGTGGTCAGCGTTATGCCGAGTTCGCCAACGTCTGGCGCGTGCTGCACGCCAGCCGTTCGGTTGCGAGTTCTGCTGGTAAACCCACGGAATGCATCTGGGAGAAATGGCGCGCAGCGGGCCAGGAGGAAGGCACTCGGGTACGGGATGGCCTGCGCCTGGGCGTGACCGATGCCTTGCTGATTCTGGGTGAGGGCTTTATTCAGCACCCGGCCAACGATGCTTTGCGCAGCGCGTTGCACACTGGCGAACTGAGCAAGGACGCCTATTTTCAGCAGTTGCTACGGCTCATCTATCGCCTGATCTTTGTGTTCAGCGTTGAAGAACGCGGTCTGCTGCATCCCAAAGACGACAGCAAGGCCGCCCAAGCCGCGCGCCGCGCTTATACCGAAGGCTACGCCCTGGCCCGCCTGCGCGAGCTGTGCCTGAAACGCCGCGCCCGCAACCGTTTTGATGACCACTGGCAAGCGCTGCGTATCGTTTTCAAAGGCTTGAGCGAGGGTGAACCGCGCCTGGCCTTGCCCGCGCTGGGTGGTTTGTTTGCTACCAGCCAATGCCCGGCGCTGGATGCTGCAAGTCTCGATAACGCACACCTGCTGGCCGCCATGCAAAACCTGCGCTGGGCCAGCCACAAGGGCATATTGGCTCCTGTGGACTATCGCAATATGGGCCCGGAAGAGCTGGGCAGTGTGTACGAAAGCCTGCTGGAGTTGGTGCCGGAAATTGATCTCCCTGCCCGCAAGTTTGGCTTTGTCGGATTGACCAGTGAGGGCAGCACCGCCGGCAACGCCCGCAAACTGAGCGGCAGTTACTACACGCCCGATGCGCTGGTGCAGGAACTGATCAAGTCTGCGCTTGACCCTGTTATCGAGCAACGCATCGCCGCGCAGCCTGAATCCCCGGTTGATGCACTGCTGGCTATCCGTGTGATCGACCCCGCGTGCGGCAGCGGTCACTTCCTGTTGGCCGCCGCGCGCCGTCTTGCTGAAAGGCTTGCGCAACTGCGTGCAATCGATGGCGAGCAGACCGAACAGGATTTCCGTCATGCCCTGCGTGAAGTGGTGAGCCGCTGCATTTTTGGCGTGGACCGCAACCCCATGGCTATCGAGCTGGCCCGTACCGCACTGTGGCTGGAGGGTTTTGCAGAAGACCGGCCGCTGGGTTTCCTCGATCACCACTTGCAAGTGGGCGATGCGCTATTGGGGCTGACTGACCTTAAGGCGCTGGAATTGGGCATTGCCAAAGATGCTTTTAAAGCGCTTTCCGGTGATGACAAGGAGGTTTGCAAGCGCCTTGTCAAGGCCAACGCTGCCGCGCTGAAAGATCTGGAGAAAAAGCGCAAAGCCCGCGCTTTCGGTCAACTGGATGTGGTCAGCAGTCAGGACAGTGGACTGAAGCCTTTGCAGGCATTGGAAGCCTTGCCAGAAAACAGCACTCAGGAGATCGCCGCTAAGGAAGCTGCCTATCGCGCGTTTCTGGAACAGGCCAAAACCAGCCGCCTGGCGCATGCGGCTGATCTGCTGGTGGGTGCCTATCTGCTGCCTAAAAAACTCCCCTCGCCCTTGGGGAGAGGGGCTGGGGGTGAGGGCGGTATCCCCACCAGCGGCACGCTCTACCTCACCTTGTTGGGTGATTCCTTGCCCACCGAACAACAAGGGGCATTGGCTGCCGCGCAAACGGCCTGTGCTGATGCACACGTGCTGCACTGGCCTCTGGCCTTCCCCCAAGTGTTCGCCAGCGGCGGTTTTGATTGCGTGCTGGGGAACCCGCCGTGGGAGCGGATCAAGCTGCAAGAAGAAGAGTTCTTCGCCACGCGTCACCGCGATGTGGCAGAGGCCAAGAACAAAGCCGAACGCAGTCAACGTATTCAGTGGCTGGCTGAAGGCATGCTGGCCAAGCATCTGTTTCCACAGTTGGAACATGCACCGCACGAATGCGAAGCCGAACAGCGGCTCTATGCAGAATTCATCAACACCCGCCGCACGGCGGAGGCAGCCAGCGTATTTGCCCATGTTAACGGGCCAGATGGCGGGCGTTACCCGCTAACTGGTGTGGGTGATGTGAACACCTATGCGCTGTTTGCTGAAACCATTAGCCAGATTACCCAAACCAGCGGTCGTGCGGGATTTATTGTGCCCACCGGTATCGCCACCGACGACAGCACCAAAGCCTTTTTTGGCGAGATCACCCAAAAAGGTCGACTTATCAGCTTGTTCGACATCGAAAACCGTGAAGCGGTATTCCCGTCGGTGCATCGCAGTTACAAGTTCTGCCTGCTCACCCTTGGCCAAGCTCAGGCTGCCGAATTTGTCTGCTTTGCCAGCCAAGTCAGCCAACTGGCTGACTCGCGCCGCCGTTTCACCTTAACGCCAGACGAATTCCGCCTGATCAATCCCAACACGCTCACCTGCCCTGTGTTCCGCAGCGCACGCGATGCCGAACTGACCAAAAAACTGTACCGCGCCGCGCCAGTATTGATTGAAGAAGGCAACCCCGCTGGCAACCCTTGGGGCATCTCATTTATGGCCATGATGCACATGTCGGCCGACAGCCACTTGTTCCTCGATCAGCCGACAGACGATAGCTTGCCGCTCTATGAAGCCAAGCTAATCCATCAGTTCGACCACCGCTGGGCCACTTACACCGTCGAGGGCGATAGCCGAGATGTAACCGAGCAGGAAAAAGCCAACCCTGATTACACCGTGACTCCGCGTTACTGGATGAACAAGGCAGAGGTCGACGAGGCGCTCGTCAAGCGTGACCGCGATGGTAATGTGATTTGGAGATGGGACCGCAAGTGGTTAATGGGTTGGCGGAATATTGCTCGAAGCACAGACGAGCGTAGCTTCATCGGGGCTGTGTTCCCACGTTTAGGCGTTGGCCACTCGATGCCACTATGGTTCATTCCAAAACAGCCTGAGTTTGCCGCAACCTATTTAGCAAATATGACAGCGCTAGTTTTTGACTATGTGGTTCGGCAAAAACTGGGAGGAACAAACATGACTTACGGCTACTACATGCAATTCCCGGTCATTTCGCCAGAGCGATACACCGACACCAACTTAGCTTTCATCGTGCCGCGCGTGCTGGAACTCACTTACACCGCCCACGACCTCAAGGCTTGGGCTCAAGACTTGGGCTTTGACGGCGAACCCTTCGCCTTCAACCCCACCCGCCGAGCCCAACTGCGCGCCGAGCTCGACGCCTACTACGCCAAACTCTATAGCCTGACCCGCGACGAACTGCGCTACATCCTCGACCCTGCCGACATCATGGGCGCGGATTACCCCTCAGAAACCTTCCGCGTGCTCAAAAAGAACGAAGAACGCGAACTCGGCGAATACCGCACTCAACGGCTCGTACTGGCAGCGTGGGATCGATTGGAAACGGGAGGATTGAACTGATGAGATTTCATTTTGAAAAACTGGGCTTGCTTGATCAAGCCGATATTGAGCTGGCTGACTTAACCCTAATTTGCGGCGAAAACAATACCGGAAAAACCTACGCGACTTATGCAGTGTATGGTTTTCTGCGTAGCTGGAGGCAAATCCTGCGTTTTCTGCTGGAGGATGAAATAGACCAAGTGCTCAAGGATGCCAGCCAGTACCGCATTGATTTGGCCGCGATGTTTAACGGCAAGATCGATAGTTATCTTGAACGGATGGGCAAAGCCTATGTGGGTGGTCTGCCACGCGCATTTGCGACTGAGAGCAATGTCTTTGAAAAAACGATCTGTGTACCGAGTACCTGTCAGACGACTGACTATGTAACACAAGCCTATCAGCGCACCGTCCAAGCTGGCCCGAGCGGCAAAGTTCTAGCCACGCTCAAAAAGGAATCCGGCAGCCCACTGTTGGATGTGCTGGTTGCCGATGCCGAAATGTTGCAGCGCCCGTTTGGTGGACTGACTGATTTTATTGCCGATGCGATTGCAGACATTGTGTTTGCACCGCATTTGCCACGCGTACATATCGCCAGTGCCGAACGCACAGGGGCGGCCATTTTCCGCAAAGAGCTGGATATGGCGCGTACCCGCATGCTTAAAACGCTGAACGAGATTGACTCAAAAGAGCTTAAACGCAATCCGCTCAAGATATTGCAGGGCATTGAGACCGATTACGCCTGGCCGGTAGAAGACAATGTAGACTTCGTGCGCCAACTGGAAGATATCGATAAGCGCACCGGCGAGTTGGCCAAAGCCCATCCCGAGCTGTTGGCGGCATTCGATGCCATCATTGGCGGTAGTTACAAAGTGGTAAAACAACAACTGGTGTTTCAAGCCAAGGGTGCCGGCAAACAACGCTTCACCATGAACGAAGCCTCCAGTTGCATCCGTGCCTTACTGGATGTCGGTTTTTATCTGCGCTGCCGAGCTAGGGCAGGTGATGTGTTCATCATCGACGAACCAGAATTGAATTTGCACCCTAAAAATCAACGTGCTTTTGCGCGCTTAGTGGCGCGGATGGTGAATGCAGGTATTAAGGTGTTTATCACGACCCACAGCGACTATCTGGTTAAGGAGATCAATACGCTGATTATGCTGCATCAGCGCACCCCACACACCAAGACCGTGCAGCAGCAATATGGTTACGATGAGGCTGAATTGATCAATCCGCAGCGCATCTGCATGTACATAACGGGCTTGCAAAAGGCAGTGTCTGGGCGCGGCAAGGCACGGACGCTTATTCCGGCGACGATTTACCCCGACCGAGGCATTGAAGTGAGTACCTTCGATGAAACCATCGAAACCATGAACGCAATTCAGAGCGAAATCCTCTACGGGGGTGAGTTCTGATGGCGCTAACAGCACCGCTTCAGCAATTACATGATTCCTTATCCTGCTGCACTTACAACGGTACCCAACACACCCATGTATTGATCAAGGAAACCGATCCGACAGCAAAACTTAACAGCGTGACGCTCTCCGCGCCAGCAGGTGACTGGTTCAGCTTTAATCCAGATAAAGGTCGGGGCAAGACTGCGCAGATGTCACCCTTGCTGGCGACGGGAGCAGCACACGATCACCACCGAGCCTGTGATTGCGTGGTGCTGATCTATCGAGGCGGGCAATTAGTTGCGCTGTATGTGGATTTGAAGTCAGGCAATCCGGTGGGCTATTCAGGACAATTCAAAAGCACGCGCCAGTTTGTGCGTTATGCCTTGGGACTTCTGGATGAATTTCATGGCACCAAGCTCACGCTGGCCGAAGAACGTTTCGTGGTGCTCTACAGCGGCAAGACTGCACTACTGAACAAAACCACGACCGTGCCAAAACTCGAAAAGCTCGGAAAAACCCAGCCAGACAAACCCCATAAGCGCGAAGTGAGCAATCCAGCCTGGCTTTATTTGAAGGAACTACTGACGTGAATTCATCCGTGGATACCACAGCCTCCACAGTAACCGACTTCTTCCGCTTCCCTCACACACCGCACCTCGCCTGGCTGGGCGAAGGATCACCGCGCGATGACAAAGTGCTGCTGCCCAATGAGGTAGCGGCGCTGCTGGCGGATGATGTGGTGGTAGAGGAAAAACTCGATGGTGCAAATATTGGCCTGTCTCTCGCCCCAGATGACAGTCTGCGCGCGCAGAACCGGGGGCAGTATCTCGCGCAGCCTCACACAGGACAGTTCGCCCGCTTGCCCGCTTGGTTAGCGCAACATGAAAAAGCCTTGCTTGCCGTACTCGAATCCAAGCTGATTTTGTTTGGTGAATGGTGTGCTGCGCGCCATTCGCTGGATTACACAGCACTGCCGGATTGGTTTCTGTTGTTTGATGTGTACGACCGCAGTGCGGATCGGTTCTGGAGTAGCGCGCGCCGCAATGCACTGGCAACTGAAGCAGGTTTGTTGACCGTCCCGCAAGTGCTGCATGGCAAGGCCACGGTTTCCACACTGAAAAAACTTGTCGCCGACACCGCGAGCCGTTATCGCACCGGTGCGCTGGAAGGGCTAGTCATTCGCCATGAATCACCCGAGTGGTGTCAATCTCGCGCCAAACTGGTTCGCCCCGACTTCACTCAATCCATTGAAACCCACTGGCGGAAAAGGGCGATAGAGTGGAACCAATTGAATTGGAAACAGGGGAATTGCGCTGATGCCAAACAATACGCCAATGCTCTACAACGTGTATTGCGATGAATCTTGCCACCTGGAAAACGATGGTCAGCCGATCATGGCGCTGGGCGCGATCTGGTGCCCGAAGGACGATGCCCGCCGTCTGGGGGCAGAACTACGCGATATCAAAGCCCGGCATCGAGCGCGGGGGGAGTTGAAATGGTCAAAAACGTCCGAATCCCGGTTACCGTTTTACTTGGAAATCATCGATTGGTTCCTGGCTGAATCACCGCTGCATTTCCGGGGTTTGGTGGTATTGAACAAGCAGGCGTTAAACCATGCGACATTCAACCAAGGCGATCATGATCTTTTTTATTACAAGATGCAGTTTTCCCTACTGAACAAAATTCTGTCGCCCGACAGCCAGTATGCGATTTATCTGGATATCAAAGACACGCGCAGCCGCCTGAAACTCAAACAATTGCGCGAGGTTTTGTGCAATAACGTGTATGACTTCACCAGCGACATGATTGGGCACATCCAGAATATCCATTCTCACGAAGCAGAGTTGATGCAGGTGGCGGATTACTTGACGGGAGCGCTGGCCTACCGTCACCGCAATTTGCAGGGCAACCCGGCTAAAGTGGCGGTGCTTGAGCATCTGGAGCGTAAATGGGGGCGCAGTTTGTCGCTGTCCACACCATTGCGGGAGCAGAAACTCAATATTTTCTTGTTTAGACTAAGGCAGGTGCAGCCATCATGACCGTGATGATTCCGCCTGCATGGTTGCCTGCCATGTTCCCGATGTCACCGTGGAGCGAGCAGGTGATGGAAGCCTTGTACACGATTTTTCATCGCGACTTTGTGAGCCAGCCTGCGCGCTACGCCGGACATCAGGTCTGGTTTTTCCCCGAAAAGGAACGGGGTAAAGAGTTGATTTTCTGGCATCTGGTTGAGCGAGAAGACCCTCCACGCTCTGGCAACCGCCTGCCAGATTTCCGGCGCTCAGAGCGCTTGCCATGGGCGCGCCCCATGCTGGACAACTGTATGCAGCCCGAGATCAAGGCATGGGATTACGAAGAGGGCGATGGTGATGTGCACACCTACGTGTGGCTGGAGCATTTCGATTACGTGATCGTGATGAAACGCTACCGCGATGGACGTCGCCGCCTGATCACAGCGTATTGGGTGGACTACGAGAGCAAGCGCAGGGCGTTGCTCAAGAAGTACAGCAAGCGGTTGCCATGAGCCAGAAACAGAAAGGCCAGCGCACATGGCGCTGGCCCAACTCCTTCAGCCTTGGGCTGATGAGTAAGGAAATCATAGGGGTATCGCGTTGAAAAATCAAGGTGGTGGTCATTCGCCAGGAATCCCCCGAGTGGTGTCAATCTCGCGCCAAACTGGTTCGTCCCGACTTCACTCAAGCTATTGAAACCCACTGGCGGAAAAAGGCGATAGAGTGGAATCGCATGGATCATTCAACAACAGAGGCCCCACATTGAACCCGCTCCAGCGCACCCTCATTGAGAAAGCCGGCAACGACAATGGCTTCGAGCATGTTATGGCCTCGGATGTCAGCGGTGTCACCTTGGCCTCGGCGCGTCATGCCAATCGCGCATTGGTTGGCTTGGCAAGTGGCGTTTATCACGTGCGCTTCCAGACGGCTTCCCACGCCTTGCTGCCGGAATTGCAACGCAGCTTTCCTGCAACGCTGGAGGCTGATACGTTTCGGATCGCCACCGAAGCCGATCTGGCAGCCTTGCTGCGCCGGGCGGCCAGTCTTTCCCGTGCATTGCCCCGCCAGGCCGCCAACGATTATCAACAGGCAGTGGCCGCAGAACTGGCTGAACTCCCCGCAGGCATTGCCGGTACCGAGATCGAACGCAGGGTTCGCCAGCGCATCGGGCAAAACAAATTTCGTGACGCCATGCTGGACTACTGGGGCGGCGCGTGCGCAGTGACGGGCGTTGCCATTCCCGAAGTGCTGCGCGCCAGCCACGCCAAGCCCTGGGCGGAATGTGCAACGGATGCCGAACGGCTGGATGTATTCAACGGTTTTCTGCTCAGCGCCAATCTGGATGCGCTGTTCGACCGTTTCCTGATCAGCTTTGATGAACAGGGCGTACTGATCATTGCACCAACCCTGGCGGGGCTGGATTTACTGCCCCTTGGCATTGCACCGGGCATGAAACTGCGTTGGATCAATACACTGCACCAACCGTATCTGGCACAGCACCGCGCCCGATTGCCGCAACCATCGGCTTGACCTCGTGCGCGTCTGTTCCAAATCAGACGTTGAAGCGAAAGTGCATCACGTCGCCTTCGTTGACGATATAGTCCTTGCCTTCCAGCCGCCACTTGCCGGCCTCGCGCGCGCCAGCCTCACCCGCACAGGCGATGTAATCGGCGTAGGCAATCACCTCGGCGCGAATGAAACCGCGCTCGAAATCGCTGTGAATCACACCGGCGGCCTGGGGCGCAGTCGATCCGGCACGCACCGTCCAGGCCCGCACTTCCTTCGGCCCGGCAGTGAAATAGGTTTGCAGACCCAGCAGCTTGTAGGCGGCATGAATCACCCGGTCCAGACCCGGCTCGGCCAGTCCATAGTCGGCCAGAAACTCGGCCTTATCCGCATCGTCCAGCTCCGCCAGCTCCGCCTCGATCGCCGCGCACACCGGCACCACCTCAGCGCCTTCCTGCTGCGCCAGCGCCCGCACCGGCTCCAGAAACGGATTGTTCTCGAACCCATCCTCGGCAACATTCGCGATATACAGCACCGGCTTACCGGTCAGCAGAAACAGCTCGCGCAAATAGTCGCGTTCCTCAGCCGCCAGCGCCAGGGTGCGCAGCGGCGCACCGGTATCCAGATGCGCCTGCACCCGCTCCAGCACCGCCTTGCGCTCCAGCGCCTCGCGCCCACCAGCCTTGGCCGCCTTTTCCGCCCGCTGCAGCGCCTTTTCCACCGTGGCCAGATCGGCCAGCGCCAGCTCGGTGCTGATGGTCTCAATATCGGCCAGCGGATTCACCTTGCCGGCGACATGCACCACATCATCGTTCTCGAAACAGCGCACCACATGCGCGATGGCGTCGGTCTCGCGAATATGCGCCAGAAACTGGTTGCCCAATCCCTCGCCCTTGGATGCACCCGCCACCAGACCGGCGATATCGACGAACTCCACCGTGGTCGGGATGATCTTCTGCGGCTTCACAATCGCCGCCAGCGCCGTCATGCGCGGATCGGGCACCGCCACCACGCCGACGTTGGGATCGATGGTGCAAAAGGGGTAATTCTCGGCCTGGATGCCGGCCTTGGTCAGGGCGTTGAACAGGGTGGACTTGCCGACATTAGGCAAGCCGACGATGCCGCATTGGATACCCATGGCTATGGCGGTACTCGGTTCGCAGAAGGGGCCGCCTTGGCGGCGGGGGAAGGCTCGGAACGCCGGCTGTGCAGGCTGCGCACGGCCTGATCCCAGTGCCCGGCCAGCAGCAACGGCAACTCGCGCAGCGCGGCGGTTATGGCCTGCTCGATCAGCGTCTGCTCAGTAGCGGGCGCTCGGCGCAGCACATAGTTCACCACCTCGCGGCTATCGCCAGGATGGCCGATGCCCAGGCGCAGGCGGGCAAAGCCGTTATCGCCCAGATGGGCAATCAGATCGCGCAGACCGTTATGGCCGCCATGGCCGCCGCCACGCTTCAGGCGCACCGTGCCCGGCGCCAGATCCAGATCATCGTGAATCACCAGGATCTCAGCCGGCGTGATG
>RXIX01000051.1 GCA_003989075.1 Candidatus Competibacteraceae bacterium | reverse complement strand
AACGCGATTAAGGTTTTACCTGCTCATCTTTTGAGCAGAACCGCATACCTTAAATTGCCAAAGAGCGAACGACCGTCGGTGGCGTCATCGCGATGACCGACTTCGGCAGTGTAGCAAAAAAGCAGGCGAACTTCGTTCGCCGCGCTCTCCATCCCCGGCCTGACCTGTACTGAGCGAAGCCGAAGTAAGGCCGAGGCTTTTCGCGCAATTCGGGTAAACGATTATGGCTGAAAACGGGCCGTGCGATGGGGTCGCCGAGCCCTGAACATCCAGCCAGAGGACATTTGCCATGCTCATTGATTACGACATGCCGGTCTGGCGGCCACCGTCGGAAGGCAACAGCTTCATCCTGCAGGCCACGCTCGGTTGCAGTTTCAACCGCTGCAGCTTTTGTTCGATGTATCGCACCAAGACCTTCACGGTGCGCCCACTGGCGCTGGTGCAGGCCGAGATCCAGGCAGTGGCGCAGCGCTATCCGGATACGCGCCGGGTGTTCCTGGCCGATGGCGATGCGCTGGCCGCGCCGCTTGCGCATCTGCTGACGATTCTGCATGCGCTGCGCACCGCCTTTCCGCATCTGCAACGGGTATCGAGCTATGCCCTGCCCGCCAATCTGCTGAAAAAATCGGTTGATGAACTGGCGCAGCTTCGTGCCGCCGGCCTGAGCCTGCTGTATTACGGTATCGAAACCGGCAATGCCGATCTGCTCAAGCGCATCACCAAGGGCGCAACACCTGATGCCATGGCCAGGGGCCTGCTCCGGGCGAAGCAGGCCGGACTGCGCATCTCGGCAACGGTGATTCTTGGCTTGGGCGGGCAGACGCATTGGCGCGAGCATATCGACGCCACCGCCGCGCTGGTCAATCGGGTGGAACTGGACTATCTGTCCACCCTGCAATTGATGCTTGATCCCATGATCGAGGGCGAATTCCAGCGCACGTTCGGTGAGCCGTTCCTCATGCAGGATGATCAGGCGCTGCTGGCGGAACAGGCCCGGCTGATCGAACGGCTGAACCCGCCGGCGCCGCTGATCTTCCGCTCCAATCACGCTTCCAATGCCTTGGCGCTGGCCGGGACACTGCCTGCAGACCGTGAGCGGTTGCTGGCGCAACTGGAACAGGCCCGCGCCGGTGCAACCCGACTGCGTCCGGCATGGCTGCGCGGCTATTAAATCCCGGCGCTGCACTGCATCAGGCTGGATATGTTCTAGAATTCCAATGAGTTCCCCGCACAACGTTTCAGTTGAGTCCCCGGCTTCAACGCTGAATCGTCATCATCCTTGATGACGCCCACCGTTGATTGGCGTTGCCCGTTTGGGCGGCGTGACTCAACCAGCCCGCCCGAACTCGTGCTGAGCACAGCCGAAGCAAGGGCAGACGTTACCCGTGAATCCGCGCAAGCGGTGTGATAGTCACCGGCGAATGCTTCATCAGTTTGCCGCTCTGAGGTGAGTCGTTAAACAGCACGGTACCGGAGCAACGGGCAGTGCGACTCACAAAAACCACGGGATAACCGGGCGAGATGACCTTTACAGGCGAAAGCCTGAGCGCGTAAGCGCAGCCCACCCCCGGCTGGGTGGCTTCACGGCCAAATGCCGGGGACTGATTTTAAGCACCGCTGGCCGCCCTGCTGCACGCCAGCTTGCATCGGCGAGATGCCTTGCAAACGGAGTCGCTACGCAATGGCTTAAACCAGCGGGGTATTTCGTCATCCATGACTCACTTCTTGGACAGAGCATGAAGAATCCTGACATCGATGCCACGCAGTGCTCGATTGCGCACCTGCTCGGTGTGTTGTGCCTGCTGCTTGGCATCTGTGCTGCGCACGCCGAAGACAAGCCGGTGGTGGTCTGGTATGTGCTCGATTTTGCGCCCGCCCACATCATCAGCGGCGCTGCCAAGGGTCAGGGCTATCATGACGCCAATCTGTACGCGCTGATCAAGCGGCTGCCCGAACTCCAGCACCGCATCATTTACAGCAACGGCCCACGGGCCTATGAGGCGTTGCGCAACACGCCCAACGCCTGTCATCCGGCAACGGTACGGACTGCGGAACGGACCGAATTCATGTACTTCTCGCAGCGGGTGGTCAACTGGGGCCTGCCCAATGGCCTCATCATCCGCGCCCGGCAGGCCGCCGGGTTTGCCCCGTTCCTCAATGCCGCCGGCGAACTGCAACTGGAAAAACTGCTGACCGAAAGCCCCTTACGCATTGGTGTCATTGCCAAGCGCTCCTACGGCGCGGACATCGATGCGGTGCTGGCCCGCCACCGTGACCAAGTGGTTGAAACCGTGTCCTCGAATCTGCTGGCCAGCAACCTGAACAAGCTGGACACCCAGAACGAATTTGACGCCACCATCGGCTATGCCACGGAATTGTATTATCTGACCTGGAGCCATACCGTACCGGCGAATTTTCAAATCCTGCCGATTGCCGAAGCCCGGACATTGATGCCGGTGGCCTTTGGCTGTTCCAAGACCGCCGAGGGACAACATCTGATCGAACTGATCGAGCGCACCCTGCCCCAGCCAGAGGTGCAGGCAGCTTTTACAAGCGCCTATCTGAACTGGCTCCCTGATGAGCGTATGCAGACCTATTACCGTACCCGCCTGGCCGAACAACAGCCCGCGCCATGACCATGCGCCAGCGCATCTGCCTGAGCCTGCTGCTGGGTTTGCTGTGCAGCGCCCTTGCTGCGCACGCCGAAGACAAGCCGGTGGTGGTTTGGTATGTACTCGACTTTGCGCCGATCAACATTATCCAGGGCCCCAACAAGGGTCAGGGCAACCGCGACGCGGCCCTGCGCGAGGTGATCGCAAACACCCCGGAATTTAACCATCGCATCACCTACAGCAACGGCCCACGGGCACTGGATGCGCTGCGCAACACGCCCAATGCCTGCCAGCCGGCGCTGATGTATACCGAGGAACGGGCGCGCTTCGCCTACTACAGCATCTCAGCCGACTGGGCGCTGCCCAATGGCGTCATCATCAACCGGACGCAGGCCGCCAGTTTTGCTCCGTTCCTCAACGCCGCCGGTGAACTGGAGCTGGAACGCCTGCTGACGCAGTCCAGCCTGCGCCTGGGCATCCATAGCGGCCGTTCCTATGGCGAGGAAATCGATACCATCCTGGCCCGTTACCCGGCGCGTCTGTCGCCGATCGTGTCCGCCAACCTGCTGTCCAGCACGCTGCAAAAGCTGGTTACCCAGAAGCAGATCGACGCCACGATCGGTTTTCCCACTGAGCTGTATTATCTGATTCACACCGGCGTCGTGCCGGACGCTTTCACCTTTCTGCCCATCGCCGAAACCCCGAGCATGATTCTGGGCGAAATTGGCTGCTCCAAGACCGAACAGGGCCGGCAATTCATTGACGCTTTCAACCGGGTGCTTGCCCGTCCAGCGGTGAACGCAGCCATTGAACAGGCTGCACTGACCTGGCTGCCCCCGGAACTGCACGCCTATTATCAGCAGCGCAAGGCGCAACAAATCCCGATAAAAATCCCATGAAGCGGTTACTGCGTGTCTGGTCCGGCCCCTTGATTCTGGCTACCCTGCTGCTGAGTCCTCTGGTTCTGGCGCAGGAACCGTTGACCGTGGAATGGCACCGGCTGGAATTCGCCCCCACTTTCATTCTCGCCGGTCAAGCGCGCAATCAGGGCTTTGGCGATGTCATGCTGCAGGCCTTGATGAGCCGCCTGCCGCAATACCGTCACCGTCTGGTGGAAGCGCCGCTGGAGCGGGTACTGGACCGCACCAGCACCAGTCCCAGCACCCGGCTGGCCTGTGCCGTCGCCCTGCTGCTGACACCCGAACGCGAACAGCACATCCATTTCTCCAACCCCTTTCTCTACACCTCCGCCAATGGCGCCCTGATCCGCGCCGCTGACTATCGCCGCTTTGAACCCTTCCTGCACGAGGGGCGGCTGTCCCTGGGCGAAGTCCTGCAAACCCGGGCCTTCACGCTGGGCATCGCCCGCCAGCGCAGCTACAGCCCCACACTGAACGCCCTGCTTGCCCAGCATGCCGGCCAGCCCTATCTGATCGAGAAAGGGGGACAAGGCTCCACACCGTCTCTACTGTCCGCGCTGTCCGCACAGCAGGCTGTGGATCTGGTGCTCGCCTATCCGCTGGAAGCCGCCTACTGGCTGCAAACCCGTCGCAGCCCGGTCCCGCTGCATTTCCTGCCCCTCACCGAAGCAGCGGCGCGCGAGGAATGGCGGGTCGGCTGTTCGCGCACCCCCCAGGGTGAACAGCTCATCGCCGCCATCAATGTCCTGGTCGCCGACCCTGCGTTTCGCCAGAGCTATCTCAGCAGCCACGCCCAATGGCAGGTGCAACTGAGCGGTGTTCTGCGCGGTGCACCAACGCCCAGCGAAAGCCCGCAGCCATGAACCGGCCCCGCCCACTGGCACGGGTGCTGCTGCGCCGGATTGCCGTCTGGTATCTGCTGTTCGCTGTCGCCGTCACCGGCACGCAGCTCTATATCGAATACCGCAACATCCGCCAGGATGTCGTCCAGACCCTGGATGCACTGGCGCGCACTTTTACCCCGGGCGTCGCGGCGGCCCTGTGGGATTATCAGGAAGATCTGCTCAAATCGCTGGCGCGCGGCATCGGCGAACATACGCTGGTGGTTGCCGTCGATATCAGCGATCTGCACGGGCGCATCAATGCCCATTACCGGACAACACCGGATGAAACGGTTGCAGAGAATCTGACTGTGCAGCAGCCCCTGTATCACCGCTTCGAGGATGGCCAGCAGGAGGCTCTGGGCACGCTGCGCATTGCCTCCAGCACCAGCCGGGTGCTTGCCCAGTTGCGCAGCGTAGCCCTATCGGCGGGCCTGTTTATTGCCGCACAACTGCTGTTCCTGGGTGTGGCGCTGGCGCTGCTGGCGCGCCTGCTGGTGGTCGAACCGCTGACGCGCTTTTCTGAACAGGTCAGTCACCTGAAAACCGGCGAGGAACAGCAGATTGACCTGGGCGCGACCCCCATCAGCGAAATCGCCACCCTGCAGCAGGGCTTTAACCAGTTATTGCAGCGGGTTGCGGAAAGCCATCAGGCAATCACCACCACCAATGCCAGCCTGGAACGGCGCATCGCCGAGCGCACCCGCAACCTGGATGAGCGCAACCGCGAACTGCGCCGCGAACATGAACTGACCCTGGCGCTGGTGCGTTCGATTCCCGGCTTTGTCTGCGTCATCAGCAGCAACGGCGCCATCCTGCTGGCCAATGCCGCCGCCAACCGGTTGCTGGGCAGTCCGGGCGTTGCCCTGGTGGGGCAGAACTGGGCCCTGTTGCCGACGCTGGCGGCGCCGGATCACCCGCTGCATGACTTGATGCACCAGGCCCAGATAAACGGTCAGGGCAATGCCCAGGCCACGTTTACGGCCACGACCGGCCCGGCGCAAACCTACCAGTTTGAAGCCTTGCGGATTGGGCAGGGCAGCGACGCCCGCATCATCATGGTCGGCGTGGACATCAGCGCGCAGCAGGAGCAGAAACTGTTGCTGCAGCATCTGGCCTTTCACGACCGCCTGACCGGTCTGCCCAACCGGGCGCTGCTGCTGGAGCATCTGGACAACACCCTGCGCAGCACCCGCTACCAGCAACAGCCCTTTGCCCTGGCCTTTATCGATCTGGATCAATTCAAGCCGATCAACGACTCCGCCGGTCATGAAGCCGGGGATGCGGTGCTGCAGGAAATTGCCAGCCGTTTGCGCCAGTGTGTGCGCGAACAGGACCTGGTCAGCCGGCATGGCGGTGATGAATTCGTGCTGCTCCTGCACAGCCCGGCACAGGGCTTGCCACGCATCGCCTACGCCATTCTGGAGGCGATCACACAACCGATTCACTGGCAGGGCGCGCGGTTTCAGGTCAGCGCCAGTATCGGCTTTGCCCTCTTTCCCCGTGACGGGACCAGCCCGCAACAGTTGCTGGATGCCGCCGATGCAGCGATGTACCGGGCCAAGCAGGCCGGGCGCAACCGGGCCGATTTCGGCTCCGCGCCCTTACTGGCGGCGCAATAGCTGTATTCAGGCCGCGTCGCCGGCGCGGCGAATCGCGCTGAGAATGCGGTCTTCCAGCTCGATGCGCCGCGCAAGCTGCTCGCCAAGCTGCGATAGTGCTGCGCCCAGACCGGCCAGCGCCGGCGCGGACAGTTCGCCATCATAGCCATCATGGAAGTTCAGTGCTGCCTGAGTAGTGCTGGCAATGCGCGCGTAGAGCTGCCGGGCCAGGGCGCGCGCCGGGCCATAGGGTGAATCGGCGGGCTGTTCTTCCAGAGCCTGATACACCTCGAACGGTCCCAGGGCCAGGTAATCGATCAGGGCCTGCCGGAAACGGCGCAGCAGGTGCGTCACCGTTTCGATCTGGGTGAACGGCTTGAGCGCCGCCAGTTTCTGATACAGCAGCAGGCTTTGCTGGCGCGCATCCAGCAGCTTATCCACCAGATCAGGCAGAGCCTTGCTGTGCGCGGGATCGGCACGGGTCTCGGTGTGCATGGTTATCCTCCATTGGATCGCGCCTATGCTAGCACTGGCACACCATTTGCCAAGACCCCACGCGCCGCACCGCTCAGCGCTGGGGATTGACCGAGGCCTGTTTCTTCGCCACCTCATTGCGCAGATACACCGGCAATGCCTGTTCCGCACTGACCCAGGTTGCACGCCGGCCCGGATCAGCCGCCAGCCGCACCACTTCGCCAGCGCGCGGATAGCGGTCGCCCTGCCAGGCGCTGACCGATAGATGTTGCGCCAATACCCCGGCATAGGTCGCCCAGCCGCTGCCTGCGCCCAGCCAGTCGCCCTCTGCAGCCGGTGCGCTCACGGCATGCGGCGCACAGCAGCGCTCCACGCCGAGCAGAGTCGCGGTCGCATCGGTTACGGCATAGGTCCCCCAATAAACTTCACCCATGCGCGCATCCAGCGCCGCCGCCACCCGGGGCGCAGCAGTCTCGCGACCGGCAGCCAAGGCCAGCGCCGCCAGGGTTGACACCGGCGCCACCGGTAGATCAGCGGCAAAGGCAATGCCCTGCACCACACTCACCGCGATGCGCACCCCGGTGAATGCACCCGGCCCACAGCCCAGCGCCAGCGCATCAAGCTGGGTCGGACGCAGACCGCTCTCGGCCAGCAGCGCCTCAATCATCGGCAGAATCAGCGCGGCATGGCGTCGTGGCGCCCACTCATAACGCTCCAGCACTACGCCATCCATCCAGACCGCCGCCGAACAGGCTTCAGTCGCGGTTTCCACAGCCAGCAGCTTCACGAATACCGTGCTCCGAATGCTTTCAGGACTTTCGCTTACCTGACTTTTTCCGTCATACCCGCGAAAGCGGGTATCCATTCTTTTCAACACACGACTGGATTCCCGCATACGCGGGAATGACGATCTGTTCCAGAAGAAGAGCGTAAAGCCATTTCTGAATTCCCGCATACGCGGGAATGACGAAAAGCGAAAGTCCCGACTTTTTAGTTAAGGCCCATCACTGCACACCAGACGCGGCGCCTGCACATCGCCATGCCGGGCGCCCGGTCACGCCCCGTTCACGATAGCGCAACACAGGCCGGTGTTTAATCAGCGCCACCTGCCACCTTGTCGAGGACCCATCATGGCCAAGGCCGATCGCCTGACCCACTGCCTGCGCTGCACGCGCACCTTTCTGCTCAGCCACAGCCAGACGTATGCTGCCACTGCGGTGCGCTGTCCACACTGCGGCAGCCACGACCGCAGCGGACCGCGCCGCCTCGCGCTCGCGGCACCCAGCGCAACAGCGTGGCCGCTCAATACGCATTCTGCGCCGCCGCACTAGCGAAAATCGTGCGCAGGATGATCCACAGATCCAACCACAGCGACCAGTGATCGATGTAATACAGGTCATATTCGAGGCGCTTGAGCAGCTTTTCCCGGGTATCGGTCAGGCCGCGAAAGCCATTGATCTGCGCCCAGCCGGTCAGACCGGGCTTGACGCGCAGCCGCGCCACATACTGGCCGATAATGGCGCTGAATTCCTGATCATGCTCCAGGGCATGCGGACGCGGCCCGACTACTGACATGTCGCCCTTGAGCACATTGAGAAACTGCGGCAACTCGTCGAGGCTGTAACGGCGCAGGATGCGCCCGACCCGGGTGACGCGCGCATCACCAGGACCGGCCTGCAGCAGGCGTGCCTGTGGATCATGGCGCATGCTGCGAAACTTGTACATGCGAAAGGTCCGGCCATTGAAGCCGCCACGCGCCTGGACGAACAACACCGGTCCGGGGCTTTCCAGCTTGATGGCCACGGCGATCAGCAGCAGCAGCGGCGCCGTCAGCACAAGTGCCAGACTGGCCACCAGGATATCTTCGACAGCCTTGACCAGCCAGCCACCCTTTTCCAGCGGGCGGTCGACAATCTGCAGCATCGGAATGCCGCCCAGGTCCACCACCTCGGATTTATCCAGCTCGTAGCTGATCGGCCCGGAGCAGATATGAATCCGCACCGGCAGCACCCGCAACTTCATCACCAGTTGATGAATACGCTCCTGTGCCTCATAGGGAAAGGTCACCACCACCACGTCGATGCGGTTTTCACGCACAAACTGCATCAGCGCGTCGATATCGCCAGAGATGGTCAGCGGCGGCATTTCGATATGACGAATCGAGCTGCGATCCGGATCATGGCGATCATCATAGATGCCGACCACCTGCACCAGCTTACGGCTGACCCGGTTCAGACGGCGAATCGCCCAGCGCCCGGTTTGCCCGGCACCAACCACCACCACCCGGGTCACAAAGCCGCCCTGGCGATAAAAGCGGCGTACCAGCGGATGCAGCAACAGACGCAGCACGATGAAACCAGCCAGCCCGGCCAGCACCCAGCCGATCAGCCAGAAGCGCAGTCCGACTTCGTCAATGCTGGCCAGCAGCAGGACGGCAGCCAGCAGCAGCGCGCTCTGCAGCCAACTGCGCGTCAGCAGGCGAATGCTGGTCCATGGCGACTGACTGGGACTGAACAGATAGACGCCGGCAGCGCTGAAACCGTGGATGGCCAGCAGCGCGAAACCGGGAATCACCGGCACCGACCAGGATGGCAATTCCAGGTGCCGGTAGCGCAGCGCATGAATCAGCAGCGCCGCCACAATCGCCCAGAGTAGATCCAGCAGGCGCAGGATGCTCATCAAGGCATGGGCGAGTTTATTGGCGTCGTTTTCCGGGATCATAGCGCTAAACATGACTGATTCGGAGTTGTTGCGGCTGTTTCTGTTTCTGGCAATTCAAAACGCAGTCTGCTTTCCTCGGCATAATCGCTTCTGATCTCCAATCCGATCCATCTGCGATTTAATTCTTCCGCAACAAATCCTGTTGTATTGCTACCAGCGAAAGGATCGAGCACAAGATTGCCCTGTTTGGTAAGAAACTCAATAAAGAACCGAGGCAATTCAGCGGGAAAACGTGCAGGATGCACCTTGTTGCCCAATAGCTTACTTTTTTTAATATACGCACTGTTCGATTCATTGTTGCCACACTGAATAATATTTGGGGGAATTGACCCACCTTTATCACTGGCGAAGGAATCGTTTATGATGTGCCCACTAGGGCGAACCGTTTGTTTGACGCCTCGCTTAATGAGACGCTTCATGTCTTCGCTGTAAGGTTGTAGCACTTTTCTGTTATCGGCATTAGCCATTGGGTCTTTGACAAGCCAAAAAATATACTCAACGCTGTCTTTTACTCTGATTCTTCTTACATTTACCCATTCTGCAGGGGCGGGCATTTTTGCTGGGTTATACCAGAAAAACTCTTGTGCCAGTTGAAAACCAACATCGTCAACCAAAGCAAGTAAAGTTCTGTAATGATACAAGCTTCGCACAGGTGCTCCTGGTTGCCACGCCCCGCCAAGATTTAGAACGAATGAACCTGATGGTTTGATGATGCGCTTGATTTCATTCGCGAACGGAATAAACCAGGCAGTGTAGTCCGCTTGATTTGCATTTCCATATTCCTTTTTGAAGTGCAGCGCATAGGGGGGGCTTGTGACAACCAAATCGACAGAATCGCTTGGCAAGCTCCTCATGAATTCCAAACTGTCAGCACAATAGAGTGCCCCTAGTTCTGTTTTGTAAACTGGGTCAAGCTGTAAATGCATCGATAAGATCCTGAAATCGTGAGAACCAGCGAGGCTGTGTGTCCTCACCTTCTGGAATAGGGTTCATGACTTGAAGTTTATTTGGATGACTTCGGTGAGAAGGTAGTTCCCGCACGAGAACATACCGAAACTGACTCCAGTCTCCCGTGAATCTGCCAACACAAACCGCAACCACATCAAAATGATCTCGTTCGTAGTAGCGGCTACTTGGGTCACCCTTTGCTGCGCGTGTTTTTTGCAGCTCAACTTGCGGCTTTGCGCCGTTACGTATGGTTTTTACTTCAACCCTTATTGTTACGCCGGAAATAGTTACAACAGTAAAGTCATGCATCCCATCAACATCATGACTTTCATAATTAGTCAACCAACCCTCTCTACTCGCTATACGAAGCTTGCGCTCAAATTGAACCTCGGCGACCGCGCCTTCCAAGGCGACTTTTAGGCGAAACCTCCTATCAATCGCGTCAAGTAATTCTTGGGCGGTAAGGCCGTATTTAATTTCTAACGCATGGGGCATATGAGCATTCTTATAGTGAGGTCAGGGTTAGAAAACTACGGGTAGAAGTAGCGGCCCAACGTCTTTGCTTACCGGGGCTGCACCTTGTTGTCCTGCAAATCACCCACAACAGACAATGGCGCGGTCTCCGGTACAGCGGCCAGTTAGGCTTGATTTGAATGTTGGGTTGCTAAAAAGATGGCAACCTAACCCACGCGGCTTTCGGTTCAAAAACGTGAGTCATTTTCACAAGGTATACCATCGCGATCACCGTCCATCTTAGTGTTCGGGCAATTTCTAACAAAAAATTCGGCCTCTGCCCGAGAAGTCATTTAACTGCATGGACCAGGCTCATTCCCACACGCCAGCGTGGGAACGAGCATAGCGATAAGCCACACCGCTTATGCCGCTTATGTACCGCTGCGGCGCGGCGGCCGCCGGCGTGGGGCCGGTGCCGCAACCGGCTTATCCACCAGGCGCACCCGGCCAATCTCAGTCATGCCGGCATTGCGCCCGGCTGCGGTCAGATAGGCACGCCGAAAGGGAATCACCCGCCCATCCTTGCTGAAGGCATCCTCGCGCAGTTCGAGCAGCCCGGCCCCGGCCAGCGCCTCCAGCAGGCGTTCCAGCGCCCGCCGCTCCATCTGCCCATCGCCCAGCCGTTCGCATAACTGACCGGGCGTCTGGCCATCGCGCCAGCGCAGCGACTCCAGCACCTGCAGGGCCCACTGGCTCTCGCTGTGGTTCAGCCAGCGGCTTTTACGCGCCACTGCGGCATCCGGTGCGCACACATCGCAGATACCGCAGGGCTGATCATCGTCGTTATCGCCAAAATGCCGCACCAGTCGCACCATCCGGCAGCCGGTGGCCTGATCGGCCAATTCCAGCATCTGATGCGGCTCACGCAGCTTGTGCGCGCTCTGCTGTCGATAGGGCTGCACCCAGCCGGTCTCGCCACGGCTGAGCTGACCATCAAGCTCGCGCCGCGCCCCGCCATGCACCAGCAGTTTTTCCGCCGCTGCGTCGAACTGTTCCAGCCCTATACCAAGCCGGTCGCGCAGCCCTTCGCGCGGCTGCGGCGTCGGACCCAGCACGGCAAACAGACGCGCCAGGACTTCAACATCGGGATAGCCGCGCTGGTGAAAATATTCATGGGTACGCAGATCGGCATAGGAATACAGCAGGATCGCCCGGGCCGGCTGGCCATCGCGCCCGGCGCGGCCGATTTCCTGATAATACCCCTCAACGCTGCCCGGCAATGCGGTATGGATCACGGTGCGGATATCGGCCTTGTCGATGCCCATGCCAAAGGCGATGGTGGCCACGATCACCTGCAACTGACCGGCGCTGAACTGGCCCTGGACCCGCTCGCGCTCCTGCGTGGTCATGCCGGCATGATACGCGGCGCTTGGATAGTCAGCGCCCAGCTCCAGAGCCAGCGCCTCAGTCTCCTTGCGGGTCGGCGCGTAGACGATGGCCGGCCGCTGCGCCGCAGCGGCCAGAATCTGCTGCACCGCCTGCTGTCGCGCCACGCCACGCGGTGTTTCCACGGTCTCCACTGCCAGATTGGGGCGGCGAAAGCCGTGGATATAGCGGGTTGCTGCGCTCAATCCGAGCTGCCCGGCAATATCATCCTGCACCTGCAGGGTGGCGGTAGCGGTCAGGGCAATCACCGGCGCCGGTCGCAACAGCGGCAGATGCCGGCCAAGCATGCGGTAATCGGGACGGAAATCGTGGCCCCATTGCGAGATGCAATGCGCCTCATCGACCGCGATCAGCGTCGGCTTGCGCCTGGCCAGCATTTCGGGAAAACCGGGCACGCTGAGCCGCTCCGGGGCAATGAACAGAAAATCCAGATGCCCCTGCAAATAGGCAATGCACACCTGACGCGAATCGGCACGATCACGGCCGGAATGAATCCGCTCGGCGCGCAGGCCCAGTTCGCACAGCTTGGCCACCTGATCCTCCATCAATGCGATCAGCGGCGACACCACCAGCGTGGTGCCGGCGCGGGCGATCCCCGGCAACTGGAAACACAGCGATTTGCCGGCACCGGTCGGCATCACCAGCAGCACATCATGGCCCTCGGTGACCGCCTGGCAGATGCGCGCCTGATAGGGTCGAAAACTTGGCAGCCGGAATACGCTGCGCAACAAGGTCTCCAGTTGCGTCGCCGGTACCGGTTCACGGCGCGGTGCTGCGTGCTCTGACGGCACCGGCAAGGCTGCGGGCGCTGCCGGGCGTGGCAGCATAAAAGCCGCAGCCACCGCCTGGGCGACGAACTCGGCAATGCCGGCCATGAAATCGGCCAGATTGTCTTCGCCACGTTGAATGCGCTTCAGGCGCGCTTCCCATTCGCCAGTCATGGCGGGGCTCTTGATCGGCGGCTGCACCGCCGCAATCAGGCGCAGACCGCGTTCGGTGGCCTGCAGGGCCTTGCCGTCGCGCGTCAGGTACTGGCGCTTGAGCAGGGTTTCAATGATCTCGGCGCGGGTGGCCGGTGTGCCCAGACCGCGCTCCTTCATCGCCGCCGACAGTTCCTTGTCCTCCAGTTGCTTGCCAGCGGTTTCCATTGCGGTCAACAGCGTCGCCTCAGTCAGACGTGGCGGTGGCCGGGTCTGCTTGAGCAGCGCGCGTACTTCGCGCACGTTCTGCACCTGACCCACCTTCAGCCCGGCGGGCAGCGCCTGCTCGGCATCGGCGGTATCGGCGGTATCGGCGGTATGCGCAGCCTTGGCCTTGCGCGCCGTGGCCGCTGCGGATTTCGCTGCTGGCCTATCGCCGCTGGCCTCCAGCACCTTCCAGCCGATTTGCTCGACTGCGGTACCGCTGCTGTGATAGCGGTCGATCAGGGTCGTGCCATCGGCCTGCCGGGTGCTGATCGCGGTGATCAGCGTAGTCACCGCCCAGATATGCTCGTCATGCCAGGCCATCAGCAGCCGCCGGCAAATCAGATCATAAATCTTCTGTTCCTGCGCACTCAGCCGGGTGCGGATCGGCACCGGGGTAGGAATGATGGCGTGATGATCGCTGACCTTGCCATCATCGACAAAGCGCGCGCCCAGTGGCCGCTGCCCGCTGCCCGCTGCCAGCCGGGCGCGATAAGGTTCTTCAATCGCTGCGACCACGGCCGCCAGCGTACCGGCGACTGCCATGGACAGGTGGCGGCTATCGGTGCGCGGATAACTGATCAGCTTGTGCTGCTCATAAAGCGCCTGGGCGATATCCAGCGTGGTCTGCGCGCTGAAGCCATACAGACGGTTGGCGTGGCGCTGCAATTCGGTGAGGTCATACAGCAGCGGCGGTGCGGCGCGCCGGGTTTCGGCACTGCGCGCTTCGATCACCGCCCGACCCTGCCGGGCGCGGGCCATGATGCGTTCCGCCTCCTCGCCATCGGCCGGCAGGCGCTTGGCCTTGGGCTCTGGGCGCGCGCCGCGAAACCAGGTACCGGCGTAGGCCAGGGCGTCCTCCGCTTCAGGCGCGAAAACCGCCACCACTTCCCGATACTCCTCGGCGACAAAGGCGCGAATCGCCAGCTCGCGTTCGACCACCATCGCCAGGGTGGGCGTCTGCACCCGCCCGACTGACAGCGCCTCATCGCCGGGTGTGCCACAGGCCAGGGTATAGGCGCGACTCAGGTTCAGGCCCACCAGCCAATCGGCCTGACTGCGCCCGCGTGCGGCAGCGGCCAACGGCTCGAATTCGCGGCCATCGCGCAAGGTCTGGAAGCCTTTCTGGATCGCATCCGGCGTCAGCGAGGAAATCCACAGGCGGCTGAACGGCTTGTGGCAACCAGCGGCCTGATAGAGATAGCGGAAAATCAGCTCGCCTTCGCGCCCGGCATCGGTCGCGCAGACGATGCGGTCAATGGTGGCATCATTGAGAATGCGCCGCACCACCTCGAACTGGGCGCGGGTGCGCTCACTGACCACCAGCGGCCAGTGCTCCGGCAGCATCGGCAACAGCGCGCGCTGCCAGCGCTGCCAGGCTGGATTCATCTCCTGCGGTTCCGCCAAGCGCACCAGATGCCCCACCGCCCAGGTCACCACATAGCCATTGCCGTGCAGAAACCCCTCGCCACGCTGGCGGGCGCCAAGCACCTTGGCGATATCGCGCGCTACAGCCGGCTTTTCAGCGACAACGGCAGTCGTCACGCGTCTCCACCTGGCACGGCAATACTGCTTTCCGCGACCATGCAGCGAAGGACTCCGCGCCGGTCGCCGCGCGCCAGCTTGCCTCGACATCCTGACCGGCCAGATCCACTACCGCGCCATCCAGGCGGTTCTGGGCCACGAAGGCCCGCAGCATATCCAGAATGCGCGCCGGCGACAGCGGCTGGCGATAGGGGCGCTTCTGCGCCAGCGCCTGAAACACATCGGCCACGGCAATGATGCGCATTTCCAGGGTCAGCTCGGCGCCGCAGCGATGAAAGGGATAGCCACGCCCGTCCGGGGTTTCGTGGTGATAGGCCGCCCACAGCGTGACATCCTCCAGCCCGGTGATGCCGCGCAGAATCTGATAGGTCTCGAAGCTGTGCCGCTGAATCAATGCCCGCTCGGCCTCGGTCAGCGGACTGGCCTTCTCCAGAATCTCATCAGGCACCTGCAGCTTGCCCAGATCATGCAGTAGCCCAGCCACTTCAATCTTCTCGCACACCGGCAGCGCTAATCCGGCGCGCTCGGCCAGCAGCCGCGCCAGCCGCGCTGTGCCCAGCGAGTGCTCCATGGTGTAGGGACTCTTGGCATCGACCACGCGCGCGAACAGCAGCGCCAGTTTCCGCAGTTCGACAAAGCTCAGCGGCACCAGCCGGGCATGGCGTTCGCGCTCGTACAGAAAGCGCACCAGATGGCGCGGCTCCAGGCTCAGCCAGAACGCCTCGCTATCGGACAGATCCATGAACAGCGCCACCAGATCCGGCGCGAAAAAGGCCCCGGCCAGGCCCCATACCTTCTGACGGATCATCTGCTGGTGCAACAGCAGATCCCGTTCATAATGCGGCGCGGCCAGGGCATCGACCCGATCAGCCAGATAGACCAGATTGGCCCAGCGGGCGATCTCGGGCGGCACATTCAGGCTACTCAGTTCATCCCAGTGGGTATGGTGATAGCGCACGATCGGCGCCAGATGCGCCAGCGGCGCAAACTGCGCCAGCAGCTCGCTGCCGCGGATGCAGTGAAATTCAGCGCCCTCCCAGTCCAGTTCATTGACCAGATGCCGGTGCACGCTGGTCGAGGACACCGCGCAATCATGCAGCAGGCCGGCATGGAATAAATCCTCCAGCGCCGCATCGTCCAGACCGAGTGCCTGCCCACAGTGCAGGACCATGAAGCCGACCCGCTTGCCGTGATACACCTGATCGACGCCAACCAGATCCAGCGCATCGGACAGGGCGTGAATTGCCTGACCCAGATCAACGCTAATACTCATAGCGACATCATCGCTTTTGGTTATGGCACTCATGGCTGCGCGGGGCTCTGTACCCGATCAATGCGGTCGGGATTTGCGCTTTTCGTCATTCCCGCGTATGCGGGAATCCAGTAGCTTATTGAAAATAATGGATATCTACTTTGGCGGGTATGACGGAAAAAGTCAGTTAAGCGAACACCCTGGCGGTGCTGGAATTGCTCAAAGGCCGCGATCACGCCGAGCGCGAACAGCAGCCATATCAGCAGCGCTGCCAAGTGCAGCACGCCCTGCGTGCTGAACCAACCCATCGGGCCGTACCCGGTGCTGGCTGACGATGCAAGCGCGCTGCGTGGTATCGGGTAAGGACTGGCATGCATGGGTAGAGGTCACTCGCAGCAGGGGAGCCGAAATCGAAAGATGCGCCAAAACGCGGCTTGGCGCGATTCTAAGAGTCTGCCCAGATGGCCGCAATTTAAAACCGCGCCGCCTGCCGGTGGCCGGACCGATGGCGCGGGCGCTGCGCCAGCGCCTGACCGTGGCCACCGACCAGGAGGCGCGTGGCGGTGCACGGGTGGAATTTTACAGCCTGTCCCGTTCTGTCCAAGTTCTAATCAATTGATTATTCATGCAATCACGATAAAGAGCCGTTTTTAAGGCGCGTATCCTTGTCAGTGATTTTTACACCCTGCACTTGTGCATGTTCTGCCCTTCCTCCACAGCGCCAGTCAAGCGGACAGACGTGTTCTGTGCTTTGCAAATAAATCCTTTTAAGCAAAAGCAGTTAGCGTAAATTCGCTCGACTCCCCGCAAAACACTTTGTATCAAAAAAGCGGCTTTTTTTGCCTATTGCAGGGTCATCGTCTGTGCAAAACAGCCTGCACAACCGTGCGATACATAGCCCAAAAAGACCTAATTATAGATACAAGTAAAATACTCAGTATTTTTAAATGACCGTCGGATTTTTTTACATTTTTTAACAAAAAAACCAGGTTTTTTTAAAAAAACATATATAGATAAACAGCTTACAAACATGGCCCATCTATTGCGTAATACTTACTAGTGGCCTTTAGGAAAAGGGCGTTAGGTTAGGTGTATTTTAACTTCTGGGGATTTTAAACGAAATCACTTAAGTACTTCTTTTACTTTTTATGCACCGCACTATCTATCAGTGCCAAT
Source organism: Candidatus Competibacteraceae bacterium (assembly GCA_003989075.1). Classification (GTDB taxonomy): domain Bacteria; phylum Pseudomonadota; class Gammaproteobacteria; order Competibacterales; family Competibacteraceae; genus RXIX01. The sequence goes on along the minus strand of RXIX01000051.1, from coordinate 2,637 downwards.
GCGACCATCATTGATACCACTACCACATTTACAGGAGCTTGGTCTCCTTTTGGAGAGACTAATACAGCAACTTATGGCCAAACATTTACCGTTAATCAGGATGTAACGCCGAATCCAGTCGACGTAGGTTTGCTCAGTGCAGATACTGTAGTGTTTGAGGCGGATTTTTGCACGAACCTGATCGAGTAACTTGGGCTTGATTTTCATAACTGTTTTTGATTAAGTATTTTTATGGCAGTGGTCTTGTTTATATGACGAAAAGATCGCACATCACCGGTGCCGGACGTGACGCTTTTGATAAGCCTATTCGGGTTGTTTCCAGAATACAACCTGCCATATTTAACAACAGCTTGGTTAAGGCTTATCGTGATTATTACGTCAAAACCGACGTAAAATAAGGCGTCGTTTAGGAAGTCTAATTTATGTTAGGCCGTACTTTCAACCGCCCAAGCGCGGCCTAAGAACATACAGGGCGGACAATGAGGAAGAGACAATGGCAACACAAAAGCTTTATCGGAAGGTCCATGAAGGTCTAACCACGTTGGCGGGCCTAAAAGCAACAAAAATCGTCCTCACCCGACTTGAATGCAATACGACCGAGGACAATGCAGGCGTTGATGAATGCGAGCTTCGGATTTGGGCTGATAACCCTTACACCATAAAACAGGATAATGTCATGTTTAAGAAATACAGAAATACTATCGCGGGCACGCTCTTAGCGGGACTAATCGCTGGAGGGACGATTGCACCTTCGAATGCACTCGCGGATGCTACGCCAACCGTGCTAGGCAAAACCATCGGTGAATGGTCAGAAAAATGGTGGCAATGGGCTTATTCAATCCCCACTCCATCTAACCCGATGCTGGATACTTCAGGGGCTTATTGTGATGTAGGCCAGAGAGGGCCTATGTGGTTTTTGGCGGGTTATTTTATCGGCGATGGTACCCCGGTCGTTCGCGACTGCACAGTACCACGGGGGAAATATATCCTGTTTCCAATCGCCAACGCGACCTGGATTCAGACTCGACAAGATCAAGAAGTAAACCCACAGTACACGGAAACCGATTACAGACGGCTCGCAAATGAATTTCTGCCCCCCTCGGTAGGCGGTGATATTGAGGCGAGCCTCGATGGAAACCCGATTATCTTCAATCCCAAAACGCCGATAATTCAAAGCCAATCGCCCGTTTTTACGGCGACGTTTCCCACGGACAACGTCTTTTCAGCTTTTGGCTATTTGGCAAGCGACCTCACGGGTTATCCTATCGTGTCAGATGGCTGGTGGGTGGTGCTGCCACCCCTTGCTCCAGGCGAGCATGTCCTGCATTTCCGGGCGGGCCAGTCGCAGAATATGACTTATCATTTGAGGGTTGAGAATCCGTAGCAAGTTTAATCCTCCCAGCCAGTCGCGGGTACGGTGGACACAATAGCGCAGTTACCCATCGCACCTGCCTAACCATCGCATCAACTCGGACTGCCAACTATAACGGTCCCCAAATTTCGGACAGATAAATAAGGTAGTACTCTGCACGGGTAGGACCGCAGACGAGGCGGAGACGAGCGATGCAGAGAAAAGTGTTCAGTGCGGAGTTCAAGGCGAAAGTGGCGCTGGAAGCGCTGGCCGGCCGCCAGACGGTCAACGAGATCGCGGGCGCGTACGAGGCGCATCCGCATCAGGTGGCCACTTGGAAACGCGAGGCGCTGTACGGCCACATCACCAGCGCTGCCAAGTGCAGCACGCCCTGCGTGCTGAACCAACCCATCGGGCCGTACCCGGTGCTGGCTGACGATACAAGCGCGCTGCGTGGTATCGGGTAAGGACTGGCATGCATGGGTAGAGGTCACTCGCAGCAGGGGAGCCGAAATCGAAAGATGCGCCAAAACGCGGCTTGGCGCGATTCTAAGAGTCTGCCCAGATGGCCGCAATTTAAAACCGCGCCGCCTGCAGGGTGGCCGGACCGATGGTGCGGGCGCTGCGCCAGCGCCTGACCGTGGCCATCGACCAGGAGGCGCGTGGCGGTGCACGGGTGGAATTTTACAGCCTGTCCCGTTCTGTCCAAGTTCTAATCAATTGATTATCCATGCAATCACGATAAGGGCCGTTTTTAAGGCGCGTATCCTTGTCAGTGATTTTTACACCCTGCACTTGTGCATGTTCGGCCCTTCCTTCACAGCGCCAGTCAAGCGGACAGACGTGTTCTGTGCTTTGCAAATAAATCCTTTTAAGCAAAAGCAGTTAGCGTAAATTCGCTCGACTCCCCGCAAAACACTTTGTATCAAAAAAGCGGCTTTTTTTGCCTATTGCAGGGTCATCGTCTGTGCAAAACAGCCTGCACAACCGTGCGATACATAGCCCAAAAAGACCTAATTATAGATACAAGTAAAATACTCAGTATTTTTAAATGACCGTCGGATTTTTTTACATTTTTTAACAAAAAAACCAGGTTTTTTTAAAAAAACATATATAGATAAACAGCTTACAAACATGGCCCATCTATTGCGTAATACTTACTAGTGGCCTTTAGGAAAAGGGCGTTAGGTTAGGTGTATTTTAACTTCTGGGGATTTTAAACGAAATCACTTAAGTACTTCTTTTACTTTTTATGCACCGCACTATCTATCAGTGCCAATGCGACC
>RXIX01000050.1 GCA_003989075.1 Candidatus Competibacteraceae bacterium | reverse complement strand
AACGAGAATGCGCTGGAAGAAGAGCTGGCCGCCGAGAGCGGTGCCAGCGACGCATTGCCGCGGCCGCCGGTGGTGACCATCATGGGTCACGTCGACCACGGCAAGACCTCGCTGCTCGACTACATCCGCCGCACCCGCGTTGCCGCTGGCGAGGCGGGCGGCATCACCCAGCACATCGGCGCCTATCACGTTCGCACGTCCAAGGGCGTGGTGACCTTCCTCGATACGCCTGGTCATGCCGCGTTTACCGCGATGCGTGCCCGTGGTGCCAAGGCTACTGACATCGTCGTGCTGGTGGTGGCCGCTGATGATGGCGTCATGCCGCAGACCCTGGAAGCCATCCAGCATGCCCGCGCCGCCGGCGTACCGATCGTGGTCGCGGTCAACAAGATGGACAAATCGTCCGCCGACCCGGAACGGGTCAAGAGCGAACTGTCGGTGCAGGGCGTGATTTCCGAGGAATGGGGCGGTGAGAATCTGTTTGCCTATGTGTCCGCCAAGAGCGGCCTGGGCATCGACGACCTGCTCGACAAGATTCTGGTGCAGGCCGAGGTGCTGGAGCTGAAGTCGCCGGTGGATGGCGTAGCCAAGGGCGTGGTGATCGAATCGCGCCTGGACAAGGGCCGCGGCCCGGTGGCGACCGTACTGGTGCAGCAGGGGACCCTGCGCAAGGGCGATGTGATCCTCAGTGGTCTGGAGCACGGCCGGGTACGCGCCATGCTCAATGAGAACGGTCAGGGCGTCAGCGAGGCCGGACCCTCGATTCCGGTCGAGGTGCTGGGTCTGTCGGGTGCACCCAAGGCGGGCGACGAGGTGATCGTGGTCGCCGACGAGCGCAAGGCCCGTGAAATTGCCATGTTCCGTCAGGGCAAGATGCGCGAGGAGCAGACCAAGAAGCAGCAGATCAGCCTCGACGGCATTTTCGGCCAGTTCGAGGCCGGCCAGGTCAATGTGCTCAACGTGGTGTTCAAGGCCGACGTGCAGGGTTCTGCCGAGGCGATTTTCGATGCCCTGAATCGCCTGTCCACCGACGAGGTACGGGTCAAGATCGTCGCCAGCGGCGTCGGTGGCCTCACCGAATCGGATGTCAATCTGGCCCACAATGCCAAGGCGATCATCATCGGCTTCAACGTGCGCGCCGACAGCGTGGCTAAGAAGCTCGCTGAGGAAGAAGGGCTGAAACTGCACTACTACAGCGTCATCTACGAGCTGATCGACGATGTCAAGAAAGCCATGGTCGGCATGCTTAAGCCGGAATTCCGCGAGGACATCATCGGTCTGGCCGATGTGCGTCAGGTGTTCCGCTCGCCCAAGTTTGGCGTAGTGGCTGGCTGTATGGTGGTCGATGGCGTGGTGCGGCGCAATAACCCGATTCGGGTGCTGCGCCAGAACGTGGTCATCTTCGAGGGCGCGCTCGATTCGCTGCGCCGCTTCAAGGACGATGTCAGCGAAGTGCGCGCCGGCACCGAATGCGGCATGGGCGTGAAGAATTACAACGACATCCGCGAGGGCGATCATATCGAGGTCTTCGAGCGGGTGCAGGTGACGCGCACGCTCTGATATGCCGGTTGCGCCGCTGACAAGTCCGATGAGCCTGGAACGAGGTCGATGATGAAGCCCACTCCGCGTACCCGCCGTGTTGGCGAGCAGATTCGCCGTGATCTGGCCGAACTGATCCGCGATGAGCTGCGTGATCCGCGTCTGGCGCTGCTGTCGATGACCAGTGTCGAGGTCAGTCGCGACATGGCCTATGCGCGGATCTATGTCACCCTGGTCGGCGATGCGTCCGAGCGCGTCGAGCGGGTGGCCGAGCTCAACCGCGCAGCACCGCTGCTGCGGCGCGAGCTGGGCCGGCGCCTGCGTCTGCGGGTCATTCCCCGGCTGGAATTTCGCTATGACGAGGTGGTGGAACGCGGCGCGCAGCTGTCGGCGCTGATCGATGCGGCAGTGGCCGCCGATGCCCAGCGGCATCGCGATGACAGCGACGCCTCCGACGCTGCGCCGGCCGCTGGAGACGATGGGCATGAATAGCCGGCCACGTCGCCCGGTGAACGGTGTGCTGCTGCTGGACAAGCCGGTCGGCTTGACCTCCAACGCGGCGCTGCAGGCGGTCAAGCGCCTCTATCAGGCCGCCAAGGCCGGTCATACCGGCAGCCTCGATCCGCTGGCCAGTGGCCTGCTGCCGATCTGCCTGGGCGAGGCGACCAAGATGTCCGGCTTTCTGCTCAATGCCGATAAGGCCTATCGCTTCACTTGCCGTCTGGGCGTCACCACCACCACCGGCGATGCTGAGGGCGAGGTGCTTGATACCCGACCGGTCGGTGCGCTGGATCTGGCGCGGATCGAAGCGGCGCTGGCCGGGTTCATTGGCCCGATTCAGCAGGTGCCGCCGATGTATTCGGCGCTTAAGCGTGCTGGCCAACCGCTGTACAAGCTGGCGCGCCAGGGCATCGAAGTGGTACGTGAGCCGCGTGCGGTGACCATCCACGAACTGCGCCTGCTGCGCTTTGACGGCACGGAGCTGGAATGCGAGCTGCGCTGTTCCAAGGGCACCTATGTGCGGACTCTGGCGGTCGATCTGGGCGAAGTGCTCGGCTGTGGCGCGCACATCACCGCCCTGCGCCGCACTGCGGTTGCGCCTTACGACGCCGCGCGGATGGTGACCCTGGACGCGCTGCGCGAGCAGGCCGAACAGGGCCTGGCAGTGCTGGATGCGCTGCTGCTGCCGCAGGACAGCGCAGTCGCGCACTGGCCGGCGGTGCACCTGCGCGGTGATGCCGCCTTTTATCTGCGCCAGGGCCAGCCCGTGCTGGTGCCCAGGGCGCCCACCCAGGGCTGGGTGCGGCTGTACGAGGGCGAACAGCCCTTCCTGGGGATTGGCGAAGTCCTCGACGATGGCCGCATTGCACCGCGCCGCCTGCTGGCCTCCTGACTGCGCCAGCCCGGTCCGCTTGTTGACCGACCCCTGTGGGGGTTAACATTCATCTTTTAAGTCAAGTGATTCAACGGATTCAACGCAACCGAATTGGAGTCTGACCCCCATGCCGCTCAATACCGAACAAAAGTCGCAGATCGTGCGCGATTACCAGCGTGATGGCGCCGATACCGGATCGCCGGAAGTGCAGGTCGCACTGCTGACCGGCCGCATCAACGGCCTGCAGCCGCACTTTGGTGTACACCGCAAGGATCATCATTCCCGCCGCGGCCTGCTGAAGATGGTCAACCAGCGCCGCAAGCTGCTTGATTACCTCAAGCGCCGGGATCTGCAGCGCTATCAGGACCTGATCAGCCGCCTCGGCCTGCGTCGCTGAGGTTTTCCACCGCTCTTTTGCTGCACAGGACGCTTTCGTGACGCCCATCAAGAAGACATTTCAGTACGGTCAGCACACTGTCACCCTGGAGACCGGCGAGATCGCCCGGCAGGCCAGTGGTGCGGTTCTGGTCAACATGGCCGATACCGTGGTGCTGGTCACCGTGGTCGCCGAGCGGGAAACCGAGCAAACGCGCGATTTCCTGCCGCTGCGGGTGGATTACCAGGAACGCACCTACGCGGCGGGCCGTATTCCCGGGGGCTTTTTTCGTCGCGAAGGCCGTCCTTCCGAGAGCGAGACGCTGACCGCCCGGTTGATTGACCGGCCGCTGCGCCCGCTGTTCGCCGAGGGCTTTACCAACGAAGTGCAGATCATCGCCACGGTGATGTCGCTCAACAGCGAGGTGGACCCGGAAATTCCGGCCCTGCTCGGTGCTTCGGCGGCGGTAGCACTGTCGGGTGTGCCCTTCAACGGTCCGATCGGCGCAGCCCGGGTCGGCTATCACAATGGTCAGTACCTGCTGAATCCCACCCGCAGCGAGCTCAAGACCTCGCAACTGGACCTGGTGGTCGCCGGGACCGAGCGGGCGGTGCTGATGGTCGAATCCGAAGCCGAGGAACTGTCCGAAGCGGTTATGCTCGGCGCGGTGCTGTTTGGCCATGCGCAGATGCAGGCGGCGATCCGTGCCATCAATGAGCTGGCAGTCGAAGCCGGCGTAAAGCCCTGGGACTGGCAGGCGCCGCCGGCCGATACGGCCCTGGAGACCGCTTTGCGTGCCGCTGCCGAAGCTGCCCTGACCGCTGCCTATCAGGTGCCGGAAAAGCTGGTTCGCCAGCAGCAGGTGCGGGCGATCCGCGAACAGGCCATCGCCCAGCTCAGCGCCGGCGAGAACGGCTGGAGCGCGGCTGCGGTCGAAAATGCCTTCGCGACGCTGGAAAGCAGTATTGTCCGCGGCCGCATTCTGGCCGGTGAGCCGCGCATCGACGGTCGCGATACCCGCACCGTGCGGCCGATCACGGTCCGGGTTGGCGTGCTGCCCCGCACCCACGGTTCGGCGCTGTTCACCCGCGGCGAGACTCAGGCGCTGGTGGTGACCACGCTCGGCACCGAGCGTGACGCGCAGGTCATTGATGCCATCGGCGGCGAGTATCGCCAGTCCTTCCTGCTGCACTACAACTTTCCGCCCTACTCGGTCGGCGAGATTGGCCAGGTCGGCAGTCCCAAGCGCCGCGAGATCGGTCACGGCCGGCTCGCCAAGCGCGGCGTGCAGGCGATCATGCCCAAGCCCGAGAAATTCCCGTACACGGTGCGTGTGGTTTCGGAAATCACCGAGTCCAACGGTTCCAGTTCGATGGCTTCGGTGTGCGGCGCCAGTCTGGCGCTGATGGATGCCGGCGTGCCGATCAAGGCCCCGGTGGCCGGTATCGCCATGGGCCTGATCAAGGAAGCCGACCGCTTCGCCGTGCTCACCGACATCATCGGTGACGAGGACCACCTCGGCGACATGGATTTCAAGGTTGCTGGCACCACGGCAGGCGTCACCGCCCTGCAGATGGACATCAAGATCGACGGTATCACCGGCGAGATCATGGAACAGGCGCTGGCCCAGGCTCGCGAGGGGCGCCTGCACATCCTCAGCCGGATGAGCAGCGCCATCGACAAGCCCAGTCAGGAACTGTCCGAGTACGCGCCGCGCTATACCACCTTGCGCATCAATCCGGAGAAGATCCGCGACGTGATCGGCAAGGGTGGTGTGACCATCCGTTCCATCACCGAGGAAACCGGCGCCACCATCGACATTTCCGACGATGGCGTGATCAAGATCGCTGCGGTGAACAAAACCGCCGGTGACGAAGCCCGCCGCCGTATCGAGCAGATCACCGCCGATGTCGATGTCGGCCAGATCTACGAAGGCAAGGTGGTGCGGATCATGGACTTTGGCGCGTTCGTGGCGATCCTGCCCGGCCGCGATGGCATGGTGCATATCTCGCAGATCTGCGAGGAGCGGGTGCAGAACGTCACCGATAAGCTGACGGTTGGCGACGTGGTCAAGGTGCGGGTGATGGAGATCGACAAACAGGGCCGCATCCGCCTGACCATGAAGGGCCTGAACTGAGCCCACAGGCTGGCCGCCGCACGCGGCTTGCCTTGATTTGCCTGCTTCAAGTATAGTCCGCGTTCCCGCCGCCCGGATTGGGCGGCATCCCGGAGAGATGGCCGAGCGGTCGAAGGCGCAGCACTGGAAATGCTGTTTAGGGGTAACTCTAACGAGGGTTCGAATCCCTCTCTCTCCGCCATATTCCGCAGTAGCGTCCAGCCCGGGATCGACCCGCTCGATCCGGGAGGACAGTTTCAATGGCGGCCCGTACCGGTCCCCTCGCGACGACAAGCTGTGAACCCCGTCAGGCCCGGAAGGGAGCAGCGGCAGCAGTGGCCTCGGGCGCCGGGGTGTGGCGGGTAGGGGCCGCCGCCCTTTCCAGGGCAGTGCCGGTTTTCTTCGCTATCTGAGGCAGCCCATGAGCTACCAGGTTCTGGCCCGCAAGTGGCGCCCGCGCAGTTTTCATGAGCTGGTCGGCCAGGAGCACGTGGTTCGCGCCCTCACCAACGCTCTCGATCGGCAGCGCCTGCATCATGCCTTCCTGTTCACCGGCACCCGTGGTGTTGGCAAGACCACTATCGCCCGGATCTTCGCCAAATCGCTGAACTGTGAGACAGGCATCACCTCCGCGCCGTGCGGGGTCTGCGGCGCTTGCCAGGAAATCGATGCCGGCCGCTTCATGGATCTGATTGAGGTCGATGCCGCTTCGCGCACCAAGGTCGAGGATACCCGCGACCTGCTGGAAAACGTGCAGTACGCGCCCAGCCGCGGGCGCTTCAAGGTGTACCTGATCGACGAAGTGCACATGCTGTCTACGCACAGCTTCAACGCGCTGCTGAAAACTCTGGAAGAACCGCCGCCGCATGTGAAATTCCTGCTGGCGACCACCGATCCGCAGAAACTGCCGGTGACCATCCTGTCGCGCTGTCTGCAGTTCAGCCTCAAGCGCCTGCCGGTGGCGCTGATTGCTGGACAACTGGCGCGGGTTCTGGATGCTGAGGATATCGCCTATGAGGCGGCAGCGCTGCGCCTGCTGGCGCGGGCCGGTGATGGCAGCATGCGCGATGCCCTGAGTCTGCTCGATCAGGCGATTGCCTTTGGCGGTGGCCAGATCGAGGCTGCGGCGGTGGGCGCTATGCTCGGTAGCATCGAGCGGCGGCGCGTGATCGGCCTGCTGGAGGCACTGGCAGCCGCCGATGTTCCGGCCCTGCTGGCGCAGGTGGCGGCGCTGGACGGGCAGGCACCGGACTATGCCGCTGTGCTGGCCGAACTGCTGATCCTGTTGCAGCGGGTGGCGCTGGCGCAAATGGCGCCGGCGACCGTGGCTGACGAGGCCGAGTTTGATCCCGATGAGCTGCGCCGTCTGGCGACGCTGCTGCCGGCGGAAGATGTGCAGTTGTTCTACCAGATTGCCCTGCTGGGCCGGCGCGATCTGCCGCTGGCGCCGGAGCCGCGCGGCGGCTTCGAGATGGTGCTGTTGCGCATGCTGTGCTTTCGGCCCGATTCTGGCGATGAGCGAAAGCAGAGTGCCCCGGCGCCGGTGCCGGTGACTGCACCCCGTCCAGTCGCAGTGGCTGCGCCACCGGCAACCCGTCCAGTCGCCGCGCCACGGTCCGCGCCGCCTGTAGCGATGGATGCCACACCGGAAACGGTCTGGCATGTGCTGGTGGCGCAACTGGCGCTGCCGGGTATTGCCGGACAGGTGGCCAAGAATTGCGCTCTGCTGGCGCGCGACGGCGGCCATTTCGAGTTGGCGCTGGAGCCGGGTCATAAGCAGATGCTGACCGATTCAGTCAGGGAGCGGCTGCGCAGTGCCCTGGAACAGCACCTGGGTACGCCAGTGCAGATCAAGTTCCAGGTTGGCTCTGCGGTGCTGACTCCCGCCCGCCAGGAAGCGCAACAGCAGGCGCTGCAGCAGCAGGCCGCCGCCGAGCGCGCCGCTGCGGATCCGCATGTACGCGAGATGCAAGACGTGTTCGATGCGCGCATCGTGAGCGTGCAGCCGCTGGACGATGGCGAACGCTAGGCACGTAGGCACGCCGCGCCAAATCCCCATTGCGATCGACAGGAGAGAGAGGATGAAAGGTGGTCTGGGTAATCTGATGAAGCAGGCGCAGAAGATGCAGGAAAACCTGCAAAAGGCGCAGGCGGAAATCGCGTCGCTGGAGGTGAGCGGCGAATCCGGCGGTGGGCTGGTCAGCGTGATCATCACCGGTCGTCACGAGGTCAAGCGCGTGCGCATCGACAGCAGCCTGGTTGGCGACGATAAGGACATGCTGGAAGATCTGGTCGCGGCGGCGTTTAACGATGCCGTGCACAAGCTGGAACGCACCGTACAGGACAAGATGAGCGGTCTGACCGCGGGCCTGCCGCCGGGCATGATGGGCGATTTCAAGCTGCCATTCTGAACCGGCTCATGGCAGCCTCGCCGCTGTTGAGCCAATTGATGGCGGCGCTGCGCTGCCTGCCGGGTGTGGGACCCAAGTCCGCGCAGCGCATGGCGCTGCACCTTCTGGAGCGCGACCGCGAGGGCGCTGGGCGACTGGTTGAAACCTTGCATCTGGCGCTGGAGCGCATCGGCCATTGCCGGCTGTGTCGCACTCTCAGCGAAAGCGAGCTGTGCGTACTGTGCGCCAATCCGCGCCGTGATCGCAGCCTGCTGTGCGTGGTCGAGACCCCGGCCGATGTGCTGGCACTGGAACAGGCCACCGGTTTTCAGGGCCTGTATTTTGTGTTGATGGGGCATCTATCGCCGCTGGACGGGATCGGCCCGGCGGAACTGGGTCTGGATGAACTGGACGTGCGTCTGGATGCCGGCGTGGTCAGCGAGGTGATTCTGGCCACCAACCCGACCGTGGAGGGCGAGGCCACCGCCGCCTATATCGCCGCACTGGCCCAGGAACGCGGCATTCGCGCCACCCGCATCGCCCATGGCGTGCCGCTGGGCGGTGAACTGGAATATGTCGACGGGGGTACTCTGGCCCATGCCTTCGCCGGCCGTCGCACCCTGTAATCTGCAACGGAGCACTTGCCGTGGATGACTGCATTTTCTGCAAAATCGCCGCTGGCGCGATTCCGGCCAGCATTCTGTACGACGATGGCGCGGTGCTGGCGTTTCGCGACATCAACCCTGAGGCGCCGGTGCATGTGCTGCTGATTCCGCACCGGCACATCGCCACTCTCAACGATCTGGAAGCGGCCGACGCGGCGCTGATCGGGCAACTGTTCCTGGTCGCGCGGCGGGTTGCGGCGGAGCTGGGCGTGGCCGAGAGCGGCTATCGCACTGTGATCAACTGCAACCGCGATGCCGGCCAACTGGTGTTCCACGTCCACATGCACCTGCTGGCGGGACGGGAACTGGGCTGGCCACCGGGCTAAGCCCCACGTCCTGTTACTTTTTTCTGGCTGAACAAGCAAATATCCATGACGATTCCTGCCGATTTTGTCCCGCTGCGCTTACGCAAGAACGAGGAACGCCGCCTGCGCGCCGGCCATCTCTGGGTTTACAGCAATGAAGTCGATATCGCAGCCACGCCGCTGCGCGATTTGTCGCCCGGCCAGCCGGTGGTGATCGAGGCCAGCAACGGCAAGGCGCTGGGTACCGGTTATGTCAACCCGCATGTGCTGTTGTGCGCGCGGCTGGTCAGCCGCGATCCGGAGCAGCCCTTTGGCCCGGCCCTGGTGGAGCAGCGGCTGCGCACGGCGCTGAGTCTGCGCGAGCGTCTGTATTCGCAACCGTTCTATCGGCTGGTGTACGGCGAGGGTGATGGTCTGCCGGGGCTGATTGTCGACCGTTACGGTGATCTGTGCGTGGCGCAATTGACCACTGCCGGTATGGATCGGCAGCGCGAGGCGGTACTTGCCGCGCTGCGCAGTGTGCTGAATCCAGCGGCGGTACTGTGGCGCAACGACAGTCCGATGCGCGAACTGGAAGGCCTGGCGCGCGAAGTGGTCGTGGCCGCAGGCAGCGTGCCCGAAACCGTGACCGTTGCGGAGGACGGGCTGTGTTTCCAGGTGGCGCCGCTGAGCGGGCAAAAGACCGGCTGGTTCTACGACCAGCGCGACAACCGCGCCCGGCTGGATCGCTATGTCGCCGGGCGCCGGGTACTGGATGTGTTCAGCTACGTTGGTGCCTGGGGTGTGCGCGCAGCGGCGCGGGGCGCGCGTGAGGTGCTGTGCGTGGATGCTTCGGCGCCGGCGCTGGCGCAGGTGATGGTTAATGCCACGCTGAACGGGGTCGGCGAGCGGGTGCAGACCCGGCAGGGTGATGCCTTCGAGGTTCTTAAGGCACTGCGTGAAGCCCGCGAGCGCTTTGATGTGGTGATCGTCGATCCGCCGGCTTTCATCAAGCGCCGCAAGGACATGCGCGAAGGCAGCCTGGCCTACCGGCGACTGAATGAAATGGCCATGCAGGTGCTGGCGCGCGATGGCCTGCTGGTGTCCTGCTCCTGTTCACAACTGCTGCCGCGCGCGGCCCTGGCCGAGCTGCTGTTGCAGGGCGCGCGCCATCTTGACCGCAATTTGGTGCTGCTGGAGCAGGGACGGCAGGGTCCGGATCATCCGGTGCATCCGGCCCTGCCCGAGACCGATTATCTGAAAACGCTGTTCGCGCGGGTGCTGCCGAGCTGAACAGTGCATCCGGTGCCGGTGCCGGCGTCCGGTGCTAGACTCAGAGGTGCATTTTCGCCCGATCCCCTTGGTACCCTGTCCATGTCCGCACCCGATGTCGCTGCCCTGGCGTCCGCGCCCAATGCCGCGCCGCGCCGCACCGGGCTGAAGCGGCAGTTTCTGCTGCTGATCATTGCCATTTATCTTCTGACCGGCTCGGTGGCTCTGGCGTTGTTCGCCTTGAGCATTCGTGGCGTGACCCGGCAACTGGCTGAGGATTTTGCTGTGCAGTATGTGCTGCGGCAGAAAGCCCGCCTGCAGGCACCGATCCAGCGCGAAGTCGCCCTGTCGCGGGCTCTGGCCGATTCACCGCTGCTTAAGCAATGGGCGCGTGACGAGGAAAACCCGGCGCTGAAGGCCCAGGCCTTGGCTGAACTGGACAGCTACCGGCACCATTTTGCCGATCAAAGCTACTTCTGGGTGATCGACCAGTCCCGGCACTACTACCATAACAATGCCGCCGATGCTTATCGCGGCCGCGAGCTGGTGCAAACCCTGGACCCGGGGCGCGCTACGGATCAGTGGTATTTCGCCACCCTGGCCAAGGTGAGCGACTTTGATTTGAACGTCAATTACGATACAGCGCTCAAGGTTACCAAGGTGTGGATCAACGTCATTGTCCGCGCCGGCACCGACCGGGTTGGCATGGCCGGTACCGGCCTGGAATTGGACCGCTTTATCGATACTGTGCTGCGCGAGGATCAGTCCGGCGTGCAGACCCTGCTGCTGGATGCCAGTGGCGCGATCAAGGCCTACCACAACCGCGATCTTGTTGATTTAAACGCGGTCGCCAAGCCCGAGATTGAGCGCAGTACGCTGCTGCGTTTGCTGGATAGCGCTGAGGATCAGGCCGCACTGCGCGCAGCACTGACGCAACTGGCCGAGGGTCAGAGTCCGGTGGTGGTGTTGCCGCTGCGCGTTGCTGGCCAGTCCCGTCTGGTGGCGCTGAGCCATCTGGATGAGATCAACTGGTTTGCTGCAGTGCTGGTCGAGCCGGCGTATGTGCACAGCATGAGCCGCTTCCTGCAACTGGCCGTACTGCTGGCCCTGTCGCTGCTGGTGATGGCCCTGGCGGTGACTGTGCTGCTCAACCGACTGGTGCTGGGGCCGCTGGCTCGGCTGCACCAATCCGCTCAGGCGATCGCTGCCGGCGACTACACCCAGCGCGCCACGGTGGAGGCGACGAACGAAATCGGCGAGCTGACCCAGACTTTCAATGATATGGCGGCCAAGGTTGGCCTTTACACCGACCATCTGGAGCAGTGCGTAACGGAGCGCACCGAGGAACTGGCGCGGGCGCATCGGCAACTGGCTGAAACCCATGAGCAGATGCTTGACAGCGTCCAGTACGCGCGCCTGATTCAACAGGCAATGTTGCCGCGGCCCGCCGTGCTGGCGCGGGCGCTGGGCGAAGTGTTTGTGCTATGGCGACCGCGCGAACTGGTGGGCGGCGATTTTTATTATTGCCGGACTGATGGACAGGGGTGCCTGCTGGTGGTCGGCGATTGCACCGGCCACGGCGTGCCCGGCGCGCTGATGACCATGAGCGCCTATGCGGTGCTGAACCATATCACCAGCGTGCAGCGCACCGATGATCCCGCGCGGATTCTGCAGGAGCTGAATCGCCAGCTGCAGCACATTCTGCATCAGGATCAGGCCGATGAGAGCTTTGAGAACGGCCTGGATGCCGGCGTCTGCCACTGGTCGCCGGCGACGGGGACGCTGCTGTTTGCCGGGGCACGCTTTGACCTGTTCCATCAGGCACCGGGTGCAGCGCCGGAGGTCATCCGCGGTGATCGGCATAGCCTCGGCTACCGGGGCAGTAATCCCCAGGCAATTTTTCATAATCAGCGCCTTGACGATGCCGTGCAGCGAACCTTCTATCTAAGCAGTGACGGGCTGTTCGATCAGGCCGGCGGCCTGAAGGGCTATGGTTTTGGGCAGCGCCGGTTCCTGGCGGTGTTGGCCGAGATGGGCACTGCGCCGCTGGCGGTGCAGCAGGCGGTGCTGGAGCGGGCGCTGGCTGACTGGCAGGGTGAGCAGCCACAGCGCGACGATATCACCGTCATCGGGTTCCGGCCTGAGCCGGTGCTGGCGGTGGTGCGGTCATCCTCCCGAGGAGGCGATGGGCATGCATGATTTTGATCTGGTTCAACTCAGGGACGAACTGAGCGAACGCGGGATTCTGATGATTTTCAGCGGGCCGTTCTCGCACAGTATTATCGAGGAGCTGGGCGAGGCGGTGCGCAACTATCTGCAAAGCGCGCAGGTGAACCGCCCGGCGATGATGGATGTGTTCGCCGTGTACATCGAGCAGGCGCAGAATGTGCGCAACTATATGCGCCGCTGGGAAATGAGCGCCGACCCACGTGGGGCGCGGATCATGCAATCGGGCATCGTGGTGATCGCCCGGGATCAGGGACACTATGTCATCAGTTCCGGCAATCTGATCGCCCAGGCCGATGTTTCGGCGCTGGTGGCGCGGCTGGAGGAGATCCGTGCGCTGGACAAGCCCGGACTCAAGGCGCTGCACAAGGAACGCCTGCGCGTGCCGCTCAGTGACGGTGGCAATGCCGGCCTGGGGCTGATCGAGATGGCGCGCAAGGCGTCGCAGCCGCTGCAATATGCGCTGACTACCGTCGACGAATATGTGTTCTTCACCCTGCGGATCGTGATTTAAAAAGCGCGCGGCGTGATGATCGAGGAGAAAGAGATGGAAAATCTCATTGTCGAAGCAACCCGTTCGTCACCGGCGATTCGCTTTGATGCCGAACAGCGCTGCCTGCGCCTGAGTGGTGAGTCGTACCCGGAAAACGCGGCAGCGTTCTACGCGCCGGTTTTCGCCTGGCTCAAGGCCTTCCTGGTTACGCTGGCGCCGGGTGCGGCGGTGCGCGTCGAGCTCGACATCCAGTACCTTAACAGCAGCAGTACCAAGGTGATGCTCAATCTGCTGGACCTGTTGGAACAAGCGGCGCAGGATGGCACGCCCATCGCCGTGGAGTGGTACTACGACCCCGATAACGAGGCGATGCTGGAATGCGGTCAGGACTTCAGCGAGGAGTTGACCGCGCTCGATTTTCACCTCATGGAGCGCTCGTGAAGACGCCACTGGCCAGTTTGCTGGATGATGAGGAACGCACGCTTGAGGCGGCCCGGGCCTTGCTCGGTACGGGTGGGCTGCCGGCGGAGGCGGAAACCGCATTCGCCGGGCTGACCGGTCAATATGCCCGGCTGTTGCGCCATGTGCGGCATCTGATCAAAGTCAGCGACCGCATGCAGGAGGAGTTGAACCGCCTCAATGACCGTCTGCGCGACAGCGAGGAGAAATACCGCTCGCTGTTTGAAAATGCCAGCGAGGGTATTTTTATCGCCCGGCTGTACGGTGAGTTTCTTGATGTTAATCCAGCGATGGCGCGTATCCTCGGCTATGCCTCGCCGGCTGAGTTTCTGCAGGCGCACCGTATGGATCCGCTGTGGCCGTTTCCGGACAGCGATGAGAAGGAGCGGGTGTTCAGCGCCCTGGCGGCGCATGGCAAGATCACCCACCTGCAATTGCGCCTGATGCGCTGGGATGGTGGCACCCTGTGGGTGGAGCTCAGCGCCCAGGTGCGTCCGCCCGATGCCCGCTGCCCGGATACCAAGGTCGAAGGGGTGATGGTGGATATCACCGAGCGCAAGCGCATGCTGGAAGAGCTGCGCTATCTGGCAACCACCGACGGCCTGACCGGTTTGTATAACCGCCGCTATTTCCTGGAACTGTGCGAGCGCGAACTGAGCCGCGCCGCCCGCTATCGGCTGGATATTGGCCTGCTGCTGCTCGATGCCGACCATTTCAAGGTGGTCAATGACACCCACGGCCACGATGTCGGCGATGAGGTGCTGCGCATCATCACCCGGCTGTGCCGCGCCAACCTGCGCGAGGTGGACATCACCGGGCGCATGGGTGGTGAGGAATTCGCAGTGCTGCTGCCGCAGACCGGCCTGCACGCTGCTCAGGATACCGCTGAGCGTCTGCGCAAGGCGATCGCGCAGACTGCATTGCCTCTGCCTGATGGACAGATGCTGCGTTTTACAGTCAGTATCGGCGTCTGTTCGCTGGCGGCGCGTGACCTGAGTGTCAAGCAGTTGTTCAAGGTTGCCGATCAGGCGCTGTATGCCGCCAAGCGCGGCGGGCGTAATCGGGTGGAAACTCCGCCTGATGGAAGCTGATGGAAATGGAAACTGAGGCAGCCGACCGGGCTTTGGCCTAAGCTCTCGTGGTGGCTGCCTGGCGCGGGCCTACACTATGCCGTGCATCGACCCGATTGCGCTCGTCCCCGTCATCAACCCGGAGTACTTTCCGTATGCTGAACCAATTTAAAACCGCCAGTACCTTCGTCCTGAGTGCCGCTCTGCTGATCGGTACTCTGGCGCTGGCCGCCGATGCCAAAAAACCATCCGGCAAGGTCACCATTGATGAAACGCAGTTTGGCTTCATCCTCGGTGGCAGCAGCGGTGGCGGTACGCTGAGCTACAAGGGCAAGCAGTACAACTTCAAGATCGGTGGCCTGAGCGTAGGCGCCAATGTTGGCGTGTCGAAAATCGCCGCGGTCGGCGAGGTCTACGACTTGAGCGATGTGCGCAAATTCCCCGGCACCTACACCAAGCTGGATGCCACGGTCGCGCTGGGTGGCGGCGTTGGCGGTCTGCAGATGAAGAACGAAAACGGCGTGATCATGCGCCTGGAGTCGCGCACCCAGGGCCTGCAGTTCAATCTGGGCATGAGCGGTGTGACGGTGACAATGGATAAGTAGGCATTGAAGCAACCGGCGCCCGGCCGACCGTGGATGCTGATCCTCTCGGTGCGGCGGGCGTGGCTGTTCAGGCGGCGATGCCGCTCAGGCGCAGCAGCGCATCAATGTGCGGCCTGCGGCCACGGAAGGCGATGAAGCTGTCCAGCGCGGGCCGTGAACCGCCAACTTCGAGAATCTGCGCGCGGAAGCGCGTCCCCGTGGTGGCATCAAAAATCCCACTTTCCTCAAACGCGCTGAAGGCATCTGCCGACAGCACCTCGGCCCACTTGTAGCTGTAATAACCTGCTGCGTAACCGCCGGCGAAAATGTGGGTAAAGGCGTTGGCAAAGCGGTTCCACGGCGGCGGCAGGATCACCGCGACCTGCTGGCGCACCGTGTCCAGCACTTCGCGCACCCGCCCGCCCTGCGCCGGATCGTAGTCATGATGCAAGCGAAAATCGAACAGGGCGAATTCCAGTTGCCGCGCCAGCAGAATCCCGGCCTGGAAATACCGGGCATCGAGCATGCGCTGATACAGTGCCTCGGGCAGTGGTTCACCGCTCTGAAAATGGCCAGCCAGCAGGTCCAGCGCCTCGCGCGACCAGCACCAGTTTTCCAGGAACTGGCTGGGCAATTCCACCGCATCCCATTCCACGCCATGAATACCGGCCACCGGTGCGTAATCAACCGTGGTCAGCAGGTGGTGCAGCCCGTGGCCGAACTCGTGGAATAGGGTCTGCACCTCACCGTGGGTGAGCAGTGCCGGGTCATCACCCACCGGCGGCGTGAAGTTGCACACCAGATAGGCTGCCGGCCGCCGCACTGCGCCCTCGACCTGGCGCCGCGTCAGGCAGCCGTCCATCCATGCACCCCCGCGCTTGCGTGGCCGGGCATACAGATCGAGATAAAAGCGTCCGCGTACCGTGCCGCTGGCATCGACGATTTCATACACCTGCACCGCCGCATCCCAGACCTCGACGCCGTCCAGGGCGCGGATGGTGATGCCAAACAGCTTTTCCGCGACCGCGAAGAGCCCCGGCAACACCCGGGTGATCGGGAAATAGGGGCGCAGTTCTTCCTGCGACAACTGGTAGCGCTGCTGGCGCAGCTTCTCCGCGTAATAGCCGATGTCCCAGGCTTCCAGCTCGCTCGGACCGCCCTGTTCACGGGCAAAGCTGCGCAGCTCATCGAGTTCGTGCTGCGCCTGCGGCCGGGCGCGCTGGGCCAGATCAGTGAGGAAATCCAGCACCTGCGCCGGCGAGTCAGCCATCTTGGTGGCCAGCGAGTAGTCGGCATAACTGGCAAAGCCGAGCAGTTGCGCCAGTTCGTGGCGCAGCGCCAGGATGCGTTCCATCACCGGACTGTTATCCCACTGACCGGCATTTGGCCCCTGATCGGAGGCGCGGGTGCAGTAGGCGCTGTACAGTTCGCGGCGCAGTTCCCGGTTGTCGGCATAGTTGAGCACCGGCAGATAGGACGGCAGCTCCAGAGTCAGCAGCCAGCCCTCCAGCCCGCGTTGTTGTGCGGTTTGCCGGGCCAGGGCGCGGGCTGAGTCCGGCAGTCCGGCCAGCTCCATCTCATCATGCACCGGTCGGGTCCAGGCCTGGGTGGCGTCGAGCACGTTTTCGGCAAACTTGGCACTGAGCGCGCTCAACTCCTGCATGATCGTCTTATAGCGCTCACGCTGTGTCGCCGGCAGAGCGATACCCGACAGACGGAAATCGCGCAGAGCATTATCGATGACCTTGCGCTGTGCCGGATTGAGCGTGGTGTATTCCGGACCGGTGGCGATGTGCTGGTAGGCCTGATAGAGGCCCTCGTGCTGGCCGAGCTCGGTGTAGTAGGCGCTGAGCTTGGGCAGACAGGCGTTATAGGCGCTGCGCAGGGCCTCGGAATCACAGACCGAGTGCAGGTGATTCACCGGTGACCAGGCCCGGCTCAGGCGATCTTCCAGCTCTTCCAGCGGCTGGATCAGGGTGGTCCAGGTGGGCGGGCTGGTGCAGTCGGCCAGCAGGTCTGCGATCGCGGCGCGGTTCTCGGCCAGCAGGTGATCGATGGCCGGTTCGATATGCTCAGCCTGGATGCTGTGATAGGCGGGCAGGTCGCTGGCGGTCAGGAGCGGATTGCTCATCGCATGAAGGTCCTCGGATTTCGGGTCGGGAAAAGCGCAGCAGCGCCGGCAGCGGGCGGTGCGCGCCTGCCACGCGTTTTGACAGCAGTCTTGGCCGGAGTGCCAGCAGAGCGCGCGCTGGCTAGCGCAGCCAGCAGCAGGGTCAGGGCCAGGGATGGCGTGCCACTGGAAATAATGGATCAGATGGCCTTCCTTGTGGAAGGCAGCGAGGCGTATCGACAAGGGGACATGGCTGCGATCAGCACGCTGCGGCGCGGTGGCGTTCCTTCAGGCGCCGGTAGTTCTGCGCCGAGTATTCGAGGAATTCCAGTTCGCGCTCGTTAAGCGGGCGCACTTGCTTAACCGGGCTGCCGACGTAGAGATAGCCGCTGTCGAGGATTTTGCCGGGTGGTACCACGCTGCCGGCGCCGATGGTCACCCGCGATTGCACGACCGCCCGATCCATCACGATCGCACCCATGCCGATCAGGCAGAAATCCTCAATGGTGCAGGCGTGCAGGATGGTTTTGTGGCCGACAGTAACGTCGTTGCCAATCAGCGTCGGTTGGCCGCCGGGACAGAAGCGGCTGTCGTGGGTGACGTGAATGATCGTTCCATCCTGAATGCTGCTGCGCGCGCCGATGCGAATCCGCTGGATATCGCCGCGAATCACGCACAGCGGCCAAACCGAACTGTCTTCGCCGATTTCAACATCGCCGATCACCACGGCGCTGTCGTCGATATGGGCGGAGGGATGAATGCGCGGCGCGTATTGCTCAAAAGGACGGATGGGCATGAGGGTGCTCGCGGTGGGGGTGGCGGATGAGGTGGCGAACGCTCAGCGCATCGTCACCAGTTCTTCCGCGCTGGTGGGATGAATGGCCACGGTATCGTCGAAATCGCGCTTGGTCGCGCCCATGCGAATGGCTACGGCAAAGCCCTGCAGCATTTCGTCGGCGTTTTCGCCGATCAGGTGGCAGCCGACGATTTTTTCCGTCGCGCCGACACAGACCAGTTTCATTAAGGTCGGCGGCTTGCGCACGGTGAAGGCGTGGTACATCGGCGTGAAGCGGGTCTGGTAAACGCGCACTGCGTCACCGTGCTGCTGGCGCGCTTCTTCTTCGGTCAGGCCGACGGTGCCGATCGGTGGATGGCTGAAGACCACGGTTGGGATGGTGTCGTAGGGCAGGTAGCGTTCCGGCTGCTGGCCGAACAGGCGATCGGCGAGGCGCCGCCCGGCAGCGATGGCCACCGGAGTCAGCGGAAAGTGCCCGGTGACATCGCCGATGGCATAAATGCCGGGGATATTGGTGTTCTGATAGCGGTCGGTGGGCAGACTGCCATCCGGGTTCACAATCACCCCGGTGGCCGCTAGACCAAGCGTATCGGTGTTGGGATCGCGGCCGATCGCCCACAGCAGTACATCACTTTCCAGGACTGCATCGTGACCGTCGTGACCGTTGCAGTGCAGGCGCAGAGTGCCGTTGCTCTGTCGCGCTACCGTGCGCACCTCGGTGCGGGTGAGCACCGTGATACCGTCCTCACGCAGCCGTTCCATGAGCTGTTCGCGCAGCAGGGCATCAAAGGGACGCAGCACCTGATCCTTGCGCACCAGCAGGGTCACCTCGGCGCCGAGGGCATTGAGCATCCCGGCCAGTTCCACGGCGATATAGCCGCTGCCGACGATCACCGCGCGGCGTGGACAGCTGTTCAGGGTAAAAAAGCCATCGGAACTCAGGCCAAATTGTGCACCGGGCAGATCCGGAATACGGGGTCGGCCACCGGTCGCGATCACCAGATGATCAGCGCTATAGGTGTGGCCACCGACCTGCACCGTTCGGGCATCGACAAAGCGCGCCGCGCCCGGCAATAGATCGACCCCCGCTTCGGCCAGATAGCCCAGATACCAGTCGTTGATGTTGCCAATATAGGTATCACGGGCGCTTTTCAGCCGCTGCCAGTTGAAGCCGAAGTAATCGAGCTTGAAACCATAGCCGGGGGCATCGTCGAGGGCGTGGGCGAGCTGGGCGGCATACCACATGATCTTCTTGGGTACGCAGCCCGCGTTGACGCAGGTGCCGCCGATTCGGCCAGCTTCGATGACGGCGCAGCGGGCGCCATAGCGGGCGGCGCGCTCGGCTACCGATAAGCCGCCGCTGCCGCCACCCAGGGCGATCAGGTCATAGTGCTTCTCGGCCATGCAGCCTCCTTGGGATTTTGATCAGCCGGGATGGGGATTGCCGGAACATGCGGAAACGGTGCGCGTGGGCAGGACAAAGGCCCGCAGATCCGACGTCGCGCGCGGGCGGCGTGAACCTGCGGGCCGGGGGCAGGACTTAGACCAGCGGCATGTCCGGCAGGGCTTGCAGCTTCCAGATCTCGGCGTTGTACTCCAGCATGGTGCGGTCGGTGGAGAACTTGCCGCTGCTGGCGGTGTTGATGATGCTCATCCGCGTCCAGCGTTCCTGATCCTGATAGGCGGTCGCGGCCTGTTGCTGCGCGTCGATGAAGCTGCGCAGATCCGCCAGGGTCAGCCAGGGATCATGCGGGCTGGTCAGCGAGTGCAGGATCGGGTCGAAAATGCCCGGCTCGAACTGGTTGAAATGGGCGCTTTCCAGCAGATGCATCACCCGGGCGATGTCGTTGTCGCTGTGAATGATCGCTACCGGGTTGTAGTTCTGTCGATGCTCTTCGACCTGCTGCGCGGTCAGCCCGAACAGGAAGAAGTTGTCATCGCCGCATTCCTCGCGAATTTCGATGTTGGCGCCATCGAGGGTGCCTATGGTGATCGCGCCGTTCATCATGAATTTCATGTTGCCGGTGCCCGAGGCTTCCTTGCCGGCAGTGGAAATCTGCTCGGACAGGTCGGTACCGGGGCAGATGATTTCCATCGCTGACACCCGGTAATTGGGCAGGAAGGCGATTTTCAGCTTGTCACCTACGGCAGGATCGTTGTTGATCACCCGTGCGACATTGTTGGTCAGCTTGATGATCTGCTTGGCCATGTAGTAGCCGGGCGCCGACTTGCCGCCGATCAGCACGCAGCGCGGCGTCCAGTTGGCGGTGTCGCCGCGCTTGATGCGGTCGTACAGGTGGATAACGTGCAGGATATTGAGCAGTTGCCGCTTGTACTCGTGGATGCGCTTGACCTGCACATCGAACAGGGCGCTGGTGTTG
>RXIX01000049.1 GCA_003989075.1 Candidatus Competibacteraceae bacterium | reverse complement strand
CTGCTGCTGGAGCATGTCGGCATCAATCCGACCCGTACCGGGGTGATCGATATCCTGCGGCTGATGGGCGCGGATATTGAGATGCAGAATCCCCGTCTGGCCGGTGGCGAGCCGGTGGCCGATCTGCGCGTGCGCCATGCGCCGCTGCGTGGCATCCGCATCCCTGAACATCTGGTGCCGCTGGCGATCGACGAATTTCCAGCTTTATTCATTGCCGCCGCCGTGGCCGAAGGCGTGACTGTGCTGACCGGCGCGGCCGAACTGCGGGTCAAGGAAAGCGACCGCATCCAGGTGATGGCCGATGGCTTGCTGGCGCTGGGTGTTGCCGCCGGGCCGACTGCTGATGGCATTGTGATCCGGGGCGGTGCGCTGGCCGCGGGTGCGGTGCATAGTCACGGCGATCACCGCATCGCCATGAGTTTTGCCATGGCTGCATTGCGCGCCGGCGGCGTGATTGCCATTGACGATTGCGCCAACGTCAACACTTCGTTCCCCGATTTCGTGGCCCTGGCGCGCGGCGCCGGATTGCGCATCGTGGAGGCAGCGGCATGACAGATCCGGTGCCGGTGATCACCGTCGATGGGCCAAGCGGTGTCGGCAAGGGCACGCTGTGCCAATGGCTGGCGCTGCGGCTGGGTTGGCACTTGCTGGATAGCGGCGCTTTGTACCGGCTGACCGCGCTGGCGGCCTTACACCGTGGCCTGGCGCTGAGCGATGAGGCAGCGGTGGCAGCGGTGGCGACCGCTCTGGACGTGGCGTTTCTGCCCGGTGCCGATGAGATGCGCATCCTGCTTGATGGTGCCGAGGTCGGCGCTGTGCTGCGCAGCGAAGCCACCGGTGATGCCGCCTCGCGGGTAGCGGCGCTGCCGGCGGTGCGCGCGGCGCTGTTGCAGCGGCAGCGCGATTTACGCCGCCTGCCTGGCCTGATCGCCGATGGCCGCGATATGGGCACGGTGGTTTTTCCGGATGCCGGGCTGAAACTGTTCCTCACCGCCAGCGCTGCCGAGCGGGCGCAACGGCGATATAAGCAGTTGATTGAAAAAGGCATGAATGCTAACCTTGCCGGCCTTGCCGAGGAGATCGCCGCGCGGGATGCCCGCGATGCCCAGCGCACCGTGGCGCCGCTGCGGCCCGCGACCGATGCCGAAATGCTTGATACTACCGGCATGCCGATTGCGAGGGTGTGCGAATGGGCGCTGATGCTGGCCGCGCGGCGCTTGTCAATACCGGTAATTCCCTAGGGATTCAGCCTTTACGCCGGCAGTGTCCATGGCTACGCTTGTTCGACAAGCGCTTTTTGAAGCGGTTTTTTCGTGAGCGTCAGGACTGGGCGCTCTGGGTGCAAGCCCTGAAGGCTCCTGTTGCGACGGGAGCGCAGTCGCCAAAGCCGGTTCGGGGAGCATCCCCGGACCTCATTGCCAAGCCAACCCGTGGCGGTCCGTGCCGCCGGTTTTTTGAGCCAATAACCCATGACCGAAAGTTTTGCCGAACTGTTTGAACAGAGTCTCGCCGATAAGCAGATGCAGCCTGGTTCCATCGTCCTGGGCCGGGTGGTGGAAATCCGCGCGGATGCCGTGGTGGTCAATGCCGGTCTGAAATCGGAAGGGCTGATTCCGCTCGAACAGTTTTATAACGAGGACGGCGTGCTCGAAGTGCAGGTCGGGGACGAAGTCGAAGTCGCCCTGGACGCACTGGAGGACGGCTTTGGCGAAACCCGCCTGTCCCGCGAGAAGGCCAAGCGCGCCCGCATCTGGAGTTCCCTGGAAAAGGCCTTCGAAGGCGAGGAAATCGTCAAGGGCCTGATCAGCGGCAAGGTAAAGGGCGGTTTCACCGTCGACATCGGCGAGATCCGCGCGTTCCTGCCCGGTTCCCTGGTGGATGTCCGGCCGGTGCGCGATGCCGGCTACCTGGAAGGCAAGGAACTCGAATTCAAGGTCATCAAGCTCGACCGCCGGCGCAACAACGTGGTGGTGTCGCGTCGGGCCGTGGTTGAGCAGGAATACAGCGCCGAGCGTGAAGCCCTGCTGCAGAACCTGCAGGAAGGCCAGGTGGTCGAGGGCGTGGTCAAGAACCTTACCGATTACGGCGCCTTCCTGGATCTGGGTGGCATCGATGGCCTGCTGCACATCACCGATATGGCCTGGCGGCGGGTCAAGCACCCCTCCGAAGTGGTGGCGGTGGGTGACAATATCCGCGTCAAGGTGCTCAAGTTCGACCGCGAGCGCAACCGCGTTTCCCTGGGGCTCAAGCAGCTCGGTGACGATCCGTGGATCGCTCTGGCGCGCCGCTACCCGGTCGGTACCCGGGTGTTCGGCAAGGTGACCAATATTGCCGACTATGGCTGCTTCGTCGAGATCGAAGAGGGCGTCGAGGGTCTGGTGCACGTCTCCGAGATGGACTGGACCAACAAGAACGTCAACCCGAACAAGGTCGTGGCTTTGGGTGACGAAGTCGAGGTCATGGTGCTCGACATCGACGAGGACCGTCGCCGCATCTCGCTGGGCATGAAGCAGTGCCAGCAGAATCCCTGGGACGAGTTCGACCAGAACCATGCCAAGGGCGATCGCGTTGCCGGCAAGATCAAGTCGATCACCGATTTTGGTATCTTCATTGGTCTGGATGGTGGCATCGATGGCCTGGTGCATCTGTCCGACATCTCCTGGAATGTAGCTGGCGAAGAAGCAGTGCGCCAGTACAAGAAGGGCCAGGAAGTCGAGGCGGTGGTGCTGGCAGTCGATCCCGAGCGTGAGCGCATCTCGCTGGGTATCAAGCAGCTCGACAAGGATCCCTTCTCCAACTTCGTTGCCGATCATCCCAAGGGCAGCATCGTCAAGGGGCGCATTCTGTCGGTTGACGCCAAGGGCGCCATGGTTGACCTCGGCAGCGGTGTCGAAGGTACGCTGCGTGCTTCCGAACTGTCCCGCGAGCGGATCGAGGACGCCCGTTCGATGTTGAAGGAAGGCGAGGATATCGAAGCCAAGTTCATCGGCGTCGATCGCAAGAACCGGACCATTTCCCTGTCGATCAAGGCCAAGGATATGGCCGAGGAAGCGGAAGTGCTGCAGGATTACAGTCGTAAATCCAGCAGTGGCGCGACCCTGGGGGATATCTTCAAGGAACAGATGGGCGCCCAGGACGACTGACAAACCGGACAAGGGGGTTGCCGCTGCGCATCCCCCTGTCGCTGCGGCAATCGCTTGTCGGTTGCCGCTTATTTTTTCAGCGGATGCGCGAGCGGGCAGGGCGCGGTGCTGGATAGCGCCGCCCGCGTTTTTCTGGGGAAAGCCTTATGACGAAATCGGAGTTGATCGAAATTCTGGCGCGCAAGCGCAGCGATATTCCCTATCGGGACGTGGAGCAGGCGATCAAGACCATGCTGGAGCAGATGAGCGAGTCTCTGGCCAATGGCGAGCGAATCGAGATTCGGGGCTTTGGCAGTTTCTCGCTGCATTTTCGGCCGCCGCGCGTGGGGCGTAACCCCAAGACCGGCGATGCCGTATCCCTGGATGGCAAATATGTGCCGCATTTCAAGCCGGGCAAGGAGCTGCGCGAGCGGGTCAATGATTACTACCAGAACGGTAGCAGTGAATTGCGGTAGGATTGATAGCCGTCCCGTGCGGGCGGTCAGCCGTCGATGCAGAAAAACCCACCCGCGTTACCGTGGGTTTTTTTTGGATTCTCGAACGGGAACGCCGCGGGAAGGCATTGAACGGATACGCTGAAGCTCACAAAATCCCACAGTTGCAAACGCGCAAGCCGCCTAGGGCTGCTTGGGTCCCGAATCGTTCTGGCAGGGGAAATCGATGTCCTGGATCAAGTTCGTGCTGATCGCTGTCATTCTACTGGCCGTGTTGGTGCTGGGCGTGGAGTTTTCCACCCTGCACGCCGACCCGGTGACCGTTAACTATATGCTGGGCACCGCGACGCTTCCGCTGTCACTGGTGGTGGTGTGTGCATTTGCCGCGGGCGCCGGGGTGGCGACATTGATCGGCGCCTTTGTGGTATTGCCGCTGCGCTGGCAGGTTGCGCGGTTGCGGCAGACGCTATCCAGCAAGGAGCAGGATCTGAATCTGCTGCTGCGCAAGGCTGGTCGGGAGGTCCGTTGAAGCGCCGCGTCCGTTGCCTGCGCTGCCCGTGCCCATGATGGAGCTTTTGTGGCTGCTGCTGCCGGTGGCTGCGGCCTCTGGCTGGTGGATAGCCCGGCGCGAATATGTGCGTCGTCATGACGCGGCTGTTGGTAATGCCGATTATTTCAAGGGTCTGAATTACCTGATCGATGATAAGCCCGATCAGGCGATCGAAGTGTTTACGCGGATGGCCGATGTGGATCGGGATACCGCCGAGATCCATCTGGCGCTCGGCAATCTGTTCCGGCGCCGGGGTGAGGTCGACCGGGCGATTCACATCCACGGCAGCCTGATCGACCGCACCCATCTGACCGCCGAACAGCGGCGCCGGGCGATGCTGGAGCTGGGTGAGGATTATCTGCGCGCCGGTCTGTTCGATCGAGCCGAAACCCTGTTTCAGGAACTGGTCGAGCAACCGGATCACACGGCGGTTGCCCTGTCGCGACTGATCTACATTTTCCAGCAGGAGAAGGACTGGCGGCAGGCGATTGCCTATTGCGATCGTCTGGAGCGGCTCGGTGGTTTGTCTCGCCGCCGCGAGACCGCCCATTACTGCTGCGAACTGGCCGAGGAGGCGAGTCAGCGCCAGGATGAGGCCAGCGCCCAGGCAAGCCTGCAGGAAGCGCTGAGCCGCGACCCTGGCTGTGCCCGAGCCAGCCTGCTGCAAGGCCGCCTGGCGATGCGTGCAGGCGATTACCCGGCTGCGATGACCGCATTGCAGGCTGTGGAGTGGCAGGATCGCGGCTTTTTCCCGGAAGCGATTGCCCCGTTGAGCCAATGCTATAGCGCGCTTGGGCGACTCGATGAGTGGCTGGTTTACCTGCGCGCGGCGCATAGCCAGGACCATAGCGGGCGAGTGACGGATGCGGTGGCGGAATGGCTGCTCAAGCTGGAAGGTGAGGATGCAGCGCTGCGGTTTCTTGAAAGTGAACTGCGTGACTATCCGACTCTGCTGGGTTTGCGCCGCCTGGTGGAGATCAAGCTGGGCCATGGTCGGGGCGCCGAGTATGCGGACCTGCGCGCTCTGCATTGCATCAGCACGCAGTTGCTGAACAGCGCCGCGCGCTATCGCTGTGTGCACTGCGGTTTCGTCGTCAAGACCCTGCGCTGGTGTTGCCCCAGTTGCCAGCAGTGGAACACCATCAAGCCCATTCCTGATCTGGTGATGAAGTCAGGCTGATTTGCGGCGCTCGATGGTTACACGCCTGTACCAATAGATACGTTCTTTTTTGTTGCATTTGTCTTCCACTGTTCTAGGTTTATAGACAGTGTCGGTTGTTGCCCACCGGCATTCGAGCCCTTTGATGCCCTAAGTGGAGGAAGAACAATGCGGTTTTCAAAATTACTCACCGGGTTGGCCTTGGCGCTGTTTTCAACGCTGACCTTTGCTCAAGCGATCGATATTAATACTGCGAGCGCTGATCAACTGGATAAGGTTCTCAAAGGGGTTGGCCCTAAGAAAGCCGAAGATATCGTCAAATACCGCGAAGCGAACGGTCCCTTTAAATCCCTGGATGATCTGGCCAAGGTACCGGGCATCAAGCAAAAGGCCCTGGAGAAGCTGTTGGCGGAAAACAAGGGCATGTTAACGGTCGGCGCAGCCGCACCGGCAGTTCCGGCGGTTCCTGCAGTTCCGGCGATGCCTGCAGCACCGGCCGCACCGGCAGTTCCAACGGTTCCTGCAGTTCCGGCGATGCCTGCAGCACCGGCCGCACCGGCGGTTCCGGCGGTTCCTGCAGCACCGGCAGTTCCTGCAGTTCCGGCGGTTCCGGCGATGCCTGCAGCACCGGCCGCACCGGCCGCACCGGCCGCACCGGCGGTTCCGGCGGTTCCTGCAGCACCGGCAGTTCCTGCAGTTCCGGCGGTACCGGCGATGCCTGCTGCACCGGCTGCGCCGGCAGTTCCGGCGGTACCGGCGATGCCACCCAAGTCATAATTGCGCATTTATCACACCATTCGAAATCCTGAAGCATCACATGGCCGCCCACCGGGCGGCCAACATCTTTATAATGGGCCGCCTTCGGCGATTGCCGCGCCGCCAATCGGAACCGTATCCATGTTTCGTCCCCTGGAGTTGTTTATCGGCCTGCGCTACACCCGCGCCAAGCGCCGCAATCACTTCATCTCCTTCATTTCCCTGACTTCGATGCTCGGTATTGCCCTCGGCATCACCGCCCTGATCACTGTGCTTTCGGTGATGAACGGCTTTCAGCAGGAACTGCGTGGTCGCATCCTGTCGATGACCGCCCATGCCACGATCAGCCGCTGGAACGGTTTGGTCGAGGACTGGCAGGGCTTGCGTGATCAGGCCCAGCGCAGCAGTCCCGAGGTACTCGGTGGCGCGCCCTACATCCGTGGCGAAGCCATGCTCAACCACGCTTCGCTGGTGAGTGGCGCGCTGCTGCAGGGCATTCTGCCAGCCGAGGAAAAACAGGTCTCGCATATTGGCGACAAGATGGTGCGCGGCACGCTTGATGACCTGCGCCCCGGTGCTTTCGGTATCATCCTCGGCAAGGCGCTGGCGAACGCGCTCGGCGTCAACATTGGCGATAAGGTGACGGTGATCACGCCGCAGGCCAACATCACGGCGGCGGGCATCCTGCCACGGCTGAAGCGCTTCGACGTGGTCGGTATTTTTGATGCCGGCATGTACGAATACGACCGGGGGCTGGCGCTGATCCATGTTGCCGACGCCGGCAAGCTGTTTCAATTGCCCGATGGCTCGGTCAGCGGCGTGCGCCTGAAGCTGCGCGATCTGTTCCAGGCGCCGCGTCTAGCGGCTGCGCTGTCCGAGGGACTGCCGGACGGGTATCTGGCGCGCGATTGGACCCAGGATCACGCCAGTTTCTTTCGCGCGGTGCAGATCGAAAAAACCGCGATGTTCGTGATTCTGACCCTGATCGTGGCGGTAGCGGCCTTTAATATCGTCTCGGCGCTGGTGATGGTGGTGACCGACAAGCAGTCCGATATCGCCATTCTGCGCACCCTGGGTGCGACCCCACGCAGCATCATGGGCATTTTCATCGTGCAGGGCATCACCATTGGTCTGGTCGGAACCCTGCTTGGCTTGATCGGCGGCGTTTCCCTGGCTAAGAACGTCGGTGTGGTGGTGCCTTTTATCGAACGGGTCTTTGGCATCAAATTTCTGGCACCCGACGTATATCTGATCAGCGATCTGCCTTCGCAGGTGCAGTGGGGCGATGTGTCCACCATCGGCCTGGTCGCGTTCGGACTGGCAGCGCTGGCCACTCTCTATCCAGCTTGGCGCGCGGCGCGCACCCAGCCGGCCGAGGCCCTGCGCTATGAATGAAAATGGAAAAATGCCGATGAGCGATACCAACGTGGTGCTGGAATGCCGGCAACTGACCAAGAGTTTTCGCGAGGGCAGCGCCCGTCTGGAGGTATTGCGTGGCATCGATTTCCAGGTGCTGCGCGGTCAGCGGCTGGCGATTATTGGCAGTTCCGGTTCGGGCAAGAGCACGCTGTTACACCTGCTTGGCGGCCTGGATACGCCCAGCGCCGGCTCGGTGTGGGTAGCGGGACAGGAATTGAGTCGCTTGAATGATGCCGGCCGCGGGCGGCTGCGCAATCGCTGCCTGGGTTTCATCTACCAGTTTCACCATCTGCTGCCGGAGTTCACCGCGCTGGAGAATGTGGCCATGCCGCTGCTGATTCGCGGCGAATCACCGGCCCCGGCGGCGGCGCGTGCTGCGGAATTGCTGGACCGGGTTGGCCTGGGTCAGCGTCTGACCCACAAGCCCGGTGAACTGTCCGGCGGCGAACGGCAGCGGGCGGCAGTGGCGCGGGCCCTGATCACCGGCCCGACCTGCGTGCTGGCCGATGAACCGACCGGCAATCTCGATCGGCATAGCGCCGGACAGGTGTTTGCGCTGATGCTGGAGCTGAACCGGGATCTGGGCACCAGCTTCGTGGTGGTCACCCATGATGCCGAATTGGCGGCGCGCATGGATGCGATCTGGCGTCTGGACGACGGACTGCTGGTGGCCGAGCGCTAGTAGACCCGCAGGCCATAGCGATACCAGCGGGTCTGTAGCGATGCGCCGGGGCGTGCTGGCCTTTCTGATCGGTATTCTGGCCTTGCAGATGCTGCCAGAGCTGCCGATGCGGGCCTGGGCGCTGGCACTGCCGCTGGTGCTGTTGCTGATGATGCTGTGGACAGGGCCATGGCTGCGCTTGCCAGCCTGTGCTCTGGCCGGATTCCTGTATGCGCTGCTGCTGGCGTCGCCGTCGTTGCAGTTGCCGGCCGAGCTGGAAGGCGTCGATCTATGGGTGGAGGGCTGGATTGCCGGCCTGCCGGAGCGATCCGGGCGCAGTGTCCGCTTTGAGTTTGAATTGGCGCAGGTCCAGCGCGACGGGCAAAACATTCCGCTCACCGGCCGGGTACGCTTGTCCTGGTGGGACGAGAATGGAGAGAAAACCACTGCAGATGTGCCGCCGGCATTGCGTGTCGGTGACCGCTGGGGGTTTCCGGTGCGGCTGAAGTCGCCGCGCGGCCTGCGCAATCCCGGTGGCTTCGATTACGAACGCTGGCTGTACGCCAGCGGCATCATCGCCAGCGGCAGCATCCGCGCTCAGCCACTGCCGCAACGGCTGGCAGTGGCTGAGCGCTATCCACTGGATCGTTACCGCCAGCATATCGCCGACCGTTTCGCGCAACTGCGTTCCGGACAGGCTGAGACCGGCATTCTGGTGGCGCTGGCGATCGGTGAGGAAAGCGGCATCACCCCCGCGCAGTGGGAAGTGTTCAACCGCACTGGCACCGGGCACCTGTTGTCGATTTCCGGTTCCCATATCAGTCTGGTGGCCGGGATGCTGTTCGCGCTGGTCTGGGCGTTGTGGATCCGGGTACCGGCGCTGGCGTTGCGTTGGCCGGCACCGCGAGCGGCTGCACTGGCGGCGCTGCTGGGTGCGGGTGGCTATACCCTGTTATCCGGGCTGTCGGTACCGGCGCAGCGTTCGTTTCTGATGGTGCTGGTCGCGATGTTGGCTCTGCTGGTTCGGCGACCGGCCCTGCCGAGCCGAATCCTGGCCCTGGCGCTGCTGGTGGTACTGCTGGTTGATCCGGGTGCGTCGCTGCTGGCGGGATTCTGGCTGTCGTTTGGCGCGGTTGCGAGCATTCTCTATCTGGTGAGTGGGCGCAGTCATGGGCATGGCCTGTTCGTGCAGACCCTGTGGCTGCAACTGGGCATCACTCTGGCGCTGTTACCGCCAACCCTGCTTTTTTTTCAGCAGATTCCGCTGCTGTCGCCGCTGGCCAACCTGATCGCCATTCCCTGGATCGGCTGTACGGTGCTGCCACTGGATCTGTTGGCGGTGCTGGCTGGACCTGTAAGCGACAGCCTGCAGGCGGGGTTGCTGGATCTGGCGGCACTGACCTTGGAGGGGCTGTGGCGCATTCTGCTCTGGCTGGAGCGCCTGCCCGGCGTGGTGCTATACCGGCCGGCGCCGCCGTTGTGGACGCTGGCCTTTGCTGTGCCGGGCGTGATCCTGTTGCTGGCGCCGCGCGGCTGGCCGGCACGCTGGTTGGGACTGCCGCTATGCCTGCCGCTGCTGTGGCCGCCCACGTTGGCGCCGCCGCCGGGCGCGGTCTGGTTGACGCTGCTGGATGTCGGTGAAGGTCTGGCGGTGGTGCTGCGGACCCATGACCATGTACTGGTCTACGACACCGGGCCGCGGCTGGGGATGAGTCTCGATGCCGGTCGAGTGGCGCTGGTGCCGTTCCTGCGTCATCAGGGTATTGCCGCAGTGGACATGCTGATGGTCAGCCACGCCGATATGCAGCATAGCGGCGGGGTGCGCTCGCTGCGCGAACAGGTGCCGGTCGCGCAGGTGCTCACGGCCGCGGTGGATCAGGTGCCAATCGACGGTGCCGCGCCTTGTCAGGCCGGCCAGTCCTGGAACTGGGATGGGGTCGAGTTCGCCATCCTGCATCCACCGCCGCAGGGTTTCGACGGCGACGAGGCCTCCTGCGTGCTGCGCGTGACCGGCACCGCTGGACGGGTGCTGCTGCCGGGGGATATCGAACGTGGCGCTGAGCGGGATCTGGTCGCACGCTATGGCAACGGGCTGGCGGCTGACATCATGGTGGCGCCGCACCAGGGGCGCCGCGCGCTGTCAACGCCTGCATTCCTGGCAGCGGTGCGCCCGCGCTATATCCTGTTCGCGACCGGTTACCGCAATCGCCATGGCTATCCGCGTGCCGAAACCGTGACGCTGTACCAATCCACGGGCGCCACGCTGCTCGATGCCGCCTATGAGGGCGCGCTGACCTTTCGCCTGGAAACGGGTCAGAGACTGGAACCGGTGCGTGAACGCCGTGACCAGCGCCATTACTGGAGCGCACCCTGACCGGCGCTGACGCAACGCTGCGGGCGTTGCGGCAAATCCAGTATCATGCCGCGCACGACACTGACAGGACAGCACACGCATGCAGTTAAGTATTTATTATCCCAGGAGAACGTGGGTATGTTCGAACTGATCAAGACCGGCGGCTGGCTGATGGCGCCGATCATGGCCTGTTCGCTGGTGGCGGCGACCATCATTTTTGAGCGCTTGCTGGCGCTGCGCCGGGCGCGGGTGTTGCCCGAGCGGCTGGTGGCCATTTTGCGTCGCTGGAGCGAACAGGGTGCGATTACAGCGGCGGATGTGCAGAGCCTGGCGCTGGATTCACCGCTCGGACGCATCGTAGCCATGGGGCTGGCCAGCCGTGACCGGGGCCGCGAGGTGCTGCGCGAGCGGGTCGAGGACACCGGCCGCCATGTCGCTCACGAACTGGAGCGGTTTCTTAATACCCTCGGCACCATTGCCGCCATCAGTCCGCTGCTGGGTCTGCTCGGCACCGTGTCCGGCATGATCAAGATCTTTCAGATCGTTTCCGTGCAGGGCAACAGCAATTTCAGTCTGCTGTCGGTGGGCATTGCCGAAGCACTGGTTACCACTGCGGCTGGCCTGAGCGTGGCGATTCCCAGTCTGCTGTTCTACCGCTACTTTCAAGGCCGGGTGACGGGCCTGGTGGTGGGCATGGAGCAGGAAACCCTGCACCTGATCGATCTGCTCGATGCCAGGGCCGGCGCGGTTCTTCCTGGGGAGCAGCCGGCGTGAATCTGCGTCCCCGGCGTCGTGAGGAACCGGAACTGAACTTGGTGCCGATGATCGATGTGGTGCTGGTGCTGCTGATCTTTTTCATGCTCGCCACTAGCCTGCGCCATGAGGCCCAACTCGATATCCGCCTGCCGGATGCATCGGCGACGCCGCTGCCGGGTGATGTCGCACAACTGGATGTCGATATCGACGCCAGCGGCCGCTATGCGCTTAATGGCCATGATCTGGGCCTGGGCGATGCGGCGGTGTTGCGCGAGGCTCTGCGTACTGCACTGGCCGGGCGCGAGTTGCCCTTGACCGTGCGCGCGGATGGTCGTGCCCCGCATCAGGCGGTGGTGACGGTGCTGGATATCGCCGGACAACTGGGCATTCGCCAACTGGGTATCGCCACGATGAGCGCGGTGAGCGGGCCGGTGGCTGTGCCTACGTCCACGCCGGCGCCGGATGTGCCGCCGTCGGAGCCGCGACCATGAATCTGCTGGATCGCTACGGTTACTCACTGAACGTGGTGGCGATGCTGCTGTGGCCGCTGAGTCTGCTGTTTAGTCTGGTGGTACGGCTGCGGCGCCTGTTCTATCGCTGGGGCGTGCTGCGCAGTGTGGCGCTGCCGGTGCCGGTGATCGTGGTGGGCAACATCAGCGTGGGGGGGACCGGCAAGACTCCGCTGGTGGTGCGGCTGGTGGAACTGCTGCGCGCTGCTGGCTATACCCCGGGCGTGATCAGCCGTGGCTATGGTGGGCAGTCGGGGCAGTGGCCACGCGTGGTCACGGCTGACAGCGATCCGCTGCAGGTCGGCGATGAACCGGTGCTGCTGGCGCAGCGCTGCCGCTGCCCGGTGGTGGTCGGCCCTGATCGGGTGGCGGCGGCGCGGTTGCTGCTCGATCGCCATCCCTGCAATGTGCTGCTCAGCGATGACGGTCTGCAGCACTATCGCCTGCAGCGCGATATCGAAATCGCGGTGGTTGATGGCCTGCGCCGCTTTGGTAATGGCGCCTGTCTGCCTGCCGGGCCGCTGCGCGAGCCGCCGGCGCGCTTGCGCACGGTGGATTTCGTGGTTGGCAATGGCGCGACCCGCAGCGGCGAATATCTGATGGTGCTATGCGGTGATCGGGCCTTGAATCTGGCCGATCCCGACATCAGCGTTGCCTTGAAAAGCTTCCAGTCGGGTACGGTGCATGCGATAGCCGGTATTGGCGATCCGTGGCGTTTTTTTGATCATGTGCGGCGCGCCCGTGTGCGGATTCTGGCGCACCCGTTGCCCGATCACCATGATTTCAAGGCCAGTGATGTGCGCTTCCTGGAAGATCTGCCGGTGCTGATGACCGAGAAGGACGCGGTCAAATGCCGGGCCTTCGCGCCGGATAATGCCTGGTATGTGCCGGTGCACGCCCAGCTCGATGCGGATTTCGAGCAACAACTGCTCAAGCGTGTGGCGGTGAGCGCCATGGGCAAGGGCATCATGCTGAATCATTGGAACACGAATCGCCGGCGCGGCGCGCAGCTGCGCGCAGGCGGTCTCCCTGTCAACGAGGTCAATGACGATGGAACAGAAACTGCTGGATATTCTGGTATGCCCGGTCAGCAAGGCGCCGCTGATATACGACAAGGCGCGCCAGGAGCTGATCTGTAAGGAAAGCCGGCTGGCCTACCCGGTGCGCGATGGCATTCCGGTGATGCTGGAAAGCGAGGCGCGCAAGCTGGCCGATGATGAGTGACGCATCCATGCTCGCGGAGGCTGCACTACGCTTCCGGGTAGCGATACCCGCCCGCTATGCCTCGACCCGGCTGCCGGGCAAGCCCCTGCGCATGCTGGCTGGACGGACACTGCTGGAGCATGTCTACCGGCAGGCGCTGGCCAGCGGCGCCGAGCAGGTGGTGATTGCTACTGATGATCCGCGCATCGCCGAGGCGGCCGCCGGCTTTGGCGCGCTGGTATGCATGACTGCCACCACGCACCTGTCCGGCACCGATCGACTGGCGGAAGTTGCCGAGCGTTATGGCTGGTCCGACGAAACCGTGGTGGTCAATCTGCAGGGCGATGAACCGCAAATGCCACCGGCGCTGTTGCGGCAGGTGGCGGCGGCTCTGATCACGCATCCCGAGGCCGGCATGGCCACGGCCTGCGCGCGGATCGAACAAGCCGCCGAGGTGTTTGATCCACATGTGGTCAAGGTGGTGCGCGACGCGCGCGGTGATGCGCTGTATTTCAGTCGTGCGCCGATTCCCTGGCACCGTGACGGTTTTGCCACAGCGCGGGATGTGCTGCCCGGTGCTACGTCCTGGTTTCGCCATATCGGCCTGTATGCCTATCGGGTGGCGGTGTTGCGCCGCTACCCGCATCTGGCTTCGGCACCGGCTGAGCAGGCCGAGTCACTGGAGCAATTACGGGCCTTGTGGTACGGCATCCGCATTCATGTGGTCGAAGCTGCTGCGGCGCCACCTCCGGGCGTGGATACTGAAGCTGATCTGGCGCGGGTGGCCGCAGCGCTGCAGGCTTCAGGCGAGTAGATCGCAGCCGGTCAGTACCGGCAGTTCGGGATTAAGTGCGTCACGGTGTTCGTTCAGCACTGCGACGGTAAATGTAACCGGCAGGTGCTCGCCGGCGTGGCCGTACTGGTCGGCCTGAATCAGGGTGTGATCGCTGCAATCGCGCAGCACCAGCGCGGGTTCATCGGCGAGAATCTCGATGACCTGGCAGGCGATGCCCCGGTAGTGCAGGAATTGCCCCAGCAGGGGCTTGAGCTTGTGGGAATCAATGCGCAGCATGCGTGGTGGCGTCCAAGGTGATCGGATCCAGAATCGTACAAGCGGTGCGCGCGGCGTTTGGCAGCACGCGGCGACCGGATGAGAAAAAGGCGAAAGCGATGGTGCGAGTCCTGTTTGTGTGCATGGGTAATATCTGCCGTTCGCCGGTGGCGGAAGGCGTGTTCCGGCAGATGCTGGAAAGTGCCGGCCTGTCCGACAAGGTGTATGTCGATTCGGCGGGTACGCACTCTTACCATATTGGCGCGCCGCCCGATAGCCGCAGCCAGGCGACTGCGCGGCTGCGGGGTGTCGAGTTGCGGGGGTTGCGCGCCCGGCAGGTTGTGGTGAACGACTTTGTCGAGTTTGAGCACGTTTTAGCCATGGATCGCGATAATCTGGAGCATCTGCTGGCGTTGTGCCCGGATGCGGCCTTGCGTACGCGTGTGCAGTTGTTCATGGATTTCGCCCCCGATCTGCCCGAGCGCGAGGTGCCGGATCCGTATTATGGCGGCGCGGGTGGTTTCGAGCGGGTGATGGATCTGATCGAGGAAGCTGCACAGGGTCTGCTGGTGCACATTCGCGAGCGGTATCGGATATAGCCGCACCGGGTGATTGCCGGCGTTTGCCGGCGGCGGGATAAAAAACGGCGGGGTGGATCGATGTAATCCGCCCCGCCGTGCCGTTTCAGGGACGATCAGACCGCGGGCTTGTCCTCGGGCTGCTCTGGGGTTTCGGTCGGCGCCGGGCTTGATGCGACCGACGGTTCAGCATCCGGAGCCTGAGCAGTGTCATCAGCTGTCGCTTCGGTTCCGGTTTCTGCCTTGGCGTCTGTCTCGACTGTGGTCGTTGCTTCGGGTGCTGCTTCGACCGCGGCTCCATCCAGATCGCTGGCGGGCGATTCCGGTTTGGCAGTGGCTGCAGTGGTTTCAGCATCTGCCGGCGTTTCCGCATCGACTGCGGTTTCCACTTCGCGGACCGTTTCTGCAGCGGGGGCTGTTTCAGGCGCGGAATCGGTTGCGACGGTTGCCGGGACTTCTTCTGCCGTTTCAGCCGGAATCAGCCCTTCAGGTTCGAACGCTTCATCAGCCGTTTCGGGTTCTGCCGCAACTGCTGCGGTATCCTGAGCGACGGAGGTTTCCACTCCGGTGGTCGTTTCAGCGGCAACGGCAGTTTCCACTTCAGCTACCGTTTCATCGGCGATCACTGCCGCAGGCTCGACAGCCGTTTCCGTTGCAACGGCCGCTTCATCGGCGATCACTGCCGCAGGCTCGACAGCCGTTTCGGCTGCTACCACATCCTGAGTGGCAACAGGGGTTTCCGTTGCAACGGTTGCGACGGTTTCAGCGACTGTTTCAGTGGCAACGGTGGTTTCCGTTTCAACTGCCGCCGCAGTTTCAGACCCGGTTGCAGTGGCTGTATCCGTTACCGGAGCGGTCGGTGATACCGGTTCGGCAAGGCTCGGCGTCGCGGGTGCGGGCACTGGTTCAGCCGATCCGCGTGATCCACGCAGAGGCGGCAGGGTAATTGTCAGCGGTTCGATGCCTTCAACCACCGGGTATTCGAGCAGGGACGGTGGCGGTGGCACTGGCGGTTCGCTAACAGGCAGTACCGGCGTGGTGGTCAAAGTCGTCGGCGCGGCATCCCGGGGAAGACGGGGACGGCCACTGCGGATACGGCGTCCTGTTGCCAGCGTCACCTGAACAACAGGCTGTGTGGCCGTACCAGTACCGGTTTCGGCGGCAGGGGCGGGCGCGGCCGCTTCAGCATTGATCTCGACGCTCTCGACGCTCTCGACGCTCTCGATGCTCTCGATGCGCTCTTCACCTTCAACCAGATCCTCGGCACCGGACGGCGCAACATCGGTCGCAGCGGGTGCATCATTGCGCCGCCGCCGCCGACCGCCCCGCCGACCGCGCCGGTTGCGGGAATTGCCCAAATCATCCTCGCCATCCTGTGACGGTGCCGGTTCGCGCAGTTCCTCGGCCGGCAGCGCTTCGGGCACTACGACTGCTGCGGGAACAGGCAGTGGTTCACTCGGTGCGGGTGCTGGAATACCAGGCGCGGGAACCACCGGCGCGACCACCGCTGGCGCAACGACAACTGCTGGCTCAACGGCATCCGCTTCCGGGCGGCGCTGCGGACGGTCGCGGCGATGGCGATCGGGTTTGGGTGGGCGCGCGCCCGTACGGCTTGGCCGCTCCTCGGTGGATTGCGGCGGCTGACCGAACAGGTTGCTCCACAGCCAGCCAAAGAAACTGGGATTGGCCTCGGGCTTGGGTGTCGGCGCTACCGGTGTAGGTGCCGGCGTGGTGGGCGCAACGCCCTTGACCGCCGGTTCCTCATCGGAACTGCGGCTGCCGGGCAGGCTGGCCGTGGTTTCCACCTCCTCGTAATCCTGAGCGAGCCGATACGATGGTAGTTGTCCCTCGGAGAGTTCATCAGCGCGCAGCCGGCTCAGGCGGAAATGCGGTGTTTCCAGGGTCTCGTTCGGGATCAGGGTCACGCTGACCCGGTGACGCTGCTCAATGGCGCGGATTGCCTCACGCTTCTCGTTGAGCAGGAAGGTCGCGACCTTGACCGGCAGTTGCACCACCACCCGCCCGGTCTTGTCCTTCATTGCTTCTTCCTGAATCAGGCGCAGCACGCTCAGGGCCAGCGAATCGATATTGCGGATGTTGCCCTGGCCATTGCAGCGCGGGCAGAGCACATGGCTGGCTTCGCCAAGCGAAGGCCGCAGCCGCTGCCGGGACATTTCCAGCAGGCCAAAGCGCGAAATCCGCCCTACCTGCACCCGGGCGCGATCCGACTTGAGCGCCTCACGCAGCCGTGTTTCCACCTCACGCTGGTTGCGGGCGATATTCATATCGATGAAATCGATGACAATCAGCCCGCCCAGATCGCGCAGTCGCAACTGCCGGGCGATTTCCTCGGCCGCCTCCAGGTTGGTGGTGAACGCGGTTTCCTCGATGTCGGCACCCTTGGTCGCCCGCGCTGAGTTGATGTCGATCGAGACCAGTGCCTCGGTGTAATCAATGACGATCGCCCCGCCCGAGGGCAGGTTGACCTCGCGCTGATAGGCGGTTTCGATCTGCGACTCGATCTGGAAGCGGGTAAACAGCGGGATGTTGTCCTGATACAGCTTGAGCTTGCCGAGCGACTGCGGCATCACCTGCTGCATGAAATCCTGCGCCTGGCGGTGAATGGCCGGATTATCGACCAGGATCTCGCCGATGTCGGCGCGCAGGTAATCACGCAGGGCGCGGATGATGATGTTGCTTTCCTGATAGACCAGAAACGGTGCGCGCTTTTGCGAGGATGCGGTTTCAATCGCCCGCCACAGGTGCAGCAGGTAATCCAGATCCCACTGCAGCTCTTCCTGCGAGCGGCCAACACCGGCAGTGCGCACGATCAGGCCCATGCCATCGGGAATATCGAGGCTGCTCATCACCTCGCGGATTTCCTGGCGGTCCTCGCCCTCGATGCGTCGCGACACGCCGCCAGCGCGCGGATTGTTGGGCATCAGCACCAGGTAGCGGCCGGCCAGACTGATGAAGGTGGTCAGCGCCGCGCCCTTGTTGCCGCGTTCTTCCTTTTCCACCTGGACCACGATTTCCTGGCCTTCGCGGATCGCCTCGCGGATGCTGGGGCGGTTGCCGTCGGCGGTGGAGTGCGGGTCGAAGTAGTTGCGGGTGATTTCCTTGAAGGGCAGGAAACCGTGTCGGTCGGCGCCGTAGTCGACAAAAGCCGCTTCCAGACCCGGCTCGATGCGGGTGATGCGGCCCTTGTAGACATTGGATTTTTTCTGCTCGCGCGAGGGTGTCTCGATGTCGAGGTCGTAGAGCTTCTGGCCATCGACAAGCGCCACGCGCAATTCTTCCTGCTGCGTGGCATTAATCAGCATGCGTTTCATGGTGATGTCCTTGCGCTCGACCATCACCGACGGCAGCGTGGTTGTCGCCGGGGGTGGCTGGGGTGGGGCAGGTCCGGAGGATGGACATCCGGCAGCCGGCACACCCAGACGCGCCGCGGAATTGGCGACCGGTCGGCTGGGAGCGCAGTCAGAGGCCGCTCATCGTAGAGGGTCGAGCGGCGGAATGACCCGTTGCATAAAACCTGCCCGCCGGAAACTGGCGTGCGGGTGCGAAAACCGATATCGTGTGTGGCTCTCGTTTCGCCGGCCTTATGCAGGCCATCCGGCGACAACTGATCAACTATAACAGTCCGATGAACACGCTTCAAACCATGACTGCCGCATCCTCGTCCGCCGGTGGCGTGCGCCATTTGGAAATCACTGCGCAATACGCTGGCCAGCGCCTGGACAATTTCCTGCTGCGCGAGCTCAAGGGCGCGCCACGCAGTCTGATCTATCGCATCCTGCGCAGTGGCGAGGTGCGTTTGAACGGTGGCCGGGTGCAGCCCAGCCAGCGTTTGCAGACCGGTGATGTGCTGCGCATCCCGCCCGTGCGCCTCGGCGAGAAGCCAACGTCGGAACGGCCCTTTCATCCGCCGGCCGCGCTGGCGGAGCAGTTGCGCGCGGCGGTTCTGTATGAAGATCGTGACCTGCTGGTGCTCGACAAGCCCGCTGGGCTGGCGGTGCACAAGGGCAGTGGCCTGGCCTTTGGCGTCATCGAGATCCTGCGTGCGCTGCGCCCGAACGAGCCGTTTCTGGAACTGGCACACCGTCTGGATCGTGATACCAGCGGCTGCCTGGTGCTGGCACGCACCCCGGCCGCATTGCGGCTGATCCAGGAGGGGTTGCGCGCCGGGCAGGTGGAGAAGCGCTATCTGGCTCTGGTGCGCGGCTATTGGAACCATGGCCCGCGCGAGATTAACCAGCCGCTGCGGCGCAATGTGCTGCGCGGCGGCGAGCGCATGGTCGAAGTGATGGACGATGGCAAGCCCGCCCTGACCCGGTTGCGTCCGGTCAGTCTGTTCCGGCCGGCCTCGCTGCTGGAGGTGGATATCGCCACGGGCCGTACCCACCAGATCCGCGTACATGCCGCCCATGTCGAGCATCCGCTGGCCGGCGATGATAAATATGGCGATGCCACTTTTAACCGGACCATGGCCGAACAGCACGGCCTGCATCGCCTGTTCCTGCACGCACACAGCCTGAGCCTGACGCTGGGCGGTCGCGAGATTGCAGTCAGCGCGCCGCTCCATGATGAACTCAAGGCGGTGCTCGACAGCCTCGGCACAACCAGCCGGCGTCGAACCTGAGTACGGAAGAGAAAACTGATGAGCGAGCTTCCAAACAACAGCCCGGCGAGCGATGAGCGCTGGGCGCGCGATACCCTGAGCACGCTGGCGCTGGCCGCGATCACCGAGCAGCGGCGCGCGCGGCGCTGGAGCATTTTCTTTAAGCTGCTGTTCTTCGCTTATCTGGTGACATTGCTGATACTGGTCTGGCCGGATGACGTGGGCAGCGGTGCGGTCAGCGCCAAGAAACACACTGCGCTGGTGCGGGTCGAGGGTCTGATCGCCAGCAGCACCGAAGCTAGTGCCAAGAACGTGATCGAGGCGCTGCGCAAGGCGTTCAAGGATGAGAAAACTGCGGGCGTGATCATTGAGATCAACAGTCCCGGTGGCAGCCCGGTGCAGGCCGGCGAGATTTACGACGAGATCCGCAAGCTGCGCCAGCAATATCCGAAGATGCCGGTGCATGCCGTGGCCAGTGATGTGTGCGCCTCAGGCGGCTATTACATTGCGGCGGCGGCACAGAAGATTCATGCCAACAGGGCCAGCATCATCGGTTCGATCGGCGTGCGCATGGACAGCTTCGGCTTTACCGATGCGATGAACAAGCTCGGTGTCGAGCGGCGCGCGTATACGGCGGGTGATAGCAAGGATTTTCTGGATCCGTTCAAACCGGTAAACCCGGCCGAGGTGCAGCATCTGCAGGGGATGCTCGATGCGATCCATCGCCAGTTCATCGCCGCAGTCAAGGAGGGGCGTGGCGAGCGCTTGCCGGATAATCCGCAGCTGTTCAGCGGCCTGATGTGGACCGGTGAACAGAGTG
This sequence comes from Candidatus Competibacteraceae bacterium, assembly GCA_003989075.1. Lineage (GTDB taxonomy): Bacteria > Pseudomonadota > Gammaproteobacteria > Competibacterales > Competibacteraceae > RXIX01. The sequence goes on along the minus strand of RXIX01000049.1, from coordinate 979 downwards.
TAGGTCTGGGGCTGGTCGATGCGCTGGGCAGCAGCCGTTCCGTGGCCGAGGAGATTATTGGCGAGAAGACTCTGGTCGATTACACGAAGCATAGCCGGCTGGTGGATCGCCTGTTCGATGGTGCCCAGTCCCAGCTTGGTGCGGTGCTGCGCCAGGCGCTGCGCCTTGATGAGGGCGTGCAGTGGCGCTAGCGCTGGCCTTTGCCGCTGGCGTTCACAGCACCGCCACGCCGGCGGCTTCCAGCATCCGGGTCAGGCGGATCAGCGGCAGGCCGATCAATCCGGTGGGGTCATCGCCTTCCAGGCGCTCGAACAGGGCGATACCCAGACCCTCGGCTTTGAAACTGCCGGCGCAGCCATAGGGCTGTTCCCGGCGCAGGTAGTGCTCAATCTGCGTCTCGCTGAGCGTGCGAAATACCACCCGGAAGGTTTCTATCGCCACCTGATACTGGCCGCTGGCGCTGTCGAGCAGGCACAGCCCGGTATGGAAGCTGACCGTTCGCCCACTGGCGCGCCGCAACTGCGCCAGGGCGTTGGCATGATCGCCAGGTTTGCCGAGAATGTCGTTATCCAGTACTGCGGCCTGATCCGAGCCAATCAGCAGGGCGTTAGGCTCGCGCATCGCGACTGCCTCGGCCTTGGCCCGGGCCAGCCGCGCCACCAGCGCCGGCGCACTTTCACCGGGCTGGTGGGTTTCATCAGTCTCCGGAGCCTGGGCTGTGAACGGCAGGGCCAGGCGCGCGAGCAGCTCGCGGCGGAAAGGCGAGGTCGACGCCAGGATCAGGCGACGGCCACCGGCAAGAGCTTCAGTCATGGGGCGTCTCAGCAAGTGGGTGAAAACTACGGTAATTATGCGTAATCCGGGTTTATTTTGACAGAAATCCATCGTGCCGATATCATTCCGCGCCTTATGCAGACGCCGCCGCTTCCCCACCGTATCGATCCTTGGCGCCTTGCCGCCGAGAATGCCCGGCTGGACG
>RXIX01000048.1 GCA_003989075.1 Candidatus Competibacteraceae bacterium | reverse complement strand
TCGCCGACCAACATGGGACTGTCGTTGCTCGCGAATCTGGCCGCCTACGACTTCGGCTACCTGCCAGCCGGACGCCTGATCGAGCGCACGACCTGCGCGCTGCACACCATGGCGGGGCTGGAACGGCATCGCGGCCACTTCTACAACTGGTACGACACCCAGTCGCTGCAACCGCTGCAACCGATCTACATCTCGTCGGTGGACAGCGGCAACCTTGCGGGCCACCTGCTGACCTTGCGGCAGGGTCTGCTCGCGCTGGTCGATGCCCCGATCCTGAATGCCCGGTCATTCGACGGGATGGGCGATACCTTCAGTCTGCTGATCGACGCAGCGGAAGGCGTCCTGCCGGCCCCGTTCGCACCCTTTCGGCAGGCGCTGGAGTCGGCGTCCACCGCACGCCCTGCCACACTGGCAGCGGCGTGGCAGTGCCTCGATGCATTGGTAACCAGCGCCGAGGACGGGGTGCGCAACCTGAACACGGGCCATGGAAGTGAAACGCGCAGATGGGCGCAAGCGTTGGCCCGGCAATGCCGGGATGAACTGGAGGAGTTGCTATTCCTCGCGCCGTGGCTTGCGTTGCCGACTGCACCGCATGAGCCTGGCGGCGATCCCCCGATCAGCACCCTTCCAACCTTGCGCGAATTGGCCAGGCTTGATGCGGAGTTATTGCCCACGACTGAGGAGCGCGAATCGCTGTTTATGCTGCGTCCCCTCCTGCAGGATGCCAGCCGCCGCGCCCGCGAGCGGATCGCCGCGCTCGAACTCCTGGCGCTGCAAGCCGGCGAACTGGCCCAAATGGACTACGACTTCCTGTTCGACGAGGCACGTCATCTGCTGGCGATTGGCTACAACGTCAGCGAGCGGCGACGGGATGCCAGCTACTACGACCTGCTGGCTTCGGAAGCGCGCCTGGCCAGTTTCGTGGCGATCGCGCAGGGCCAACTGCCGCAGGAAAGCTGGTTTGCCCTCGGGCGCCTGCTGATCATCGCAGGTGGCGAGCCGACGCTCCTGTCGTGGAGCGGTTCGATGTTCGAGTACCTCATGCCATTGCTGGTGATGCCCACCTACGAAAACACGCTGCTCGACCAGACCTATCAGACGGTGGTGGACCGGCAAATCGAGTATGGGCGCCAGCGCGGCGTGCCCTGGGGCGTTTCGGAATCCGGCTACAACACGGTCGATGTGCATCTCAATTATCAGTACCGCGCCTTCGGCGTGCCCGGTTTAGGGCTCAAGCGCGGACTGGCCGAGGATCTGGTCATTGCCCCGTATGCCTCCGCACTCGCGCTGATGGTGGCACCCAGGGCTGCGTGCCTGAATTTACAGCGCTTGGCCGCCGCTGGATTTGAAGGAACATTCGGCTTTTTCGAGGCCATCGACTACACGCCCTCCCGGTTGCCTCGCGGGCAGGCGAGCGCCGTCGTGCGATCCTTCATGGCCCATCATCAGGGCATGAGTTTCCTGGCGCTGGCCTACCTGCTGCTCGATCGCCCGATGCAGAAGCGCTTTGAGTCGGCCCCGCTGTTCCAGGCAACCACCCTGCTGCTTCAGGAACGCATTCCCGAAACCCCGGCGTTCTATTCGCAAACCACCAGCGAGATCACCGACATCCGCACCACCGCCAGCGGTCAGGAGGCACCGGTGCGCGTATTCGACAGCCCCAGCACCCCGCTACCCGAAGTGCATCTGTTGTCGAATGGCCGCTACCACGTAATGGTCACCAACGCGGGCGGTGGCTACAGTCGCTGGAAGGATCTCGCCGTCACCCGCTGGCGCGAAGACGCCACCCGCGATCCCTGGGGCACCTTCTGTTACCTCCGCGACATGGCGAGCGGTGCGTGCTGGTCGACGGCCTATCAGCCGACGCTCCAACCGCCGGACAGCTATGAAGCGATTTTCTCGGAGGGACGCGCCGAGTTTCGCCGCCGCGATCACGAGATCGAGTCCTATACCGAGATCGTCGTGTCCCCGGAAGACGACATCGAACTGCGCCGGGTTCGTATTAGAAACCGCTCCCGGACCCGCAGGATCATCGAGATCACCAGTTACGCGGAAGTCGTGCTCGCCACGCCCACCGCGGACGCGTTGCATCCGGCGTTCAGCAACCTCTTCGTGCAGACCGAGCTTCTCCACCCACAACCGGCGATTCTCTGCACCCGCCGGCCGCGCTCCCGGGACGAGCACGCGCCATGGATGTTGCACCTGATGGTGGTGCGCGGAGCGGATTGCGGAGCGGCATCCTACGAGACGGACCGGATGCGGTTCATCGGCCGCGGCCGCACCGTCGCTGCGCCCCAGGCGCTGAGCCTGGACGCGACGCTTTCGGGCAGCGCCGGTTCGGTGCTGGACCCGATGGTCGCCATCCGCTATCGCATCACGCTCGATCCCGAACAAACCGCGACGGTGGATCTGGTCTCCGGCATCGGCGATACCCGCGAGGCTGCCGTGAGTCTGGTCGCAAAATACCAGGATCAGCGCTTGGCGGATCGTGTCTTCGATCTGGCATGGACCCATAGCCAGGTGGTGCTGCGGCAGCTCAATGCCACCCAGAGCGACGCGCAACTCTACGGACATCTGGCCAGCTCGATCCTGTATACCAACGCCACGCTGCGCGCCGAGGCGAGCGTGCTCGTCCAGAACCGCCGCGGGCAATCCGGGTTGTGGGGCCACGCGGTTTCCGGCGACGTACCGATCGTGCTGCTGCAGATTGCCGACCCGGTGAACATCGCCCTGGTCCACCAGCTCGTGCAGGCCCACGCCTATTGGCGGCTGAAAGGACTGACGGTGGATCTGGTGATCTGGAATGAAGATCGCGCCGGTTACCGGCAACAACTCCACGAACAGATCCTGGGGCTGATTGCTGCAGGCGTCGAAGCGCAGGTGATGGACCGCCCCGGTGGCATCTTCATCCGGCCCGCGGATCAGATTTCCAGCGAGGATCGCATTCTGTTCCAAACCGTAGCGCGCGCCATCCTGAGCGACAGCCGGGGCACGCTGGCAGAACAACTCGGGCGGCGTGGCCCACTGGAACAGGCCGTTGCGCGCTTGCGGCCGACCCGGGACTATCGTCCTGGACTGCCATCCGCCACCGGCGTACCGCGTGGCACTCTAATCTTCGACAACGGCCTGGGAGGCTTCACCCCCGACGGACGCGAGTACGTCATCACGACCGCGACCGGTCAGGCAACGCCCGCGCCGTGGGCGAATGTGCTGGCGAATCCGCGCTTCGGAACGGTCATCTCCGAGAGCGGCATGGCCTACACCTGGAGCGAGAATGCCCACGCGTTCCGCCTCACGCCCTGGCACAACGACCCGGTGAGCGACGCGGGTGGCGAAATCTTTTACCTGCGCGACGAAGAGAGTGGCCACTTCTGGTCGCCCACGCCACTGCCCGCCGGCGGAGCAACGCCCTACGTCAGCCGACATGGCTTCGGCTACAGCGTCTTCGAGCACACGGAAGACGGTATCCACTCGGAGTTGTGGGTGTACGTAGCCGTGGACGCACCGATCAAGTTCTCGGTGCTGAAAGTGCGCAACGCGTCGGGCCAGCCGCGGCGGCTGTCCGCGACCGGCTACGTGGAATGGGTGCTCGGCGATCTGCGCCCAAAGTCGGCCTTGCACCTCATGACCGAAATCGACCCGACCAGTGGCGCGCTGTTCGCGCGCAATCCGTATAACACCGAGTTCGCCGACCGGGTGGCTTTCTTCGATGTGGACGACTCAACCTACACCGTTAGCGGCGACCGCACCGAGTTTCTAGGGCGCAACGGCACGCTCGGAAACCCGGCCGCCATGCACCGGGTACGACTGTCCGGCAAGGTCGGAGCGGCCCTGGATGCCTGCGCCGCGATTCAGGTGAATTTTGAACTGGCCACCGGGCAAGAGCGTGAAATCATCTTCAGGCTCGGCGTTGCCGGCCGGCGTGGTGCGGATGACGCCAGTACCCTGGTGCATCGCTGCCGGGGCGCGGCCGCCGCGCGCACCGGCCTCGAAGCGGTGTGGCGACATTGGGCGCACACGCTGGGTGCGGTGCAGGTGGAAACCCCCGATGAAGCCCTCAATGTGTTGACCAACGGCTGGCTGGTATACCAGATCCTGGCGTGCCGCCTGTGGGCGCGCAGCGGCTACTACCAGTCGGGCGGCGCCTTTGGCTTCCGCGATCAGTTGCAGGACCTGATGGCGCTCATTCACACCAAGCCGCACCTCCTGCGCGAGCACCTGCTGTGCTGTGCGAGCCGTCAGTTCCGGGAAGGCGACGTACAGCACTGGTGGCATCCGCCGGCGGGCCGGGGAGTGCGCACGCACTGCTCGGACGATTACCTTTGGCTGCCATTGGCAACCTGCCGCTACGTTCTCGGCAGCGGGGATACCGGGGTGCTGGACGAACCGGTTCACTTCCTGGAAGGCCGCCTGGTCAATGCGGAGGACGACTCATATTACGATCTCCCCGGCCGGTCGGAAGAATCGGCAAGCCTGTACCAGCATTGCGTGCGCGCCCTGCTGCGCGGTCTCCAGTTCGGCGAACATGGCCTCCCGCTGATCGGCTCCGGCGACTGGAACGACGGCATGGATCGGGTGGGGATGCGGGGCAAGGGCGAAAGCATTTGGCTGGGCTTTTTCCTGTATGAGGTACTAACGCGGTTCACCGAGGTGGCGCGCTTACGGGGTGACCTGGCCTTCGTTGAGCGTTGCCAGCGGGAGGCGGCGCAGCTGCGCCAGAACATCGAGCAGCATGGCTGGGATGGCAACTGGTATCGGCGCGCCTATTTCGATGATGGCACGCCGCTGGGATCGGCAAGCAATGCCGAATGCCAGATCGATTCCATCGCGCAAAGCTGGTCGGTGCTCTCCGGGGCTGGCGACAGCGCGCGCGCGCTCTGGGCCATGGAAGCATTGGATGCGCGCCTGGTGCGCCGGGATCGCGGGCTGATCCAATTGCTGGATCCACCCTTCGATACCTCGGATCTGAATCCGGGTTACATCAAGGGCTACGTTCCCGGCGTGCGCGAGAACGGCGGGCAGTACACCCATGCGGCAATCTGGGCGGCGATGGCGTTCGCGGCCTTGGACGACCGGCGACGGGCGTGGGAATTGTTCGCCATGATCAACCCGGTGAACCATGCGCGCTCGCCGGACGCCGTTGCGCTCTACAAGGTCGAACCCTATGTGGTCGCAGCCGATGTGTATGCGGTTGCGCCGCATGTCGGTCGCGGTGGCTGGACCTGGTACACCGGCTCGGCGGGCTGGCTGTACCGCTTGATCGTGGAATCCCTGCTGGGGCTGCGGCTGGAGGTGGACAGGCTGCACATCGCGCCGTGCCTCCCCGCCGATTGGAACGGGTTCAAGCTGCGCTACCGCTATCGGGAGACGATCTATCACATCGCCGTCACGCAACTGCCTGCCGGGCAGACTGGAACAAAGGTGATGGTGGACGGCGTCGAGCAGCCCAATCCGGCGATTCCCTTGGTCGATGACCGCCGGGAACACGCGGTCGAGGTAAGGCTGTGTAAGGCTGTTCAGTAGCGCCACTGCGAGTGCGATGCTCGATCACAGTCAACAGATTTCAAAGGCACAGGATCTGACTTGACATCCTCCCCGCCCCCCGCCTACGCGGGGGCAGGCTCTAAAGGACGGGGATTCCTGACCTCACAATCAGGGTTTTCTGTTTCACTGAGGATTGCCCAGAGGAGTTAAGGCTTGGTTTTCACCGATAGGATTCCCCAAAGCGGGGAGTCTTACGCGGTTCGAACCGCAGCCGGCAACTCCCCCAGGCTTCGCCGTGAGCTCAGCCGAACGGTCTCACATCCTCTCCACAGACTTCACATCCCGCCAGCCCGGCGTTAGGTCTTGAATTAGGAGACGTGGAAGATGCTACCGAAAAGAGCGGTGCTTAAACAGTTCCCACGAGGGGGACTGCCGCGCCGTCCGCTATCCCTCCCCGGCATTCATGCCGGGGTCTCTCGCGGAGAAGCCTGCGGGTAAACGTGTCGTTCAGTGGGGTATGGAGAACAGGCTCCAGCCAGAAAGCTGACCAGCGCCACGGCCACTGCTGGCGTTGGTAGAAGCCGGCAAAAATCTCACGGCTGGCTGCGTTCGCTACCAATCGCACCACCGGTTTGAGGCCGCGTGCGTAGGCGAGCAGCTCCAGGACGTTGGCCCACACGATCCAGTCCCGATCCAGCAGGTCCAGGATGTCGGTCACCAGTCTGGTGATCGCGGTTTTTGAACTCAAAGCGGCCAATGGCACGGGATATTTCAACTGACCAACATTTCATGATGGTCCTGTCAGCACTCTTTCAACCGAAACTCCATTTCATACGACATCATCCTGACGTTGGGCAGGGTCGAGATCGCATAAAGCGCTTCTTTTTCGATCTGGTGAGCGATGATGAGCGCCTCCACACTCTGTCCATTCTGGGCCAGGTGTTTCTTGACCCAGCCGACATACCGCAGCGTTTGGCCGATGGTTTGATCGCTGCTCTGGTTGCGCTTGAGTTCCACGACCAGAAATCGGGGTTGCGTCTTGTGAACCGCCAGAATGTCGATCCGCCCGACATCGGTTGGGTATTGGTTCCCCGCCTCGGGATCGTCGGGCGTACTGAAAACGACCCATTCCTGGGCCAGCGGCGTTCGCTCCCAGTTCTCCAGCAGGAATTCTTCGAGTTGGCGTTCGAGGGCGAAGCGCCCGCCGCTCTGAGTGACGGGAGACGAGGTTTCCAGAACCGGTTGTGGCAACGTTTCCGGTTGCGGTTCCAGCACGAACCACCAAAAGCTATCGAGAGTCCAGAAATCCATTTCCAGGTTCGCGGCGAGTCGCCCGAGGAGATCGTTGATCTTGGCATACCGTCCGCCAATATCCGCGCCCCTGGCAAAGTCAGGCCACAGCCCCACCTTGCGGAGCGCGGCTTCGGAGGTGTTGTTCCAGACGCCGTATTGGTCGGGATAGGCCACCGTCAGAATCGCGGTTGCGATGCCTTTGCCCAGGCCGGTGACTTGGTCCAACGCTTTCGGCAGCCGTTCCCGGATGGGTTGCTCTTTGTCCAAAAGTAGGGCAAGCGCCCGACGGAGCGCGTCCATATCCTCCGCCGCGCCGAGACCCTTTCGATAAAGACCGCTCCAGTGATGGTTATTCTCCGAATACAGGAAGGAGGTGAACTCCTCCTTGGTCAAGGTTGGGATGTGCTCGGACGAAAAGATCGGACGATACCGCGCCAAGACCTCATCACGAAATCCAACAATTTCATCATAAATCCGCTGCCCCGGCTTGAATCGAGCGGCAATGCCGCGAAGTTCGCTGACCGCTTTGTTGTATTGTTCTTCGTCAGTCATTTTGACTTCCTACAGTATAATGTTTGGCTCAGGATGCCTATTAATTATTACCCTTAATCTTCAACTCTAATGCTATAGGTTTTAGGTAGGGCTTGAAGGCTTGCTCCATTTTATTGATTGCTTCAATTAAAAACCCAGTTATTTTTGGCCATTCCTTGGGATCATAAACATTCATGCCGGTCTCTTCAAGTGAAATAACACTCGCTGGCTTATCATCAGATCTTTTCCAGCTTAATGACTTACCCATTTTCTTTTCTATTTCATCCTTAAATTTTTCTAGCGCGTCGAATATTGCTTTGTTTTCTTCTTTATTTCGACGAAGCAATAAATTGCAGTTTACATATTCCTTTCTTACTGTAACAAAGTACATTACTCCAGTAACACCACTACCGCTACCAATCGCTCCCCCCTCGCTTGGTATGTTTTTTTGAAACAGATTCGATTTCCCTTTTATTTGATTCAAAAAGTACTTCCAAAATTCAAGGTTGTTGGTCTTTTTAGGCTGTACCTCCTCGCGTGTATTTGCCGTTATCGCCGAGAAGGAAAGGATATTTTTCAAATTACCCAGTTCCTCATCCGACAAGTTTTCCAAGTCGGAATCCAACTGGATAATTTTATAAAAAATACCCATAAAGTCAGCGATTTTTTCATAGTATAAGTCTTCTTTAATATGGATATTTTTTCTGATCTCCTCGAATGCGCTATCGGTTTTAAGTTTTTCAAAATCCTTGATTCCATCAAAGAAGTCGGCATCCAGTTCATTTTTATTTTTGATCATAAACTCGTATATTTCTTGGAAGGCCATCTGAAGGCACAAACTAGCAAACAATATTCGCTGCTTGTCTTTGGCTTTGATGTCATCGGCTTCGTTGAACATGCCTTTTTTACTGGCAACCGTATTGAGAAGGATGAATGAATTAAACAGCCGCTTCATGCTTCTCGGGTTGCAGCCAATCGAGCAATCTACGATTTCCCGATAGGTACTAATCTCTTCTTCGGAGCAAACGATACTCATGTTCGATAGTAGATTTTGAATATAGGCGGAAATGTTGTATTGAGCGATTGGAATCGCAAAAGGAAGCTGGATGATTTTGTCGAAGAAACTCCTGCCTTTGGAATGCCCAACGCCAACACCAAATTTCTTTTCCAGCCCTTGGGTGACAACCCCGTAATCTACCGCTAAAACGAAAACGCAGTTGGGAACATCCATGAAGACCTTCAGAACTTCCAGAAGCTCGACCGCTTTTTCGGGAGCCAATCGATCCAGATCGTCGACAAACACCACGACCCGGTTTTTCCCCGAAGATTTGAGTTTGGCACTCACCGCTTCGCGTATTTTATCCCGGAGTTCCTCTAGTGCTTTCGCGGAGTCTTGCTTGCCGATTTCCGCCAGCTTTTCTTTCAGGTTTCCGGCGATGGTTCCTCCCGCAACCGTTTCGATACCCACCACGGCAGCAGTTTTAGCAAAACTTATCGCGCCATTGGCGATGCTCCTCAGGAAATTCTGACTTTCTTCCTCCGCCCCAATCTTTTCCAGAAAGTTGCTCAACAGGGAAATGGAAAGATAGGAGGCCATCTCGAACTGAGAGTATTGCCAGGTATTGAACCAAATTGGCACAATCTTATCGCTAATCGATTGCTTGATCATATTCATCATGCTGGTCTTGCCGGAGCCCCAATCGCCCTGAATAGCAATGGTCATGGGGGTTGAGCAGCCCAGAATGAATTCAGACAGGCTTTCAACATAAACCTTGATATCCATGACATCGTTTTCGAGACGCTCTATGGGGGTATCGGTGTAGCCTTGCATGATTGAATCCTCAGTTTTTTGGGTTTGGTATTTGAAAGTCATGCCGGTCAGTCGAAAACCAGCAAGCCGGCGTAGGGTGACTGAATTTCGCACACCGTGCGCCGCCCGCGCATTACTAAAGCATGATGTGTGCCAAACAGGCGCAACCGATCCCCTTGCCTTACCAGGTGCGCGAGTACGCCATCGAGAGTGGATTCCACGCGATCCGAATCGTAGTGCAGGGTGTCGCGGCGATAGCAGGCCCCACACAGGCGATGAAGGGTTCGCCGCCGGTCAAGGCCACCACCCGCAGCAGACCTTGAGCGGCGGCGCGCTGCACGATCTCGCTAAACATCGCCGGGTCCATGTCCGCGCCCTGGTCGGGCTGGCATTCGAGCCAGCAGTGGGCGCAACGGTGCTGGCAGCGGGTGGTCAGGTAAAAAGCACAACCCAGCGGTGCCCGCGCCATGCAGCGACCGCGCGGCGCCCCGGCCGGCGAGGGGGCTACGTCAGGCAACGCTTCCATAACGCGATGCACTCCTCCAGGTTGGGGGGGCAAGGCTACGCAGTGGTCGCAGTCGAGGACCGCCTGTCCCAGTTGGTGATAGTTGCGCCGGGGCAGCAGCAACCACCGGTAGCCGTGCAACGCCAGCCAGCGACCCTTGGCCACCGCCTGCGCCACCGCCACGCAACGGAATCCACGCGCATGGCGCACCGCACCCGTCACGAACACGCCGTATGGCCAGTTCGCATCCTGGCAGCGGGCCACCAGTTAAAACAGTAGGGCCAGCGAGAACGAATCGCCCGTGACCCCGCGCGCCGCCGGCGGCCAGTCACAGGGCGCCGATCCGACATCAACGACCCACGTCTCGACCCGGGGACAGACTACCCTCTCAGTGACCAGTAGTGGTTGACATGTGTGTTCGGCCGCTGCTGCCCGAGGAGTGAGAACTGTGCCCAGCACCACATTGTGGGGCCTCAACCTGTTAGCGCAGTTTGGCCGCCACGCGCTCCAGGATTTCGTTCTTGCTCTTCTCCATCGTCTCCAACGCCTCAACATCGATCTTCGGTTTCTCGCTCATCACAGCTTCTCTCTGTACAGCTGGATGCTTAAGGTGATACTGATATAGGAGCTTCAATATAAATCTCTTTCTTCGATTCTCTTCCTAGCTTTTTAGCTACTTCATATTCAAGATTTTCATTGGCTACTAACTCGTTTGCCAGCATGAATAGAGAGTCATGAGCAGCATCATTTACCTCACCTACAGCAGAAGAGAAAAGCAATCCGAATTTTGATTTCTTACCACGTGCTTCTGCTATCATCCTTCTCTTAACTGGAATTTGAAGTTCGAAAGGCATGTAATTTTGTATGTATTTTTGATTACCCTCGACGCCAAAAAACCTTTGCAGTTCAGCTTGCACATCTTCTTCATTCCAGTCTTTTACATGGCCATCATGAAGAATTGCATCATAAAAAATATTCATCTCTTCAATTGTTTTGCATAAACAAATTGACTGATGAAGTAGGTACCCAGGAAATCGAAGTCCAGTGTTATTTTTTAAGTAATTAGTAACGGCTTTCATATCGTATTGCAAAGCATAAGATATACCTCTATCAATTCCAGCTCTACCCATATGGCTTTCAACAAAATAACGGATAGAATTCGACAAGAAATGTATCTCGTTTTGACCTTTCAGTATAGTTAAATCATCTGTTATCTCAGTGTTCATTCTTATAATTTGATTTCCAGCAAACGACACTGGAACGCTGAGTCCGTTATCAATGATTGCAAGCGGTTTAGATAGAGTTTCAATTTTTATATTTTTTCCTTCACTGTTTTCTGAATTTTGCAAAGCATCAATTCCACCTTGAATGAAAGTAAATGTTACTTTCGACGCTGCTTTTCCAGCAGAAACAGCCGCTTTTATTAATCTCTTTCCTGCAGTTCCCGCAACCCCTCCAATAACCGCAGATCCTACTGATACTGCGGCATCTGTTACAGCCCCAGCACTTTTCATTATTGCGTATAATACTGGCATTGAAATCATGGTATTTCTCCAGTAGAAGAAAAAATTAATGTGAACTGTGCCCAGCACCACATTGTGGGGCCTCAACCTGTTAGCGCAGTTTGGCCGCCACGCGCTCCAGGATTTCGTTCTTGCTCTTCTCCATCGTCTCCAACGCCTCAACATCGATCTTCGGTTTCTCGCTCATCACAGCTTCTCTTTAACACAGGGGGGATTGAAAATTTCCGTCAGGCGTAACCAGTCGAGCGCTCAGGCTTGAGAATCTACAGTTCATGAAGGCCAAACAACACCAATCCGGGAAGCAGGATGCTCTTTGCCTTATTTTTTCAACAAGCCAGGGGGCGCACTCGACGGGTTATGCTTGACTTAATCTAAGAAATCTCCCTGAATTCCCTATAATCAACGCTTAGTTTTTCACATATCTTTTTAATGACATTTTTTTCAGCTTCATTAAAATCGCTACCAGCTTCTGCTAGTTTACAACATATCCGTATTAATGTCTTAGATGCTTCTGTTTCACCTTTAATTTCCTGTAAAACCCCATAAATTCGTTCTTGTCCTTGTTCAAAATCGCAGTTGATTTCATCTACATAAATATTAAATTGATGCATAACCATACCAACATCATATCCTTTCAAAAACTTCAAATTAGTAAGTATATATGCACGTACTTTTTCAGTTTCTGATTCTTCAACCACGCCATCAGCGCACACGACTAATGCAAAACAGCCTGCAAAAGCTTTCATATAATCTTCATTAATCAGCCTATTGCCCATATCAGCCCATGCTTGGGGGATAACAGCATCAACTGCTCTATTCAACAAGTTTTTCAAAATAGACATCGTCTTATCCTCATGAAGTGAAATGGTTGACTAAGAACGTAATCATGTCGAGCGCTGGCGTGGCCTCCGGTGCAGCACTCAGTTAGGCGGGTTTTGTTTCTCTACTTGCAAACTATGCACGAAATTGCAGTCTGGTACCTTTTCCTGCAAATTAATGGCGGCTTGAAGTTGGCTTTTTCTCAGTCGTTTACTCAATCGGAAAAGTCCACGCCAAGGCATCCAAATGACGCCGCCAAGTATGACGATCATATACAGAGCCCAAGTCGGCACCATCAGCAACGCCCGGGCAAGCAAATTAAAAATATCACCCTTATAAGCCATCTTCGATGCACGAGCGGAGTATTTGACGAATTTAATGGCACCAACTTTATCCAGAATGCGCAACCCACTTTGGCCAAAAGTCGCAGCCAGCTGAATCGTGTCTTTTCCAATCTTTCCGGCTTCTTGCGCAATATTGACAACTAAATCCTCGCCAATACGATAGAGCGTAGCGCTATTCGGACCGAAAGATTCGGCAAAAATAGCCATGCGTTTAAGTGATGCAGCATCGTTGGCTTTACTCAGCAAATTCAAACCTCCGCGCGTTTTGGACAGCGTGTTGACATTGCCAAGTATATCAGAAAGCGTATCGAGGCTTTTTGTTTTATTAATGATTTTAACCGAGTCTACAATGGCCTTACCAAGCCAGGACGGTAATTTTCCGAGCTTTCGGGCGACTTTGAGAACGACGAGGCCATTTTTCGCCGCCGTAGTTCCAATTGCGGCTGGTGCGGCTGCGCCCGCAGTTGCAGCGGTACCGGCAACGCTAACTATTTGCGCACCTGACGCAATCACGCCGATCGTCGCCAGCGCAGCTATTACGGCATCGGTTTCCTCGCCTTTGGCAAGATTATAACCTTGTTGGGCCAAATCACGCAGATCACCGATCACCAGAAAATCGGTCGCCACGCCAGTTACTTTCCCGATTGTTTCATCACTGGTGCCAGCCAGTAGACCCTCGGCGAGTTTGCTGGCCTGATATTCCCAACTCCTGCGTTTGTCCGAGATTTCGCGGTATAACGCTCGGACCTCTGGGTTTTGGTTTACGTACTCGTAATTCATAAAGAACTCAAGATAATCGGCTGCTTCGGCATAGCGTTCTTCCGCAATCATCATACGGGTTTCCGGCAGCGGATCGATGCGACTTAAGGCGAGCACGGATAGTTGTGCTTGTTGCCAGAGTACGCCAGCGGAAACGGCAGCAAGCAATAGGATGCCGAGTTTGATGGGAAACTTAATCACGATTGAAGCCTCACAATTAATTATTTCAGGATTTTCGCTCAGGCAGGCTGACATAGTCTGCCCAATTCAGTTCAGTACATATATTTAATAACCATAGATTTATAACAGCCAAATGAGATTGGCTATTTATTAATTTATAGATCCTAATTGGATAGATTATAAAAGGAAACATGCAGGTTTCTTAACTCATTACGCAGCAGTATAGTATTCACAAGAATTGAATTATTCGTATTGTGTAGTCTGAACATGATTGTCTTCTTCTAGCAATTTGGTAAATGCTCAAAAACTGCGAGTTGGCCAGCGCTTCGCACTATCTTCGCACCTCGTTAGCCAGAACAGGTCAATCATTGCAATAGCCGAATAGGCCGTAATGGAGCAGACGGAAACCATGCGCTTTCACCACCCTCCCCCGTTGCCATGCCCCACCGTAGAGTCATATGCCTGGCGATCGTTCAAGGATAGAATTCTACCTCACACTTTACAAACGATTTCTACCCCGCAACCGCCACAAACGCCTTAATCCACACGACTTTTCCTAAGTTCCCATCAAGCCTGGCGCCTATCTCGTTTCGGAGACCGAACCATGGGTGACCTTCAGCGCTGTATCGAACTCATGCTGGCTGAGGAAGGCAGCTTGGCCCTGGGTGCTTCCGGCATCAGCGCCCGCGTCGGCGCTTTGGGAATGTGCGGCAAGGTCGGCGTATCGGCCATCAACAGCACACGGGCGGGCGCGTCATAACCCGCTTCCGCCAGAATCGAACCATCCGGGCGCAGGGTCGGCGCAGTGACTACAGCATCCAGCCGGGCTAAATCCCGGTCGCCATCCTTGGCCAGGATGCGCACGGCAGCCCATTGCGGTGCGTCGGCTACCTCTTCGGTGGGCGGGTCTTCCGGCTTTGTGCTCGGTACCAGCGTGAAATACTCGATCACGCGGTCGAGGTGATCATGCAGCCAATCGCGCGTAATAGGCGTCACGCGGGCATCGTCGGTTACCCGTACCAGCACAGCGCCGGGGCCAAAGTCGTACAGGTCGCCACAGGTGCGCAGCAGGTCCAGGGTTTGATCAACGATGCGGGCGCGTTGGCCACGGCCCAGGGCGATGCGTGCCGATGGGCGGATCAGGTAGAAGCGTTTCGTCAGCGTTGACGGTTGGCGGGCATCGAACCGGGTAAACAGCAGGTCAGCCATGGGCCACCTCCACCATGTGGTGGGTTTGGTGGGTTTGGTCAGGACTGATTTTGATGTTGCTGGCGTCGACAGTGACGGGCATCAGTGAGCATGGCGGGTTCCTTCGTCCAGTGGGGCAACAGATCCGGCGCTTTACGCACTTGCCCCAAGACTTGCCCCCATAATGCGCGGATGTTGGGGCATGTAGTCGGATGCTTGTGGGCGAAGTATAAATAAAAAAACCCGCTGTTACGCGGGTTTAGGGATGCTTATGGATGCTTGTGGATGTTGATTTGGTGGAGCGGAAGGGGATCGAACCCTCGACCTTCGCATTGCGAACGCGACGCTCTCCCAACTGAGCTACCGCCCCTAAAATCGAAGGTCGTCACTATAGCGGTTTTCGCCATCCCTGGCTAGTCCCGGCGGCTAAAAAATCAGCCCTGCTGACGCAGGGCAGCGATGCGCTCTTCCAGCGGCGGATGAGTCATCAGCAGTTTGCGCAGGCCATCACCCAGCCCGCCATTAATCCCGAACGCTGCCATTTCCGACGGTAACTGCGACGGCTCGTGCAACTGCCGCAGCCGCTCCAGGGCCGCGATCATCTTGCCCCGCCCGGCCAGCCGCGCACCGCCCGCATCGGCGTGGAATTCACGATAGCGGCTGAACCACATCACGATCAGCGAGGCCAGGAAGCCAAACAGCAATTCCGCAACAAAACTGGCCAGATAATAGCCGATGCCCGGCCCACGATTATTCTCGTTTTTGGACAGGGCCAGATCGACCGCGTAGCCGACCACCCGCGCCAGCACAATGACGAAGGTGTTGAGCACACCCTGCAGCAGGCTCAGGGTCACCATGTCGCCATTGGCCACATGACTGACCTCATGACCGAGTACCGCCTCCACCTCCTCGGCGCTCATCTGCTCCAGCAGGCCGGTGCTGACCGCAACCAGCGCATTGTTGCGATTAGCGCCAGTCGCGAAGGCGTTCGGCTCCGGTGACTCATACATCGCCACTTCCGGCATGCCGATGCCAGCAGCCTGTGCCTGACGACGCACGGTTTCCACCAGCCAGCGCTCCACCTCCGTGCGCGGCTGTTCGATGATCTGCGCGCCCACCGAGCGCTTGGCCACCCATTTCGACATCAACAGCGAAATCAGCGAACCGCCCATGCCAAAGATGGCAGCGAATACCAGCAGGGACGGCAGATTCAGACCGGTGCCGACCAGATAGCGGTTGACACCGAGCAGATTGGCGACAAGACCCAGCAGGACCACCACCGCCAGGTTGGTCGCCAGGAACAGGAAAATACGTTTCATTGCGTGCTCCAGTGGAGAGGCCGTTGAACTGTTGACCAGATTCTATACGGTGCGGCCCAGGCAATTTCAAGCTGGGCGACGAGTGATGAACATGGCATCGCCGTAGCTGAAAAAACGGTAGCGCTGCTGTACGGCATGACGATAGGCGTTGAGCACCTCAGCGTGACCGGCAAAGGCCGCCACCAGCATCAGCAGGGTCGATTCCGGCAGGTGAAAGTTGGTCACCAGGGCATCGACGCAGCGGAAACGGTAGCCGGGATAAATGAAAATATCGGTTTCACCGCTCCAGGGCTGGATCGCGCCGGAACGCGCCGCGCTTTCCAGAGCCCGCACCGCCGTGGTGCCGACCGCGATCACCCGCCCGCCCTGCGCCCGGGTCGCGCGAATCTGCTCGCAGGTCGCAGCAGCCACGCTCATCCGTTCGCAGTGCATGCGGTGCTCGCTGATGCGCTCTACGCGCAGCGGCTGAAAGGTGCCAGCGCCAACGTGCAGGGTAATGAAGGTCTGCGCCACGCCCCGTGCGGTCAGCTGCTCCAGCAGTTCCGGGGAAAAATGCAGACCAGCGGTCGGCGCGGCCACCGCACCGGGTTCACGGGCATAGACCGTCTGATAACGCTCACGGTCGGCGGCGGTCGGCTCGCGGGCAATATAGGGCGGTAATGGAATCCGGCCATGCTGTTCCAGCACATCCAGCCACGGCTGACTGCCTTCAAGCTGCAGTTCGAACAGCTCACCCTGGCGACCCTGCACCGTCGCCTGAAAGCCGGCATCGAAATGCAGCAGGCCGCCGGCGCGTGGCGAACGGCTGGCGTGCAGGTGGACCCAGGCCCGTTGCGCGTCCAGAATGCGCTCGACCAGGATCTCGAAGCGCCCGCCGCTGGCCTTGTGCCCGAACAGCCGCGCCGGAATCACTCGGGTATCATTGAACACCAGCAGATCACCCGGCCGCAGCAGATCGGGCAGTTGATGAAACTGCCGGTCGGCAAGCGCCCCGCTGACGCCATCAAGCGTCAGCAGCCGGCTGGCGCCACGCTCGGCGGGCGGCTGCTGGGCAATCAGTACCTCGGGCAGATCAAAGTGGAAATCCTGCCGGCACAGCATGGTGGCCGCTGCCGGATCCGTGTCAGGGAACCCCACCGGTGGCATACACTCTCTATTTGTCATTCCGTCGCCATTCACAATTGGATATCGCAATGCGTAAAACCGTTTTAACCCTTGCCCTGCTCCAGGCCAGCTTCGCCTTCGCTGCCGACCCTGCGCCGGACCTGGCCAAGCCACAGGCGGCGCCGGATCTGGCCAAGTTGCAGGCCGCGCTGGGCGGTCAGCAACCTGACAGCGTCGCACCCACGTCTATCAGCGGTCTGTATGAAGTGGTGGTCGGCGGACAGATTCTCTATCTGAGCGGCGATGGCCGCTTCGTGCTGCAGGGCGATGTCATCGACCTTGGCTCGCGCGATAACCTGACCGAGAACCGCCGCGGTGAACTGCGCGGCAAGGCCATCGCCGCCCTCAACGAGAAGGACATGGTGGTGTTCGCGCCCGAGGGAGCGGTCAAGCATACGGTGACGATCTTTACCGACATTGACTGCGGCTATTGCCGCAAGATGCACAGTCAGATCGCTGCCTACAACAAGGAGGGCATCAAGATACGCTACCTGATGTTCCCGCGCGAAGGCATCGGCTCCGAATCCTACAACAAGGCGGTAGCGGTCTGGTGCGCCGATGATCGACCGGCAGCGCTGACCCAGGCCAAGCGTGGCGAGACCGTCCCCGGCAAGACCTGTGAGAATCCGGTGCAGGCGCAGTTCGAGCTGGGTCAGAAACTGGGAGTGCGCGGCACGCCGAGCATGATTCTGGAAAGCGGTGAAATGCTGCCCGGCTATGTGCCACCGACCCAGTTGGCGGAATTGCTGGCCAACAGCAAGAACAAGACTCCGAAGCCGACCGCGCAACCCTGAACGCCCCGCGCAATCCAACCTTGCTTTTTCCAGGGCAGGCGGTTGCTAACCGCCGCCCGCTCGCGCTCTAGCTCTCCGGACCCTGATTCAGCAGCAGCCAATACAGCCCCAGGGTATGCACGGTGCTGGTGAACTGTTCAAAATCCACCGGCTTGATAATGTAGCTGTTGGCGCCGAGTGCATAGCAGGTTTCGATATCGCGATCCTCGCGCGAGGTGGTCAGCACCACCACCGGAATCGAGCGGGTGCGCGGGTCGGCCTTGATCTGGCGCAGCACTTCCAGCCCGTTCAGCTTGGGCAGCTTCAGATCCAGCAGGATCAGGCGCGGCCCGCTTGGCGCATGCGGGCCGTTTTTTTCGGGGTCAAACAAAAACGCCAGCGCCTCTTCGCCATCGCGCGCGACCTGCACCTGATTGCTCAGGTGATGGGCGCGCAGCGCGTGCAGCGTCAAGATCACATCGTCTGGATTATCCTCGACCAGCAGAATCTCAACGGGCTGCCCAATATTCATGATCAACCCTCGCCTGTTTTAGTCATATCGCCCACCGTGAAGTAGAACGTCGCGCCGTGTTCTGGTTCAGCCTCGCCCCAGATACGTCCGCCATGCCGATTGATAATGCGCTGTACCAACGCCAGACCGACGCCGGTGCCTTCGTAATCCTCGGCGCGGTGCAGGCGCTGGAACACGCCAAACAGCTTATCGGCATAGCGCATATCGAAACCGACGCCATTATCGCGCACGAAATACAAAGGCTTGCCCTCCTGTTCACCGCCGCCCACTTCGATGCGCGCCGGATCGCGTCCCCGGGTGAACTTGAGGGCATTGCCGAGCAGGTTGGCGAACACCTGCTGCAACAGGCCCGGATCAGCCTGACAGGGCGGCAGTGCACCGATCACCAGATCGATGCGCCGTCCGGCCTGTTCGGCGTGCAAATCATCCAGTACCTGCCGCACCAGACCGTCCGGTTGCAGCCATTGCCGGTGCAGCGGCTTGCGCCCGAGCCGCGAGAAGGCCAGCAGATCGTCGATCAACTGACCCATGCGCTGGGTGGCGCTGCGTACCAGTCCCAGATAATGCTGTCCCTTGAGCGGCAACTGCTCAGCGAAATCCTCCAGGACAATCCGCGAAAAGCCATCGATGGCGCGCAGCGGCGCGCGCAGGTCGTGCGACACCGAATAGGAAAACGCCTCCAGTTCCTGGTTGGCGACCTGCAACTGCGCGGTGCGCGCCGCGACGTGCTTCTCCAGCTCTTCAGTGTGACGGCGCGCCTGCTCATAGAGCCGGCCCTGCTCGATGGCTACCGCCATTTGATTGGCCACTTCGGTGGCGACTTCCAACTGTTCGCTGTTGCAGTCGAAGTAGCCCAGCTGATTGGCGCCCAGATTCAATGTGCCGATCAGTTCACCGTGGGCCCGCAGGGGAAGAATCGCCACCGCCACGATGCCCTCGGCGCTCAGCATTTGCCAGGGCGGCGGCGGATTCACTGCCGTGCGCAGATCGGTGATCACGACGACCTCGCCGGCAGCCAGTGCGTCCAGATTCCACGTTGCCAATGGAAAACGCGTCTGCGTATCCAGCGCGGTTTCACCCTCGACATCTACCGCCAGAACCCGGATTTCGGCATGCTCGTAGTCAAACGACAGCACGCTGGCGCGCTGACAGGGAATCAGTTGACGCAGCGCACGCAGGGTAGAACCGGCGACATGCGCCGGGGCCTGGGCACTGAGAATGGCGCGGTCGATCTCGTTCACCAGGCGCAAGCGCTCGGCCGAGCGCCGCGATGCCATCTCCGCCTGCTGGCGCTCGGTTACATCCGACAGCAGCCAGATTTCGCCCTGTTCGGAGGCATAGCCGAGGAACTCCACTAGGCGCTCGACGCCATCCTTGCGGCGCAGCGGTACCACGCGCGTCGCAGGAAAGCGCTGGCGCCGATCGTTCTCGTAGTACTCGCGCACCTGGACGCTGGCCGCGCCATAGAGCGCCTCGAACCAGAGATCGAGGGTCGTGAGTTCATCGCGCGAATAGCCGGTAATGACTTCGGCGGCATGATTGAGGAACAGCTGATTGCCCTTCATGTACACCGCCCCGGCGGGCAGGTTCTCGACCATGTGCCGCAGCCACTGCTCGCTCTCGCGCAAGGCCTCCTCGGTGCGCACCCGCTCGGTGATGTCCAGCGAGATCCCGCCCAGCAGCCGGTTCTGGCTATTAATCTGGATCGGAAACTTGAAGGTCTCAAACACATAGTCCTGGCCGTGGATATCGGTGACCCTTTCGCGAAAGTGACGCGGCCCCTCGCGCAGCGTCTGCTGATCGTCCGCCACCATCGCGGCGGCCACCTCCGCCGGCAGCAGTTCCTCGGTGGTCTTGCCGGCCCAGTCGTGCCAGCCGAGTAGTTCTTCCAGGTAGCGATTGGCGAACAGGGTGGTGCCGCTGGCGACGTCCTTGATGAACACCGCTGCTGGCAACTGTGCCATAAAGATTTCAAAGCGTTGCTCGCTGTCGGCCAGCGCTTGCTCGACCCGATAGCGGTCGGTCACATCCTGAATCACCCCGCAGACCTTCAGCGGCGCGCCGCGCGCATCGCACAGCAGTTTGGCGACCGAATGGATCACCAGCGGCGCGTCACCATTGGCCGGGTGAATGGTGAATTCCAGATCGTAGGGGCAGCCCTGCTCGATCAGGTCCAGCAGCGCCTGATGCACACGCTCGCGCTCGGGAATGCAGGCTTCGATGGCGACAACGGGCAGGACATTGCCGGGCGGCGGCGTCATACCATAGAGGCGGAAACCCTCATCCGAACCCCAGATCTGGCCGGTGGCCAGGTTATATTCCCAACTGCCAATGCGGCCAACCGATTGGGCCTGCTGGAAGCGCTGCAACAGTTCCTGGCGTTCCGCATCGAGAGGGTGGTGCTGGCACTCGGCGCGCACCTGCTGCCACCCGGATAACATCAGCAGCGCCGCGATCACCACCAGCAGCAGGCCGCGCTCCGCTCCACCCAGCACCGAGGCGCCGAGCAGACCCATGCCCGCCAGCAGCAGCGCCAAAACCAGCGGCCAGACCCGCTGGAAACAGGTCATGCCCAGGACGCGCGTTACCGGCCACCCATTACCGTCCTGTCCACCCGTCACGCTCGCCACCCCCCGTATCCATATCGCAATCCCACCCATCCTGTAGTGTAGGCTAACGTTCCTCCGGCAGTGCCGCCTGCGCGCGCCGCAGGAAACCGGGCAACCAGGTCGCACCAGGCAGCAACCGCTCGGTGACGCCGCGATAGGTGGCTCGATCCAGCAGCAGCTCGGTAAAGGGTCGTGGCGACGGGCACAGTGCGAACAGGCCAGCCACTGTCAGATACAGCGCCAGCGTGCCCAACGGCTGCTTGCGGCTGCCCAGACTGCAGGCGCTGCCAAAGGATTTTTTCAGCAGTCTCTTGCCAAACAGGTCGACGCTGTAAAACTCATCCAGCAGCAGATGGACCAGAAAGCCCAGCGCCAGGAAACTCCCGCACAGCCAGGCATGCACCAGCGAGGCATTGAAGGCGTGATAGGCGATCAGCGTGGTGCCCAG
>RXIX01000047.1 GCA_003989075.1 Candidatus Competibacteraceae bacterium | reverse complement strand
CATCCGCGCTTTGCCGGCTTTCTCAATAACGAAACCCTGGACCTGCTGTTCAAGTCGGCGCCGCTGCACGACATCGGCAAGGTCGGCATTCCTGACCGCATCCTGCTCAAGCCGGGCAAGCTGAGCGCCGAGGAATTTGCCATCATGAAGACCCACACCACCCTGGGTCGTAATGCGATTCTCGCTGCCGAGCGGCAACTGGGCAGTTCAGCGTCGTTCCTGCGCATCGCCCGCGATATCGCCTATGCCCATCACGAGAAATGGGACGGCAGCGGCTATCCCGGAGGTCTGGCGGGTGATGCGATTCCGATTGCCGCCCGGCTGATGGCGGTGGCCGATGTCTATGATGCCCTGATCAGCCAGCGCGTCTACAAACCGGCGCTGCCGCACGCGCAGGCGATAGAGATGATTCGCGCCGGCCGGGGTACGCATTTCGATCCGGATGTGGTCGATGCCTTTCTGGCGCTGGCGGACACCTTCAAGGGCATCGCGACCCGCTTCGCCGATCAGCCCCATACGCTGCAGCTGGCCGAGGAGCGGATCAGGAACGCACTGAGCGACCAGGCAGCGCCGCCCAGCTAAGCTTATGGGTATTGGTTCCCTCCATACTCCACCGGGCCCAGTCACCATGTTGATCCTGATCGCTCTATTGCGCGGCCGCCGCCGCATCCTGCCGGGTCTGCTGTTGCTGTTGGGCGGTATCGTCGCCTGTTCACCCGAGGCGCCAGCGCCCACGGCCACGGATGGCGGTCAGCTGGGTGAGGTGCTGCGTCGGGGTACCCTGATGATCGCGACTGATCCGGCGTTTCCGCCACAATCGGAATTGCTGGCGAATGTTGCGCCGGCACGGCCGACCCGCTGCGCGACGAATTCCTATACCGCCAATCAGTTGCGTGGCCTGGATATTGATGTCGCGGTGGAAGTGAGTCGCCGCCTCGGCGTCGAGCCCTGTTTCGTGACGCCGCCCTGGGCGCAGATCGTCAGCGGCAACTGGAATGATCGCTGGGATGTGCATGTGGGCTCCATGTCGATCACCGGTGAGCGCCTGCAATGGCTGTATTTCACCCAGCCCTACCTGAGTGGCGGTGCTCAGATGTTTGTGTACAGGGATAGTACGCGCTTTCAGAGTCCGGCTGATCTATCGGGGCGCCGCATTGGCACCTGCGCCGGCTGCGCCTACGAGAACTACCTGAATGGCACGCTGACCATGCCCGGCCAGACCCTGAAATTCGTGGTGCGTGATGCCACGGTTATTGGCTATGACACCGACACCTCGGCACTGTCGGATCTGGCCCAGGGCGATGGCGCGCGCCTGGATGCGGTGCTCACCGATCCCGACACGGGCCGCAAGGCCATTGCCGACGGGCTGGCGGTCAAGCCGCTCGGTGAGCCGGTCTATCGCGACTATGTGGCCATCAGCCTGGATAAGCACAGCAGCGCCGATGCGCTGCCGCTGGTGATCCGCCTCAGCCAGATCATCCGTGACCTGCACAGCGCCGGTTTTCTCAGCGCGCTTTCCCTGCGCTATTACCAATACGATGCGGCAACACCCGCCAGCCAGTACGATCTGGCGATGCTGGCGCAGTATCCACAGCGCTGAGCACGGCCATCATGCCTGATCGGTCCGGCTACCTGCTGCGTTCCTGGAACCGCAGCCTGATGGCGCGGCTGGTGATTTATTTCCTGCTGCTGTCGCTGGTTACCGTGGGTCTGGTCAGCTTTGCCGTCTACTGGCGCGCCGCAGACAGCCTGCAGGATTCGATCTACCGGCGCCTGCAGATGCGGGTTGTGCTGCAGGAGGACAACCTCAAGCTCTGGATTGATGAGCAGCGCCGCAACCTGGCCTTCATCGCCTGGCTACCGGAGATCCAGACCCTGAGCAGCTATCTGGCCGAACTGCCGCCCGGTGATCCCGGCCATCAGAATGCTGCCGCGACCCTGAAAACCTATCTCCATTATGTGGTTGCGAATGTTTCGGACGCAGTGGAGCTGTTTGTTCTTGATCTTGATGGACGGATCCTTTTGTCCACCCACACGCCGGACGTGGGGCTGTCTCTGGCCGAGGCCTCGTTTTTCCAGCAGGGCCTCACCCGCACCACGCTGCCGCCGTTCTATACCCATGCCGAAAGTGGTCAGATGCGGCTGACCGTGGCCACGCCGATGTTTAATGCCGCCAAGCGCCGGGTCGGCGTGCTGGCCGGGCATCTCAACCTGGCGCGCATCGAACGCATCATCGGCGAGCGTATTGGTCTTGGTAACAGCGAGGAAACCTATCTGGTGAGCAGCGATCATCGCTTTGTCGCTGCGCCACGCCACCTGAGCGCCGGACAGCGCCCGGCTGCCGCCCACTCGTTGGGCATTGACAGCGCCCTGCAGGGCCAATCCGGGCAGGCGCGCTATATTAATGACCGCGGCGTTCCGGTGATGGGCGTCTATCAATGGCTGCCGGGCCTGCAGGCGGCGCTGCTGGCCGAAATCGCCGAGGAGGAGGCCTTTGCTCCGGCGCGGCGACTGGCCTGGACCGTGATTGCCATTGGCGCGCTTTCGGTGCTGGTTCTGATGATGGGCGTTTACCTGCGCGCGCGGCAGATCGCCCGGCCCATCCTGGCCATCACCGCGACCGCC
This sequence comes from Candidatus Competibacteraceae bacterium, assembly GCA_003989075.1. Classification (GTDB taxonomy): domain Bacteria; phylum Pseudomonadota; class Gammaproteobacteria; order Competibacterales; family Competibacteraceae; genus RXIX01. Next base: position 19,066 of record RXIX01000047.1, on the reverse strand, counting down.
GAGCGGGTCGCCGCCGGTGATTTTACCCATACGGCGCCCGTGCTGACCCAGGACGAGGTTGGCACCCTGGCGACGGTGTTCAATGAGATGACCAACCAGTTGCGGCGGCTGTATGCCGGGCTGGAGCAGCAGGTCGCTGAGCGCACCGTTGACCTGACCGAGGCCAATCAGCACCTGCAGCGGGAAGTGGCCGAACGCAGCCGGATCGAGGAAGCACTGCGCCTGCAGAATGCCTATCTGGGCGCGCTGCATGAAACCTCGCTGGGCATCATCGGTCGCCTGCAGGTGCAGGAACTGCTGGAAACCCTGGTCACCCGCGCTGGGCAACTGCTGAACACACCGCACGGCTTCGTATACCTGCGCGATGCCAACGGGCAGCATTTTGAATGCAAGGTCGGGGTGGGTATCTTTGCCCAGCTGATCGGCCGCCAGCTTAGCGCATCGGTCGCGCCCTCCGAGCCGATGGCGTCGATGATCCAGCACGCCGGCCTGAACGATCCGTTCTGGCTCGACGAATTCAGCCAGCTGAGCGCTGTGATCAGTGTGCCACTGCAATCGGGCGGGCAAACCTGGGGCGTGATCGGGCTGGCGCGCACTGAGGATCACGATACGGAATGGCCGTTTGGCGATGAGCAACTGGCGCTGCTGGAACGCTTTGCGCAGCTCGCCTCAATCGCCCTGGATAATGCGCTGCTCTATACCCGTGCCGCCGAGGCCCGCACCGAGGCTGAAAACGCCAATCGTGCCAAGAGCCAGTTCCTGGCTAACATGAGCCACGAAATTCGCACGCCGATGAACGCGATCATCGGCATGGCCTATCTGGCGCTGCGCACCGCGCTGGACGCCCGACAGCGCGATTATGTGCAGAAGATCCATGACGCCGGCACGGCTCTGCTGGGCATCCTCAACGACATTCTCGACTTTTCCAAGGTCGAGGCCGGCAAGCTGGAGGTGGAGCACACCGTGTTCAGCCTCGATCAGGTGTTCGATAATCTGATGACGGTGCTCGGCCACAAGGCCAGTGACCAGCATCTGGAGCTGCTGTTTCGCATCGCGCCCGGTGTGCCGCGCCAGCTGATCGGCGATCCGCTGCGCCTGGGGCAGGTGCTGCTGAACCTGACTGGCAATGCGATCAAGTTCACCAGCCAGGGCCATGTGCTGGTGGAGGTGACGCTGCTCGACCCCGAGCCGGGCGCCAGTGAATCCAAATCGGTACGGCTGTGCTTTGCGGTGTACGATACCGGGATCGGTATTGCCGATAGCCAGCGCGAGCACCTGTTCGAGGCATTCACCCAGGCGGATGGGTCTACGACCCGTAAATATGGCGGTACCGGTCTGGGCCTGACCATCAGCCGGCGTCTGGTCGATCTGATGGGCGGCGTCCTGACGGTGGACTCAACGCTCGGTCAGGGCAGTTGCTTCCAGTTCACTCTCGACTTCACACCCGGCCCTGGCGCGCTGGAGCCGCCGCCCGGTCTGCCTGCGGCGCTGGCCGGGCAACGGGTGCTGGTGGTCGATGATTATGCGCTGGCCGCCGAGGTGCTCGGTGGGATGCTGCGGGCACTGGGTCTGCGCGTGGAGTGCGTGTCCTCGGGCCACGCGGCGTGGGCGGCCTTCGCTGTCGCCGGGGATGATCCGTACCGGATCGTGTTCATGGACTGGCACATGCCGGAGCCAGACGGTATTGCGACCATCGAGCGTATGCTGCGCAATGCGCAGCCCGGTTCACGACCGTGGGTGGTGATGGTGACCGGTTTCAACCGTGATGCGCTGCGCGAGCGGGCTGAGGCCGCCGGGGCCAGCATCCTGCTGTACAAGCCGACCACACCCTGGCTGTTGTGCGAAACCCTGCGGACGCTGTGCGTGGCGGCCATGGTTCCTGCAGCGATCACGGTGCCCGAACCGGAACCGGCACGGCTGGATGGGCAGCGCGTGCTGCTGGTCGAGGATTCTGAGATCAATCAGATAGTGGCGCGGCGGATGCTGGAAAATCTTGGCGCTGCGGTGACGATCGCCGAAAATGGCCGCCTGGCAGTCGAGGTGCTGGACGGCAATCCGGACGGCAGTTTTGATCTGGTGTTGATGGATGTGCAGATGCCGGAAATGGATGGCTATACGGCGACCCGGCATATCCGTCGCATGGAGCGTTTTGCCAGGCTGCCGATCGTGGCCGTGACCGCGCACGCTCTGCCCGAGGATCGGCAGCGCTGCCTGGATGCAGGCATGAATGAACACATGGCCAAACCGATCAACCCCGGGCTGCTGCTGCAGACCGTGCTGCCCCTGCTGCAACGGCAGGCTGCGCCGGCGCTGGCTCCCGCAGCGGATCCGGTGCGGTTGGAACTGCTGCTTACCCGCCTGCGCCAGTTGCTGGCTGAGGATGACATCGAAGCCGTCGATTATCTGGGCGCGCACCGCGCCGAGCTGATGGCCGGCCTGTCGGTGGGGGCCTTTCTGCACCTGGAGCAGGCGATCAATCACTATGAATTTGCCGTTGCATTGTGCTACGCCGATACGTTACGCATCGCGCCGGCTCAGCCCTACCATGGTCAACACACCAATGATTGACGCGCATGCCCTGTCCTGCGACAGCGAACGGCAAACCCTGCTGCTGGTCGATGATGTGCCCGATAACATTGCCCTGCTCAGCGCCCTGTTTCAGGATCATTATAAAATCCGCGCGACCACCCACGGCATGCGTGCTCTGGAGATTGCCGCCAGCGAGCCGCAGCCGGACCTGATCCTGCTGGATATCATGATGCCGGACCTGGATGGCTACGCCGTCTGCCAGCAACTAAAGGCCGATCCACGCACCGCTGCGATCCCGGTCATTTTCCTCACCGCCAAGACCAACGCCGAGGACGAGGAACGCGGCTTTCAGCTCGGTGCGGTTGATTATCTGATCAAGCCGGTCAGTCCTGTAGTGGCGCGCGCCCGGATCGAGACCCATCTGGCCCTGAAGAACGCCCGCCAGTTTCTGCAGGATCGCAATGCCTTTCTCGAGGCCGAGGTGCATCGGCGCAGCCAGGAAATGCTGGCTATTCAGGATGCGACCATCATCGCCCTGGTTTCGCTGGCCGAGACCCGCGAGAGCGGCACCGGCAGCCACATCCGCCGCACCCAGCATTACATGCTGGCACTCGCCCAGCAGTTGCAGGATCATCCGCGCTTTGCCGGCTTTCTCAATAACGAAACCCTGGACCTGCTGTTCAAGTCGGCGCCGCTGCACGATATCGGCAAGGTCGGCATTCCTGACCGCATCCTGCTCAAGCCGGGCAAGCTGAGCGCCGAGGAATTCGCCATCATGAAGACCCACACCACCCTGGGTCGCGATGCGATTCTCGCTGCCGAGCAGCAGCTGGGCAGTTCAGCGTCGTTCCTGCGCATCGCCCGCGATATCGCCTATGCCCATCACGAGAAATGGGACGGCAGCGGCTATCCCGAGGGTCTGGCGGGTGATGCGATTCCGATTGCCGCCCGGCTGATGGCGGTGGCCGATGTCTATGATGATCTGACCGGTCGCCGCATTTACCGGGCTGCGCTGCCGCACGCGCAGGCGGTAGAAGTGATTCGCGCCGACCGGGGTACGCATTTCGATCCAGATGTAGTCGATGCATTCCTGGCCATCGCCGACACCTTCAAGGGCATCGCTGCACGGCTGGCTGACGATGAGCGCGAACTGCAGCGCAGCATGGCGCAACTGGAGGCGGCGCTGGCCGAGGAGCGTATCGTGCTTGGCCACGCTGCCGACGAGTAGCCAGCCCGGCCCCCTGCTCAGACCCGCCAGATCAGGCTGGCCATGCGTCCGGTGCGATTCTCGCGGCGGTAGGAGAAGAACAGCTCCGGTTCGCTAAAGGTGCAGTGTTCGCCACCGTAAATCGCGTCGATGCCCAGCGCCCGCAACTGCCGTCGCGCCAGTTCATAAAGATCCGCCAGCCAGCGCCCCGCCGGCGAGGGCTGGAAACTGGCGGCATTGCCGGCATCCAGCGCCAGGAAGGCGGCGCGCACCTCATCGCCCACCTCGAAGGCGCGTGGCCCAATCGCCGGACCCAGCCACGCCAGCAGGTCCGCCGCAGCTGTATTCATCTGCGCCACGGTCGCGCCGATCACGCCACCGGCCAGTCCGCGCCAGCCGGCATGCGCCGCCGCGACCACGGTTCCAGCCCGATCACACAGCAGCACCGGCAGGCAGTCTGCCGTCATCACCACGCAAGCCTGGCCCGGTTCCCGGGTCCAGGCAGCATCGGCGGCCGGTGGCGTGGTCACCGTCTCTGCCGCAATCACGTTCACGCCATGCACCTGTTCCAGCCAGGCCGGTTCCAGGGTCAGACCGAGGGTCGCGCGCAGCTCTTGCCGGTTGGCGGCGACACAGGCCGGATCATCGCCGACATGCCCGGCTAGATTGAAATGGTCATAGGGCGGCCTGCTCGCCCCGCCTTGCCGCGTGCTGCTCACGGCGCGCACACCCGGCGGGGCCGGCCAGTCGGGAAGAATCAGGTGCTCAGGCAGGATTTCAGGCATGGGTGTGCTCCGCGTCGTCCGTCAGAATGGCCAGCAGTTGCGCCAGATCGGCGGGAATGGGGGCGCGCCATTCCCGCCATTCACCGCTGAGCGGGTGACTCAGGGCCAGGCGCTCAGCGTGCAGGGCCTGGCGGCGGAAGCCCTGAATCGCCTCGATGCAGCGTGGCGACGCCCCCGGTGGCAGGCGCGGCCGTCCGCCATACACCGGATCACCGAGCAGCGGCAGGCGGATATGCGCCATGTGCACACGAATCTGGTGGGTACGGCCAGTGTCGAGTTTGACCTGCAGCAGGCTGTGGCCGCGAAAGCGCTGCTGTATCCGGTAATGGGTCACCGCCGGCTTGCCGCCCGGCGTGACGGCCATGCGCTGACGGTCTACGGGGTGGCGGCCGACTGGCGCGTCCACACTGCCACCGGCAACCGGCAGGCCGTTCACCACCGCCAGATAGTAGCGCTCGATGCGCCGCGCCTGCAGTTGCGCGACCAGCGCGGTGTGCGCACGCAGGCTGCGGGCCACCACCAACAGCCCGCTGGTGTCCTTGTCCAGGCGATGCACCAGCCCGGCGCGCGGCAGCGTTGCCAGTTCCGGCGCATGATGCAGCAGGGCATTGACCAGGGTGCCATCACGATTGCCGGCGGCCGGATGTGCGACCAGCCCGGCCGGCTTATCGATTACCAGCAGTTCGGTATCCTCGTACAGGATGGTGAGCGGAATCGCCTGAGCGACGGCAATGGTTTCCACCTCACGCGGCAGCGTGCCGAGCACATGCTCGCCGCCCTGCACCGGGTCACGCGGCCGGCGCGGCTGACCATCCACGCACAGATGCCCGGCCTTGAGCGCCTGCTGCAGGCGGCTGCGCGAATAGGCCGGCAGCAGTTCGGCCAGGGCCTGATCCAGGCGCATTCCGGCGCAGGCGGCGGGGATTTGACAGTCGATCGCTTCAACAGGTGGCATGATGGTTTTTAACAGTCCGGGCGGTATACTGACTTGCATCATTCTACTCCCGACAACCGCTGTCACATGCCGTCATACATGCGCCGCATTTCGAAACTGCTTCTCGCCGGCCCGCTGGCCGCCGTGCTGCTGGCCGGCTGCTCCCTGCTCCCGGACAAGATTGATGAAACCAAGGGCTGGTCGGCCCAGCGCCTCTATAGCGAAGCCAAGGAAGCGATTGGTGAGGGCAACTATCGCACCGCGCTCGAATACCTGGACAAGCTCCAGGCCCGCTACCCGTTTGGCCGCTACTCGCAGCAGGCGCAGCTCGACACCATCTTCTGCCAGTACCGCGACAACGAGCCGGATGCCGCCATCGCCGCCGCTGACCGTTTCATCAAGGCCAATCCGCGCCATCCCTACGTCGATTACGCCTACTACATGCGCGGCCTGGTGAATTTCAACCGCAGTAACACCCTGATCGACCGGCTGGCCCCGGTTGACCGCGCCAAGACCGACACCAACACCGCCCGGCAGTCCTACAACGACTTCTCCGAGCTGATCCGCAAGTTCCCCGACAGCAAGTATGCCGAGGATGCCCGTCAGCGTCTGCTGTTCCTGCACAACAGTCTGGCCATGTATGAAACCAACGTCGCTGACTTTTACCTGCGGCGTGGCGCCTATGTCGCGGCGGTCAACCGTGCCGCCTATGTGCTGCAGAACTATGCCCGCTCGCCGGCGACCGAAAACGCGCTGGGCATCATGACCCAGGCCTACGTCAAGATGGGCATGCCGCAACTGGCCGCCGACAGCCTGCGGGTGCTGGAGCGTAACTATCCGCAATCGCCGCAATTGCCGACGCTCAACGCGCTGGTCAAGGGCGCAGGCTAGGGCGGGCGAACCCGCGGATCGCCATTTTCTCCACTGTTTTGCGAGGATTGCGCCATGTGGGATTTCTTCACCACCGTCCGCCATCGCCACTCGGTCCGCAAGTACCAGCCGGACATGCCGGTCGAGACCGAAAAGCTGCATGCCATCCTGGAAATGGCCTGTGCCGCGCCTTCGGCCGGCGATCTGCAGGCTTATCGCATCGTGGTGGTGCGTGATCCAGCCGAGCGGCAGGCTCTTGCCGGTGCAGCCAGCGCACAGACGTTCATCGCCGAAGCACCGGTCTGCCTGGTGTTCTGCGCCGATCCGGCCCGTTCGGCGCAGACCTTCGGTGAGCGTGGCGCCCGGCTATACGCGCTGCAGGATGCCACCATCGCCGCCGCTTATGCGCAACTGGCGATCGTCGCCGCCGGCATGGCTTCGACCTGGGTCGGTTACTTCGACGAGGCGCAGGTGCGCGCAGTGCTGGGCCTGGAGCCAGGGCTGGTGCCGCTGGCCCTGCTCAGCCTGGGTTATCCGGCGGAACTGCCGGAGCCGAGCACGCGCCGGCGCCTGGATGAGGTTGTGAACTGGCGGTGATGGCGCTGGCTGGAGTGCGGGTTTGTGTTGGTCTTGACTTCCTCCCCGCCCTGAAGGGCGGGGATTCCTGACTTCACAATCAGGGTTTTCTGCTGCGTCGAGGACGGCCCAGAGGAGCTCCGGCGTGGTTTTCGCCGATTCGATTCCCCAAAGTGGGGAGTCTTTACGCGGTTCGGGCCGCAGCCGGCAACTCCCCCAGGTCTCACATCCTCTCCACAGACTTCACATCCCGCCAGCCCGGCGGCTACCACCCGGCCGACGGTAAAAATGATCGAGCCGGAGTCCATCCCCGTACTGCATTAACACGGACGGTCTTTCTGTCGGGCCTAAGCGTATGCAGTCCTGCTCAGGCCGCTCAGCGGTCGCGCTAAAGGCGTGCCGCTGGGCGTTCGTTTGTCACCGTGCCCGTTGCAGCGCCCGAATCCCCTGTTCCAGCCCTTCCAGAGTCAGCGGATACATGCGCTCGCCCATCAATTCACGCACCATCTGAATCGACGGCACATAGCTCCAGCGGTTTTGCTGCTGCGGGTTCAGCCAGATGGCGTGCGGCCAGGCCGTCAGCAGCCGGCCCAGCCAGACATCGCCGGCCTCGGGATTGAAATGCTCGACGCTGCCGCCCGGATAGGTGATTTCATAGGGACTCATGGTAGCGTCGCCGACCAGGATCAGCTTGTAATCCGGGCTGAAGGTGCGCAGCACTGTGGCCGTGTCCAGCTTCTCGGTATAGCGGCGGCGGTTATCCTTCCATACCCCTTCATACACCATGTTGTGAAAATAGAAGTATTCCAGGTGCTTGAACTCGCCGCGCGCCGCTGAGAACAGTTCCTCGCAGGCGCGGATGTGGTCATCCATTGAACCACCCACGTCCAGGAACAGCAGCACCTTGACCGCGTTATGCCGCTCCGGGACCATTTTCAGATCCAGATAGCCAGCATTGCGCGCGGTCGAACGAATGGTGTCATCGAGGTCCAGTTCCTGGGCGGCGCCCTCACGGGCAAAGCGCCGCAGCCGGCGCAGCGCTACCTTGATGTTGCGCGTGCCCAGTTCCACCGTGTCGTCAAGATTGCGAAACTCGCGCCGATCCCAGACCTTGACCGCGCGGCGATGGCGCGACTGCTCCTGACCGACACGGATGCCTTCCGGGTTATAGCCGTAGGCGCCAAACGGCGAGGTGCCCGCAGTCCCGATCCACTTGTTGCCGCCCTCGTGCCGCCCTTCCTGCTCGGCCATGCGCTCGGCGAAGGTCTGCATCAGCTTTTCCCAGCCGCCGAGCGATTCAATCAGCGCCTTGTCTTCATCGCTCAGGGTCAGCTCAGCCAGCTTGCGCAACCACTCCAGCGGGATATCGGCGCCGACGATGTCATCAAAATGCGCCGCCAGGCCCTTGAAATGGCTGGCGAATACCTGATCGAAACGGTCATAGTGCCGCTCGTCCTTGACCAGGGCCGCCCGCGCCAGATAGTAGAACTCCTCGACGCTGTGTGCGGTGACCCGCTGATTCAGCGCCTCCAGCAGAGTCAGGAACTCGGTCAGCGTCACCGGAATGCTGGCCTGGCGCAGCTTGAAGAAAAAATCGGTCATCATCGGCGAATCTCCTCGGCTCCGATCCACTGCCGGTAGCGATTGCGCAACCGGCGCAGGCTCACCGCTCAGTCCTTCTTGCGCCGGCTCATGAACAGCAGCCGCTCGAACAGGTGCACATCCTGTTCGTTCTTCAACAGCGCGCCATACAGCGGTGGAATCGCCTTGCGCTGATCGCCACGCAGGGCCTCAGGCGGAATATCCTCGGCCACCAGCAGCTTGATCCAGTCGAGCAGTTCCGAGGTCGATGGGCGCTTTTTCAGCCCCGGCACCTCGCGAATCTCGAAGAAGGCCTCCAGCGCCTCGCTCAGCAGGCGCTTTTTCAGATCCGGGTAATGCACCCGCACGATCTGCTCCATGGTGTCCTTGTCCGGGAAGCGGATGTAATGGAAAAAGCAGCGGCGCAGGAACGCATCCGGCAATTCCTTTTCGTTATTGCTGGTGATGATGATGATCGGCCGCTGCCGGGCCTTGACCGTCTGCCGGGTCTCGTAGACGTAGAACTCCATGCGGTCGAGTTCCAGCAGCAGATCATTGGGAAATTCGATATCGGCCTTGTCGATCTCATCGATCAGCAACACCGGCTGCACCTCGGAGATGAACGCCTCCCACAGCTTGCCCTGGACGATATAGTGGCTGATGTCCTGCACCCGTGCGTCGCCCAGTTGCGAATCGCGCAGCCGCGAAACCGCGTCGTACTCGTACAGGCCCTGCTGCGCCTTGGTGGTTGATTTGACATGCCACTGAATGAAGGGCCGGTTCAGAGCGCTGGCGACCTCCTCGGCCAGTTGTGTTTTGCCCGTGCCCGGCTCGCCCTTGACCAGCAGCGGCCGGCCCAGAGTCACGGCCGCGTTGACCGCCATCATCAGGTCATCGGTAGCGACATAACGCTCAGTGCCACGAAAACGGTTTTGGGTCATCTGCATGCTCCTGTCGAGGCCCGCCGGCCATGCGTGTCATCTTGCATTGGGTTATAAAAAAATTATTTATTATTCTTTATCATTGTTCGTCAAGCCTGCTATGGTTGCAGGAACATCAGTCGCCGCGCATCGCGGTGCAACCACCTACCCCGGTCAGGAGAAGCAGGCGTCATGAAAGCCCATACCATTCTCGATACCATCGGCAACACGCCCCATGTCCGTATAAATCGGCTTTTCGCTGATCGCAAGGTCGAGGTCTGGATAAAACTGGAGCGCGCCAATCCGGGCGGTAGCATCAAGGACCGCATTGGCCGGGCGATGATCGAGGATGCCGAGCAGCGTGGCCTGCTGCGTCCGGGCAGCGTGATCGTCGAACCGACCTCTGGCAACACCGGCATCGGCCTGGCGATGGTTGCCGCCGTCAAGGGCTATCGCCTGATCCTGACCATGCCTGAGTCGATGTCGCTGGAGCGGCGCCGTTATCTGGCGGCGCTGGGCGCGGAACTGGTGCTCACCCCCAAGGAAAAGGGTATGCCCGGCGCGATCGAAAAGGCCCAGGAGCTGGTGAACAGCACGCCGGGCGCCTGGATGCCGCAACAGTTTGAGAACCCGGCCAATGCCGAGGTTCACCGTCGCAGCACCGCCCGGGAAATTCTCGCCGACTTCCCCGATGGCCTCGATTACCTGATCACCGGCGTCGGTACCGGTGGCCATATCACCGGTTGTGCCGAAGTGCTCAAGGCGCAGTTCGCGCAGTTGAAAACCTTCGCCGTGGAGCCGGCCGCCTCGCCGGTGCTCAGTGGTGGCCCGCGCGGCCCGCACCCGCTGCAGGGCATCGGCGCCGGCTTCGTGCCCGCGGTGCTCAACACCGGGATTCTCGACGGCATCATCCAGGTCAATCATGAAGATGCCTTCCGCTACGCGGTGCGCTGCGTCAAGGAGGAGGGCATCTTCATCGGCATTTCCTCCGGCGCCTCGCTGGCGGCAGTCGCCCAGAAGCTGCCGGAAATCCCCGATGGCAGCCGGATACTGACCTTCTGCTATGACACCGGCGAGCGCTATCTGTCGGTGGCGGGTCTGTTCGACTGAACGAACGGCGGCGCGGCATCCTGTTCCGGTAGCCGCGCGCGCCGCCGCCTGGCACCGCGCCTAGGCAAGATGGGCGCGGATAAAGGCATATTCGGCCTGCATGGCCTTTTCGGCATCACCGCCGACGAAATCCGCCAGCTTGCCGCCGACCAGCGGAATCCCGCATTTCACCTCCAGCGTCACGTCATTGACGCAGCCACTGCCCTCGGCGCGCAGTTCCATGGCGCCTTTCATCGTCACGGGCACCCCGGCGATGTCGATTTCGAAGCTGCAGCGATAGGGACCGCCGGCGGTTCCACTCCAGCTTTCGCTTTGCACCAGCGTATTCCAGGGATTGAGGAATTTCTTCAGCAGCGCCGGTACATCGGCCGGCACCTCGCGCTTGATTTTGACCGTATAGCGGCCATCGCTGCCGCTGCATTCCGGTACCTGAACGTTGCGCGCGCCGATGCCCTCGTATTTGGTCTTCATGAACGCCGGATCGTGAAACAGACCGAAAACCGTATCGACGTCCCGGGAGTACTGATGCAGGGCTTTAATTTTCATCGGATGTTGCGCGAGATACCCCGTCCTTTAGGGCGGGGAGGGATAGCGCGGAACGCGAAGCGTTCCCCTCTTCTCGCTCTCCTGTTAGGTCAGCTATCAGAGTTGAATGGGTGCAGGCTTTCCACCTGCCGGGTCGTGAGACTCTGCCCCGTAAAGGGCCTGGTGACGGAAGCCTTGCGGCTTCGCTCCCCTCGCCCATGTTGCGTAGCGGCATTACGCCCCAATCCGTTTCGTGCTTACCCTATGCGTGTCTGCAACCAGGGCTTCCAGAGCTTGGGACTGAGGAAGCATCCCAAGGCAGGTCTTGAACCTCTACGCAACGTAGCCCCTTTCAACATCCCGGTTAGGCGGGCTTAGGCTGGTCAACCGAGCCTGTTTTCACAAGTTCCCGCCTTCAGGCGGGGGTAGTTGACGATTTCTCCTTGGGTGAAGGTGGGGGCAGGCGCTGCGATTCAAGTGGCGATGATAGCGGCCGGACCGGCGCTGCGCTGGCACGTTCTTGCGATCCGCGCCCCGATCGCGCCCTCAGTCGGGAACGAACATCTGCAGCAGTTCGTTGAGAAAGCGTAGTCCCTGCGCGGTCGCGCGCAGTCGCTCCGGGTCGCTTGCCAGCAGACCGCGCTGCCGCGCCGGCTCCAGCAGCGGTTGCAGCGCCTCCAGCGTCAGGCCGGTGCGGGCACTCAGCAGCGTCGCGGGCACTCCATCCAGCAGGCGCAGAGCATTCATCAGGAATTCCAGCGGCAGATCGGCGTGCGCAACCGGTGCATCAGCACCGATCGCGGCGGGCGTACCGGCATGGGCCAGATAATCGCGTGGATGCTTAAGCTTCCACAGCCGCCAGATTTGGCCATTCGCCGCATCGCTGAGTTTGCCATGGGCGCCGGCGCCGATGCCCAGATAGTCACCAAATTCCCAGTAATTGAGATTGTGCCGGCAGCGTCGCCCATCGCGCGCATAAGCGGACACTTCATAGCGCACGTAGCCATGCCGGGCCAGGTCCGCCTCGGCCTGCTGCTGCATCCGGTCACACTGTTCATCGTCAGGCAGCGGCGGCGGCGCGTGGTGAAAGGCGGTGTTGGGTTCGAGGGTGAGCTGATAGTAGGAAATGTGTGCCGGTTGCAGGGCGATGGCATTGGCGATATCGGCCCGCGCCTGTGCCGGAGTCTGCCCGGGCAGGCCGAACATCAGGTCGAGATTGAAATTGTCCAGCCCAGCGGCATGGGCGGCTTCGGCAGCGGCGCAGGCTTCACGGCGGCCGTGAATCCGTCCCAGTCGTTGCAGGGCGGCCTCATCGAAACTCTGCACACCGATCGACAGCCGGCTGATGCCGACGGCGCGAAATTCGGCAAACTTGCCCTGCTCGACGGTGCCCGGGTTGGCTTCCAGGGTGATTTCCAGATCCGGGCGCAGGGGCAGCCGTGCGCGCAACCCGGACAGCAGCCGATCCAGCGCCTCAGCCGACAGCAGACTGGGTGTGCCGCCGCCGATGAACACACTTTCGATACGCCGTCCCCAGACCCGGGGCAGATCCTGTTCCAGATCAGCCAGCAGGGCATCGACATAGGCCATTTCCGGCAGGGGGCCACGCGCCTCGTGGGAGTTGAAGTCGCAATACGGACATTTGCGCACGCACCAGGGCATATGGACGTACAAGGCCAGCGGAATCGCTTCGGAAAACACTAACATCGGGTGTCCTGGCATAGAATGAGCTAATCCAAAAATGAAAATGGGCCAAAGCCTGTTCGTATGACCGTCCCAATGCCGGGATGATCTACCGGCCTGTAGCCGTTGCCACCACACGCAGGAGTGTTATGGAACTCAATCAGGTCTATTTCAAAACCAGCAAGGGGCTGGAGGAAATCCAGAATCGGACCTATAAGCTGGCCGCCAGCCTGCGCCGGCTGCTGATTATGGTCGATGGCCGTTCCACTGCCGCTGAGATGATTCAGCGCTTGACCACGCTCGGTGACGTGGCTATTGCCCTGGGCGAACTGGAGGCAGGCGGTTTTATTGCCTCGGGAGCCAGCGTCGAGGCCAGCGCCGGCAGTCGGGTCAGCGTACCGCCGCCAAAAGCGGTTACGATCCGCCCGCCCGCAGCACCGGCCGGCGCGCGCGCGACCCCGACTCCGAGCCCGACGCCAGCCGTCAACAGGACGCCTGCCTTGTCTGAAGGGGCCATCATGCAGGATATCTGGGGTGGCGAAACCAGCGCCGCTCCCAGCCCCGCGCAGCCGCTGGCACAGTCCGGGCAGCCGGCGTTCAATCTCGACAAGGCCAAGAGCTTTGTGCGCTTTACCCTGCTCGGTGCGATGGGTCCGGCTGCCGGTCGCCGGGTCGAACGCATCGAAGCGACCCATTCCGCTGAGGAACTGCGCGTCGAACTCGACGCCATCCGCGACATGCTGCCCAAGGTGCTCTCCAAGCGGCAGGCGGAACTGATCTGGCGTCAGCTCGAACCGATCATGCTGTCGCTGAATCAGGCGCCGCTGTGAGCAGGCTCCAGAACGCCGGGTGCTGGTGCAAAGCCCGATCGAGCTGTGCCAGCGCCTGGCCGCGATGGCTGAGCTGGTTCTTGCTGGCCAGATCCAGTTCGGCTGCGCTGCAGGCCCGGCTGGCCACCCAGAACAGCGGATCATAGCCAAAGCCGCCGTTGCCGCGCGGCGCCTCCAGCACCATGCCTTCCCAGCTGGCCTGGCAGATCAGCGGCGCCGGGTCGGTGGCATGGCGTAACAGGGCCAGCGCGCAATGGAACCGGGCACCGCGCCGCGCTGCCGGCATCCCGTGCAGGGCCTGCAGCAGGCGGACAATATTGGCCTGGTCATCGGCCCCGGGACCGGCATAGCGGGCTGAGTAAATCCCCGGCGCGCCGCCGAGCGCATCGACGACCAATCCTGAATCATCGGCCAGCGCCGGCAGGCCGGTCTGGTGGGCGGCATTGCGGGCCTTGAGCAGGGCGTTCTCGACAAAGCTCAACCCGGTTTCCTCGATTTCGGTGACACCCAGTTGCGACTGCGGCACGATGTCCAGCGCCAGATCAGCCAGTGCCGCAGCGAATTCACGCGCCTTGCCGGCATTGCCGGTGGCCAGGACGACGCGCTGCCGGCTCATAGCCCCAGCGCCTCACGCTGCTTACCGAGCAACTGCTCGATCCCACCGCGCGCCAGATCCAGCATGGCCTGCAGTTCTTCCATGCGGAACGCGTGGCCCTCGGCGGTGCCCTGCAGCTCAACGAAGGCGCCGGCCTCGTTCATGACCACGTTCATGTCGGTTTCGGCCTCGCTGTCCTCGGCATAATCCAGATCCAGCACCGGCACGCCCCGGTAAATGCCCACTGACACCGAGGCAATCTGGCCATGCAGCGGATTTTTCCTGATCTGTCGGCGGGTCATCAGATGCCGGATCGCGTCGGCCAGGGCGACGAAACCGCCGGTGATGGAAGCAGTACGAGTACCCCCATCGGCCTGGATGACATCGCAATCCAGGGTAATGGTGCGTTCACCGAGTGCGCTCAGATCAACCACTGCGCGCAGCGAGCGGCCAATCAGGCGCTGGATTTCCAGGGTGCGCCCTTCCTGGCGGCCACGTCCGGCCTCGCGGGCCGAGCGGGTATGGGTGGCGCGCGGCAGCATGCCATATTCAGCGGTGACCCAGCCCTGGCCCTTGCCCTTGAGGAACGGCGGCACCCGTTCCTCGACACTGGCAGTGCAGATCACCCGGGTATCCCCGAATTCCACCAGCACCGAGCCTTCAGCGTGCTTGGTGAATTGACGGGTGAGGCGGATGGGGCGCAGTTCATCAGCGGCGCGGTGGCTGGGGCGCATGGACGGAGTTCCTATGGTCGGTCGCGGGCGGGCGGATTAATGAGCCAAGTGGGGGCGCACTATAGCAGAAGGCGCCAGACCGGTCCCGGAGCGAAAAATTGTTCCGGCGGCGCCAACAGCGCCGATTCGGCCTAAGATAAAGCCGTTTGCGCATGCGCACTCGCTGCCTCCCGCACCAAGGCATATTCCGCAGCCCGGGCCCCAACCCGCTCCTAATAACGACAATAAGGCCGCCATGCACCGGATGGGGTAGACGCGCGCCGCGTAGACCCTGACTGACCCACCACTGAAGATCGAGGATGACCCATGTTACGCAGCATGACCGCCTTTGCCCGGCAGGAACGGCCCAGCGCCTGGGGTACCATCACCTGGGAATTGCGCTCGGTGAATCACCGCTATCTGGAAACCAGCTTCCGCTTGCCGGAAGCGCTGCGCGGTCTGGAAACGCTGGCGCGGGAACGGGTGAACAGCGCGCTCAGCCGGGGCAAGGTGGAGTGCGCCCTGAAGCTGCAGACGGCCGGCGCGGCCCTGACCGCCATTACCCTGAACCATGCCCTGGTCGAGCGCCTGCTGGATATCGCCGCTGAGCTGGAACATATGACCGGGCCGGGCACCGGTTTGCGCCTGGCGGATATCCTGCGCTGGCCAGGGGTGATCAATGAAGCCGAGCCGGATCTGGATGAGATTCGCAGCGCTATTCTCGACGGGCTCGATGCCGCCCTGGCGGAGCTGATCGCCACCCGTGAGCGCGAAGGGCAGCGTACCGCCGAGATGCTGCAGCAGCGCTGTACGGCGATGCGTCTGCAGGTAGCGCGGGTGCGGGTGCGCCGGCCCGAGGTGCTGGCCCGCTGGCGCGAGAAGCTGCTGGGGCGTCTGGCGGATATTGCGGTGGATGCTGATCCGGGCCGGCTGGAGCAGGAGCTGGCGCTGGTCGCGCAGCGTCTGGATGTGGAAGAGGAACTGGATCGGCTCGACACCCATCTTGATGAGATCGAGAGCGTGCTGGGGCGCGCTGAGCCGGTTGGGCGGCGCCTGGATTTTCTGATGCAGGAACTCAACCGCGAAGCTAATACCCTGTCGTCGAAATCCGCCGATGCCGATACGACGCGGGCGGCGGTGGAGCTGAAGGTTCTGATCGAGCAGATGCGCGAACAGATTCAGAATATCGAATAGAGACGGGACTTTCGCTTTTCGTCATTCCCGCGTATGCGGGAATCCAGTAGCGTGTTGAAAAGAATGGATACCCGCTTTCGCGGGTATGACGGAAAAAGTCAGGTAAGCGAAAGTCCTGAGAGAATCAACGGATCAGCCGTTTTGCAAAGCCGTCGTATTGACGGCTTTTTTGATGGGGGATTGCCGGAATTGTGCTGTCACTGTTTCTCCCGGTTGGCATGGCTCAGCAGGGAAGCACAGGCCATGGCCCGCCCATTCCCCTGCACCAGACGGGTGCGGTTCCGCTAGAATTATTGAATCATCCCTGTCGCGCCTGTAGCGAGCAACCCGTCATGAGTCTTGGAACCCTGTATATCGTCGCTGCACCTTCGGGTGCCGGCAAGACCAGCCTGGTCCGCAGTCTGGTCGAGACCACGCCCGATCTGACCGTCTCCGTGTCCCACACCACCCGCCCGCCTCGCCCCGGCGAGCAGGATGGCGTGCATTATCACTTCGTAGCGCCCGCGACCTTCGAAGCCATGATCGCGGCCGGAGCATTCCTGGAACATGCCCGGGTGTTTGGCAATGCCTACGGGACCAGCCGTGCCGCGGTGCTGGAACAGCAGGCTGCGGGCCGGGATGTGATTCTGGAAATCGACTGGCAGGGTGCACAGCAGGTGCGGGCGCTGCTGCCCGGCAGCCTGGGCATTTTCATTCTGCCGCCATCGCGGGCGGTGCTGCGTGAACGGCTGGCCGGACGCGGCCAGGATAGCGCGGCGGTTATCGAGACGCGCATGAGCGCCGCACTGGATGAGCTGACGCATTACGCGGAATTCGATTACCTGGTGGTGAACGATGTCTTCGAGACCGCCCTGGAGGCATTGCGCGCCATCATCCTCGGCAATCGCCAGCGCCGTGCGAATCAGGAAGTGCGCCATGCTGATCTGCTGCAGGCGCTATTGTCTTAGCGGTTTGCGTTCAGCATGATAGATGCTGCAAGATCAAGAGAATGCAACCTGGAGATTCACCCGCATGGCCCGAATTACTGTTGAAGACTGCCTCCACCAGGTGGATAACCGTTTTGAGCTGGTGTTGATCGCCGCGCGCCGTGCCCGCGAGCTGACGCTTGGCCGTGACCCTCTGGTGCCCAGGGAGAATGACAAGCCTACGGTGTTGGCATTGCGCGAACTGGCCGAGGGCAAGCTCAACTACATGCTCAAGGATCGGAAGGGATGGGAATCGGTCAGGTCGCTGCCGGCGCGCGAGGAAAGCAGCGCCGGGGCTGCGACCGATACGGCAACGACGGCGGAGTAGGATTCCGCCCCACTGGAGACACGGCTCGTGTTAAGTGCGTCCGCGCGGGAAAAACAAGGCGACATCCAGCAGAACCAGCCTGCATTGCATATCGCGGCGGAATGGCTTGACGATCTGCGCCTGCGCATTGATGACCTGTGCGCGATCACCGGCGAATACCTGGATGCCGAGCAGGTGCAGCGCCTGCGCGAGGCCTGCTACTTCGCCGCCGAGGCTCACGCGGGTATCTCCCGCAAGAGCGGCGAGCCGTATATCTTTCATCCTCTGGCGGTGGCGCGCATTCTGGCCAATGTCCGCTTCGATCATGTCACCCTGCAGGCAGCCTTGCTGCACGATGTCATCGAGGACACCCACTACGGCAAGGAACATCTGAGCAGCCGGTTTGGACCGGAGGTGGCCGATCTGGTCGATGGCGTCAGCAAGCTGACCCAGATCCAGTTCAATTCCAAGCTGGAAGCGCAGGCCGAGAATTTCCGCAAGATGTTCCTGGCGATGGCCAAGGACCTGCGGGTGATCATGATCAAGCTCGCTGACCGCCTGCACAACATGCGCACCCTTGGCGCCATGCGCCCCGATGCCCGCTGGCGCATCGCCCGTGAAACCCTCGACATCTACGCGCCGATCGCCGGGCGCCTGGGCATGAATCATCTGCGCCAGGAGCTGGAAAACCTCGGCTTCAGCCACCTGTATCCGCTGCGCTTTCGCGTGCTGCACGATGCAGTTCGCCATATGAGCGGCAACCGCCGCGAGATCGTCGGCCAACTCGAAACCCGCATTCAGACCCGTCTGGAAGACGAAGGTATCCAGTGCCGGGTGATGGGGCGCAGCAAGCACCTGTGGGGCATCTACAAGAAGATGCGCGCCAAGCACCTGCCCTTCAGTGAAGTCTACGATGTCTATGCGGTGCGGGTGATCGTCGACAGCGTCGATACCTGTTACCGGGTGCTGGGGGTAATGCACAGCCTGTACAAGCCCTACATGGGCCGCTTCAAGGACTACATCGCCATTCCCAAGGCCAACGGCTACCAGTCGCTGCATACCGTGCTGTTCGGGCCCAATGGCGTGCCCATCGAAGTGCAGATCCGCACTGAGGAAATGCACATCATGGCCGAGGTCGGCGTGGCCGCGCACTGGCGCTACAAGTCCGGCGATCAACAGGGCAGCCATGCCCAGCAGCGCGCCCGCGAGTGGCTGCAGAAACTGCTGGACATGCAGCGGCGCGCCGGCAATCCGGTCGAGTTCCTGGAAAGCGTTAAGGTTGATCTGTTCCCCGACGAGGTCTACGTGTTCACGCCGCGTGGCGAGATCATCGAATTGCCGCGCGGTGCGACAGCGGTCGATTTCGCCTATGCCATCCATTCCGATGTCGGCAACACCTGCGTCGGCGCGCGGGTTGACCGGCGGCTGGTGCCGCTACGCACGCCGCTGAGCACTGGCCAGACCGTCGAGGTGATCATCACCCCGACCGCGCGCCCCAATCCGGCCTGGCTCAACTTCGTGGTGACCGCCAAGGCCCGCGCCAGCATCCGTCACTATCTCAAGCACCTGCAGCGCGCCGAGGCGATCCTGCTCGGCAAGCGGCTGCTGGAAAAGGCCCTGGCTGGGCGCATTGGTGGCCTGAACGAGCTGGCGCCGGCGACGGTGAAAACCCTGGTGCAGGAATTCGGCCTGAGCAGTTTCGACGATCTGCTCGCCGATATCGGCTTGGGCAACCGGGTTGC